>NC_009767.1:1940000-2263333 GCF_000017805.1 Roseiflexus castenholzii DSM 13941 | reverse complement strand
GGCGCATGGCATCAAAATGATGTCGATCGGCTTCCTGATCGACGACCGGCAACCGGTCATCTGGCGCGGTCCGATGGTGTCGCAGTTGCTGCGGCAGTTCCTCTACCAGGTGTTGTGGGCGCCGCTCGATTATCTGATCATCGACATGCCCCCCGGCACCGGCGATATTGCGCTGACCCTGGCGCAGTCGCTCCAGAATGCCGGGCTGACCGGCGTGGTCACCGTCACAACGCCGCAGCAGGTGGCGACCGCCGATGTGCTCAAGAGCATGGAGATGTTCCGCAAGGTGAATGTGCCACTGCTCGGAATCATCGAAAATATGGCATACTTCATTGCGCCCGATACCGGCAAACGCTACGACATCTTCGGCTCTGGCGGCGCGGCTCGCCTGGCAGGGCAACTCGGCATTCCATTGCTTGGGCAAATCCCTCTTGGGTTGAGCATCCGCGAGGGAGGCGACCATGGTCAACCGGCGGTGCTCAGTAACGAGCCGGACGCCTATGCCGACGTTTTCCGCGAGGTTGCGCGCAAACTGGCGGCGCGCATTAGTGTGATGGAATATGCATAGAGGGGACTATGCAGTACGATGATGTACGCCGGATGACCATTCCGCTATACACGGCCGAACAAGCACGGCAGGCGCGACCGTTCTACCCGACCGATACGCCAGCGCACGATTCGTATGGACGCCGGATCGACTACCTGCGCATCTCGCTGACCGACCGTTGCAACATGCGGTGTGTTTACTGCATGCCGGAGATCGGCATGCAATTTATGCCGCGCCCGGAGTTGCTGACGACGGACGAACTGTTGCTGGTGGTGCGCGCGGCTGCCAGAGCCGGATTTCGCAAAATCCGATTGACCGGCGGCGAACCGACGTTACGCCCCGATATTGTCGAGATTGTGCGGGAGATCAAGCGCATCCCCGGCATTACTCACCTTGCCATGACGACCAATGCGCTGCGGCTGGAAAAACTCGCCGAACCGCTGAAAGCCGCCGGTCTCGACCGGGTGAATATCAGCATCGACACGCTCGATCCGGAGAAGTTTCGGAATATGACACGCGGCGGATCGTTCGAGAAAGTCTGGGCAGGAATCGAAGCCGCCGACCGTGTGGGGTTGCACCCGCTCAAACTCAATTCGGTCGTTGTGCGCGGGATGAACGACGACGAGGTTCCACGCCTGGCTGCGTTGACGCTCCGCTACCCGTGGGAGATGCGCTTCATCGAGGTGATGCCGCTGACCGGCGTGGCAGACTTGGCGCAGAGCAGTGTGGTGACGAGCGCCGAACTGATTGCGCGCCTGGAGTCAGTCTATGGTCCGCTCGAAGACCTCGGACTGGCGCCGGCCGACTCGGCGCGACGCTACCGCATCCCCGGAGCGCCGGGCAAACTGGGGTTCATCAGTTCGGTGAGCGAACCGTTCTGCGCCACGTGCAACCGGATGCGGCTGACGTCCGACGGGCGCCTGCACCTCTGTTTGCTGCGCGATCATGAGGTTGATCTACGCGCCGCCATCCGTAGTGGCGCCACACTCGATGAGATCGAGCAGATTATTCGCTACGCCGTGGCGCTCAAACCCTGGGGTCATGGCCTGCCCGACGGCGTGCTGCCGACACTGCGCGGCATGTCGGAACTCGGAGGATAGTCCGTTTTGATATTGTCTTTCTTGCGTAACTCTGGTATACTCCAGAAGCATCAGAGAACGCCGGCAATTCACCGACGACCAGGAGCGTCGTCAGCGATATTGGCGCGATACACTCGCACAGAACTCATCAGGAGGCGCACACGCTATGGCAACCATCGAACAGGATGTGATCAACCAGCATCAAGAGAGCGAATTCCCGCCGGTGCTCGAAATTACGGAAGGCGCATCCCTGCGCCTGCAAAGCATGATGAAGGAACGTAACCTCGAAGGGTATGGTCTGCGCGTCTTCGTTTCCGGCGGCGGATGCTCCGGCTTGCAGTATGGGATGACCTTCGACAACGAGGAGCGCTTCGGTGATACAGTGTGGAATGCGCACGGTCTGCGCATTATGGTGGACCCGATCAGCGCGCGGTACCTCACCGGCGCCACGATTTCGTACCAGCAGGACAATATGCTGGCGGGCGCATTCAAGATCGACAATCCGAACGCAGTGTCGAGCTGCGGTTGCGGTCACTCGTTCCGCACGAAGGAACAGCAGGGGACCGACGACGATTACGACGGGTACGGCAACGGCGGCGGTTGTTGCAGCAGCCATTAGGCGCATCCATTCCATCGCATCGGCAGGCGCAAAAGAGACGTTGCAGCGCAACGTCTCTTTGTGTTGCACTGTACTCGCTCTTCTGAACATGGGTGAATATATGCACCCGTTCTTTCGTGCGCCCTATCTTGATCTTACGACTGATCAGGTCAAAGCGAAACTCGACCGAGGCGATCCGTTCCGTTTCATTGATGTGCGTGAGCCGGAAGAATACGCAATTGCCCGTATCGAAGGAGCGGAATTGCTGCCGCTCAGCCGCGCCGCCGAATGGATCGGCACGCTTGACCCTGGACAGGAGTACGTCTTTTTCTGTCATCACGGTCAACGCAGCGCCTATGTGGCGGCGTATGTCGCATCCAACCTGGGGTTCACGCGCGTAGCGAATATGACCGGCGGCATCGAGGAGTGGTCGTTGCGGATCGACCCTTCCGTGCCACGCTATTGATGGTTCGGCAGGCGAGCATGGATCACTATCTCGAGGGAATTCGGCTCTTCAATGCCGGCGAATACTGGCACGCCCACGAGCAGTGGGAAATCTGCTGGCTCGCTTCAGCGCAGTCGGAGGCGATGTTCTACAAAGGCATCATTCAGGCGGCAGCGGCGCTTGAGAAGTGGAAGCGCGGGCAGCCGCGCGGCATGCGCCTTAACTATGTGAAGAGCCGTCCCAAACTTGCGGCGTTCAGTCCCTGGATGCGCGGCCTCCATGTCGCGGCATTGATTACTGCAATGGATCAGTTCGTTCTGAACGGAGGTCCACCGGCGCCTGTTCCGCGCATCACCCTCGATCCGCCGACTGCTGCCGCGCTCGCTGCGCATATCCGCTCGCTGGAAGCCGCATCGCGCCATGTATGACGCTCTCCTGCCAGATCTGCGCTGCCCGACATGCGCCGGAGCGCTCGATCTCGGTGACGCACGCCGTGATGCTGCCGGAGAGATCATATCCGGCGCGCTCCGCTGCGCCTGCGGTGCAGTCTACCCGATCCGCGACGGCATTGCCGATTTCCTGGGTCCTCCCCGTCCGCCGACGATTGCGCAACTGACGAATGAACTCCCGGCGACCGCCTGGGCATACGAACGTCTCTGGCGTCCATTCGCGCTGACGCTGCTGAGCGGCGAGTCGTTCCCGTACCAGCGCGAACTGGCGCTGGTGACGGAATGGATTGAGGCGACACGGGGCGGGTTGATGGTTGACGTCGCCTGCTCAAACGGGTTGTACGCGCGCGCGCTGGCGCAGGCAATACGCCACGTTCCGGGGCATGTCGTTGGCATCGACCATGCGCGACCCATGCTGCGCGAGGCGCGCCAGCGCGCGCGCGCCGCTGGAGTGCGGGTTTCTTACCTGCGCGCCTCGGCGCAGTCGTTGCCGGTCGCCAGCAGCGCGGCATCCGGCGTAACCATTGGCGGGTCGCTCAACGAAATCGGCGATCTCGATGCCTGTCTGCGTGAGGTGCGACGCATCCTTGCCCGTGATGGCCGCTTCGTGACCATGACCCTGCTCAAAGGGCAGAGCGCTGTCGGGCGTACTGTGCAACACATCGTTTCCGCCGGCGGCATTGCGTTCTGGTCGCCTGAGGAACTGCTCCGGCGCTTTCGTGCTGCCGGGTTGTATCCGCAGCGCGACGAACAGTACGGCATTGTTCTGTTTACGCTGGCATGCCCGTCCTCGCCATCGTAAGGAGCAGGAGAAATCCATGGCAAAAACGACGCTGTTGTTTCTTGACTCCTGGGAGCGCGGGCGTCTCGCCGCTCGCCGCTCACCGCTCACCTCTCGCCGCTCACCGCTCACCGCTCGCCGCTCGCGTGAGAAAGTTGCTCGTCCACCGGCAGCACGGGCGTTTTGCCCGCATACAAGGAGAAGTCTATGGCAAAAGCGACACTTTTGTTTCTGGCAACCGATGATGGACTGACGCTCCTCAGCGATCCCGCCAATCAGGGGCGCTGGCTGCGCAGCGCGCATCACTTCCAGGGATCGGCGGTACAATCGGTCTGGGTCGATCATTCCAACCCGCTGATCACCCTGATCATCGCCGCCGGACGCATCCATCGCAGCACGGATGGCGGGCAGACATGGATGGCGCCGGCCATCAACGATCCGCTGGCGCCGTCATCCGTGCTGTACGGCGCCCCGCGCCAACCGTTATTCGTGGGGTTGCTGGCGGGTGATACGTTGTTTGCCAGCGATGATGCAGGCGCGCACTGGCGCCGGATCGCGCTCCCCGGCGCATATGGCGCGTTTGCCATCGATGATGCCGGACGGTTCTACGGCGCGCGAGACCGTCAGGTGATGGTAAGTGACGATCGCGGCGCGACATGGAAACCGTATGGTGCGCCGTTGCCGAACGTTCCTCGTGTGTTGAGAGCGGCGCCTGGCATGGCAAACGTCATCTGTGCGCTCGCCGATGGGCGCGTATACGCCATTGAACGCGAGAACTGGCGGTGTATCGACGGCATACCGGGCAAAGCGACCACTTGCACGGCGCTGGCAGGCGCACCGCCAACACTCCTTGCAGCGCTGACCGACGGCGGAGTCGTGCGCGGTTCTCTCGACGGTTGGGAGCCGCCGATTGCTGCGCTTCCCTGGAAAGGCGCTGCAACAATCCTCAAGCCTGCCGGTTATCATATGGATACCGCGTTTGCCGCATCTGCCATGGGAGAGGTTGCGATCAGCACGGATCGGGGACGTTCCTGGAACCTTGTGCGCCGGGGGCTGGCAGCAGTGCGCGACATTGCTGCCGCTCGCCTGGCATGATGACCTGAAGAGGGCGCCGATTGGCGCGCAAGCAACAGATGTGTATGAGGCGCTTACCCGTATCTGAGTGATCCGTCGTGATTCTGGATGTGCGCTGACGCCCCCGTTCTGTGCAAGGCTTTGACAAGAGGTGTGCGTTGTGCTAATCTACAGATCGAGTCCGTGGGAAATTTAACAATCACGTGAGGGGCAAACCGCAATGGCGCAACCTCCATCTCTTGGGCAACTTTCGACAGCGCCCGTTTTCAATACTAAAGCCGTCGCGCGCGAAACCGGCGTCCCGCCTGACACGTTTCGCGCCTGGGAGCGGCGCTACGGCATTCCCTGCCCGCAGCGCACGCCGGGCGGTCATCGTCTCTACTCGGAGCGCGACATTGCGATTATTCGCTGGCTGCGCGACCGCACTGCCGAAGGGGTCAACATCAGCCATGCCATTATGCTGCTGACAAGCGTGACCGACCAGGCGCCGCCGCATGTCGAACCGGATGCCAACCGCTCGATTGATCGCATGGTCGAGGACCTTGTGGTGGCGTTGACAACCTTCGATGCCCAAAATGCCGAGCGCCTGGTGTCGGAAGCGTTTGCGATCTATCCGTTCGAGCAGGTGCTGCTGGAGGTGATCCAGCCAACGATGGTGGAAGTCGGCGAGCGCTGGCACCGCGGTGAGATCAACGTTGCGGCGGAGCATTTTGCGACTGAGTTTGTGCGACGCAAACTGGCGAGCCTGCTGAACGTTTTCGAGAACCAGCCGCAGCGCGATACGATTGTGGTCGGATGCGCACCGCAGGAACTGCACGACTTGGGAGTGATGTTCGCCAGTCTCTTCCTGGTGCGTCGCGGATGGCATGTGGTCTACCTGGGCGCCCAGGTGCCGCTTGCCGACCTGCTCGAAACCATTCGCAAGGTCCGCCCAAAGCTCGTCTGTCTGTCGGCTTCAACGCTCGAAACCGCGATGAACCTGCTGGAAGTGGCGCGAGCCGTCCGGCAGGAGTTTCCCCACGTTCATTTCGGGTACGGCGGGCGTATCTTCAATGTCAATCCCGAATTGTGCGCCGCTATTCCAGGGGTGTTCCTGGGCCAGGATGCGCGCGAACTGGTGCAAACCGTCAGTTCGATCATGGCGAATAATGGTGCATCCATCCCCCCTCAACGCTCGTAGTCTCACGTAGAGTCGGTTGATAGCCTCTGACGCAAATGGCGCTATAATGTCGCTCTGAACACGCCAGCCGGTTGTGGACAACCAGCCAGCGCGTCGTGGTACGGTGCGCACTCCTGCCCTGCTAGCAGGGTATGAGGCAGCGCTCTCTGTGGGGGGCGCAATACAGGAGCGCATGTGTGCCACTCAAAGGCACCTATGAGATAGCGCCATATCGCTCCTGTAACTGCGCCATCGATGATTAGAGGAGGAACTGAGCGTTCCAAAAGAGGGGTCATGGCATCGCTCCAGCATTCTGCCAGAATACCGGTTCGAGCATTCGGTGAGCGTGAAGCGCCGATCCGCGATGCTGCGGCCCTGCTCGCTAATCTGCGCCACCTGGCTGAACCTGATATCATTGGGCACGAGACGCCTTCGACCGATGCTCTGCCATCACTGACACTCGATGCAGCGTATCAGTATTGTGTCGAGGTGACGCGCGTCAACTCGCGCAGTTTTCACCTCAGTTCACAGCTTCTGCCGCGCGAAAAACGACTGGCTGTTCGCGCCCTGTATGCGTTCTGCCGCGCCAGCGATGATACCGTAGATCGCGCGACCGGCGACCCGGCGCGCACGCTGGCAAATTGGGTGGCGCGCGTCCACGCGCCACATCCGCCTGCCGATCATCCGGTTTTGCTCGCATGGGACGATACTGTGCGGCGTTACGCTCTTCCGCGCGCCCTCGTGGACGAGTTGCTGGCCGGCATTGCGATGGATCTCACCATCCACCGATATGAGACGTTTGACGATCTCTGGCTCTACTGCTACCGTGTCGCTTCTGTGGTCGGTTTGCTCTCGATGCACATTATTGGGCACCGCGATGGCGCTGCGCCGTATGCGGTGAAACTTGGCGTGGCGCTGCAATTGACCAATATTTTGCGCGATGTTGGCGAAGATGCGCGACGCGGACGAATCTATCTCCCGCAGGAAGACCTGCGTCGCTTTGGGTTGACGGATGATGATATTCTTCATGGTCGACGCGATGATCGCTTCCGGGCTTTGATGCGCTTCGAGATGGAACGCGCACACGCCCTGTACGATGAGTCCTGGCCCGGTATTGCACTGCTCGATCCAGACGGTCGGATGGCTATTGCTGCGGCTGCGGAGATCTATCGTGGCATTTTGCCACGCATCGTCGCCAACGACTACGACGTGTTCCAGAAACGCGCCTACGTTCCATTTACCGGCAAGATCGCCATTCTCTGGCGCGCCTACCGCAAACTCAATCGTCTGATCAGAGAGCATCGCTGAGGTTGCTGGCGTTGCATTGGGTTGGCGTTCATGCGAGAAACAACGGAAGATCTCCGTCACTCCGAGCGCAGCGGAGGTGCTCCGCGAACGTCGCATATCGCCCTCAGTGCAACGAAGGGGAAGGGTGCCGTTTTTACGTGATGGATGCTCTTATACTCGCAACGGCGTATCATTAATCGCCGGAGACGTGCTGGAACGCACCCATGTCTGCACACAAGCACATTGTCATCACCGGCGCAACCGGATTGATCGGCAAGGCGCTCTGCCGCCGCCTGATGGCGCGCGGCGACACGGTAACGGTATTTACCCGCCGACCAGACGCAGCGCGCGCCGTCCTTCCCGGTGCAACGCAGTATATCGCCTGGGATGCCGCAACCGGCGGCACATGGGAGTCGGTCCTGGAAACCGCCGATGCGGTCGTCCATCTGGCAGGAGCGTCGATTGCCGGTCGGCGTTGGACGCCTGCGTATAAACACGAAATCCTTGAAAGCCGCACCGTCAGCACGCACACATTGGTCGAAGCAATGGCGCGCGCTTCCCGGCGCCCTTCGGTCTTCGTCTGTGCGTCCGGCATCGACTACTACGGTCCACGGGGCGATGAGCCGGTCGATGAAAACGCACCGCCAGGGCGCAACTTCCTGGCGCAGGTGTGCGTAGCGTGGGAAGGTGAAGCATCTCGTGCTGCGGACCTTGGCGTTCGCACTGTTATGATGCGCACTGGGATTGTGCTTGATCGCCATGAGGGCGCCCTGGCGCGGTTGCTGCTGCCGTTTCAACTGTTTGTCGGCGGTCCCATTCTGCCGGGAACGCAATGGTGGTCCTGGATTCACCTGGACGACGAAGTAGGACTGATCATGCGCTGCATCGACGATGAGCGCGCCAGCGGACCATTCAACGGCGTGGCGCCGGAACCGCAGCGGAACCGCGACTTCAGCGCGACCCTTGGGCGCGTGCTGGGGCGACCGTCGTGGCTGCCGTTGCCCGGCTTTGTGCTCCGCTTGCTGCTCGGCGAAATGGCGCCGGCCCTGCTCATCGAACGGCAACGCGCCATACCGGCAAAAGCGCAGGCGCTCGGCTATCCGTTCGCCTATCCGACATTGGAACCGGCGCTGCGCGCGGCGCTTGCGCGCTTGCCATAGGAGATTCGCGTATGCGCGCTTCTTTGATATTCGCCGCACTCGTGACGATGCTTGTGCTCCCCATGGGATGCACCCTGCCATCGGTCGATCTGCCGCGTCCTGTGGCAACAGAACAAACTACCGCTCCGACCGCAGCAGTTCAGGCAGAGGCGACCCGCGCACCGATCACGCCGTCAGCGCCAACGACCACCCCTGCGCCATTGCCTGCGCAGGCGCCGCTGCCGACCCTTCCACCAGAACTGACCAACCCGCTGGAAGCCGAGCAGGCAGCACTGACCGCCCTCTACCGGCAGGTGAATCCGGCGGTTGTCAGCATTGAAGTGGTTGCCGATCATCCGCCGGTTGGCGGAGCGCCGTTCACCGTTCCCACCAGTCAGGGTTCTGGCTTTCTGTTCGATGATCAGGGGCATATTGTCACCAATAACCACGTGGTCGAAAACGGCGCGAAGTTCCAGGTGCGCTTCTCCGACGGCACGGTGGTGATGGCGCGGTTGGTCGGCAGCGATCCGGGAAGCGATCTTGCGGTGCTGAAAGTCGATGCCTTGCCGCCGGGAGCAGCGCCGTTGCCCCTCGCCGACTCGCGAACCGTCGAGGTCGGTCAGCGCGCGATTGCAATCGGCAATCCGTTTGGGTTGCGCAACACCCTCACGGTGGGAGTCGTTAGCGGCATTGGGCGCAGCCTCAGCGGGCCCGCGAGCAACAGCGGCGGGCGCTTCCGCATCCCGAATATCATTCAGACGGACGCGGCGATCAATCCGGGGAATTCCGGCGGTCCGCTGCTCAATATCTACGGCGAAGTGATCGGTGTCAATACGGCTATCAGCAGCGGTTCCGGCGCCTTCGAGGGGGTCGGGTATGCAGTGCCGTCCAACGCGGTCAGCCGGGTGGTTCCGGCGCTCATCCGCGATGGTCGCTACGATCACCCGTGGATGGGCATCGGAATGCGCGATGTCGATCCGTTGCTGGCGGATAGCCTGAACCTGCCGGCGCGTCAGGGTGTGCTGATCACCGAGGTTGTGCCCGATAGCCCTGCCGCCCGCGCAGGGCTGCGCAGCGGAACGCAGATCGTTTCGGTTGGCGGGCGCGAATTGCGCATCGGTGGCGACATTATTATTGCGATTAATGGCCAACCGGTGCGTGACAGCGATGAACTCGTCAGTTATCTCGAACTTGAAACGTCCGTCGGCGATACTGTGATGATGACCGTCCAACGTGGCGATCGCCAGGAGCAGATTACGATGACACTCGGCGCACGCCCGCGTGAGTGACGCCGATTACACTGGCGCATCCCACGATGCATCGATCTGAAGCGCTTGTGCCAGGCGCCGCCGGTATTCCCATCGTGGGATCTCGATCAGCCCAAACTGGAGCAGGTGCGGCGACCCAAGGAACTGTGAGTCGAGCAGCACATACCCGCCGCGCCGCAACCGCTCGACAAGGTGCACCAGCGCGACTTTGCTGGCGTCGCGCTCGCGGCTGAACATGCTCTCACCCGCAAACAGCCCCCGGATCGCCACACCGTACAACCCGCCAACCAAACGGCCGTCGCGCCAGGCTTCGACGCTGTGGGCGAACCCCATGCGATGCAGCGCGCTGTAGGCAACGATCATTTCTTCCGAAATCCAGGTCGTTTCGCGCCCCGGAGCCGGTTCGGCGCAGGCGCGCATCACATCGGTGAAGGCAGTGTCGGTGCGGATCGTGAACACGCCTTTGCGCACGGTGCGCGCCAGGCGATGCGGCACGTGAAACGCCTCGAGCGGTAAAATCGCGCGGGGATGCGGGTCGTACCAATGAATAACGCCGTGCTCATCCGCCATAGGGAAGAGACCCTGGCAGTACGCGGCGATCAGCATATCGGGTGTGAGCATGGCGCCAGGAGCAGATCACATCTCGACAAAGTACGACTTGCACGCTGCCGCCAGCAGTTCCCGCGACATAGTCGGCGGCACCCCCAGAAAGCGCGCGTAATCGATTACCTGATCGATCAGATCGCGCGGATGGACGGCGCGCAGTTCCAGTTTGCGGCGCGGGTACTCCACCTCCAACAAATAGCGCAGCCCGTCGTCGCTGTATGGCACGTTCTTCGCCTTGCAGACGCGGCGCATAATCTCGCGATACTCTGCCGGCGTCGGGTTGCCGATTTCGATTTTGTAGCGGATGCGCCGCAAAAAGGCTTCATCGACCAGTTGCTTTGGCTCGATATTGGTCGAGAAGATGATTAACTGATCGAATGGCACTTCAATCTTCTTGCCGGTATGCAGGGTCAGGTAGTCTACCCGTTTCTCGAGTGGGACGATCCAGCGGTTGAGCAGATCGCGCGGGCGCATCTGCTGCCGGCCAAAGTCGTCGATCAGGAATAATCCGCCGTTGGCTTTCAACTGAAGCGGCGCTTCGTAATATTTGCTGTACTCATCATATTCAAGGTCGAGCGACCCCATATTCAATTCACCACCGGCAATGACAACCGGACGCCGCGACAGCACCCAGCGTTGATCGTAGGCGTATTCCTGCCCTTCCGCCAGTGGACGGCGCTCGTGGTGAATAGGATCGAAGATGCGAATAATCTGTCCATCGACGATGATGGCGTGCGGAATGGCAATCGAGTCTGAAAGCAGCCGTGCCGTCGCTTCAGCAATCGAGGTCTTGCCGTTCCCGGCATGCCCAAAGAGGAAGATTGAACGACCAGAGTTGATCGCCGGTCCCAACTGGAGCAGAATTGAGTCGCTGAGCACCAGGTGCGAAAACGCTTCACGAATGGCCGCTTCAGTTACGACTAATCCCTGCGTCGTCTGCCGATGCATCACATTGCGGTAATCAGACAGGTTGACCGGCGCCGGTCCCAGGTACTGCGTCCGCTCGCCGATCTCTTTCGCGCGCGTGATACCTTTGGCTGTCGCCTGATAACGATATGCTTTCTCACCGACGCCGCTGCTGCCCTTGACTTCAGCCATCTGCTCGCGTCGCAGATAGGCCATCGCCTGATCAAGCACATTTTCCCACGGAAGGTGCAGTAATTCCACCAGCTGCAGACCGGTCATCTCACCGATCAGATAGAGGGCGCGCAGCATCTGATCGGCAATAAACGAGAGCGTCAGCCCGGTCGCCTCGATACTTCGCGGACGAAGTGGAAGCAGCGACGTTGCAGATTCGACTTGAGGGTTCTGCGAAAGTGCGGGTTGCATATCAACTCCCTTCCCCTTGCGTGCTGTGGCGTTCTCTTCGTGCCCTTCTTCAGGCGGTCAGTTAAGTATAGCATGACACCGGGCGCGAGCGGGTCTGAGACCCGCCTGCGCCCTGGTGACCCGCCCCCATGTTCGGATGCCCGCCCGCAACCCCGTGGCCCGCCCGCAACCCCGTAGCCCGCCTGCGCCCTGGTGACCCGCCCCCATGTTCGGATGCCCGCCCGTGCGCCGATGTCCCGCCTGCGACTCCGCGGCCCGCCCGCAACCCCGTGGCCCGCCTGCGCCCTGGTGACCCGCCCGCGACCCCGTGACCCGCCCCCATGTTCGGATGCCCGCCCGTGCGCCGATGTCCCGCCTGCGACTCCGCGGCCCGCCCGCAACCCCGTGGCCCGCCTGCGCCCTGGTGACCCGCCCGCGACCCCGTGACCCGCCCCCGTGTTCGGATGCCCGCCCGTGCGCCGATGTCCCGCCCGCGCCCCGCTCAGATTCCTCGCTGCGCTCGGAATGACAAGCATGCGGTATCTTCAATCGTCATTGGTATTACGCCGTCGCGCTGCGTTCGTTCCATGTCCGGGTCGCGGGCAGGATGGATGGCGCCCCCCCCCGTACCTGCCATCCGCCTGACGGTCTTCCTTACAGATAGTGCCGGATCATCTCGCGCCAGTGTTCGATACGGTGGGCTTCGCCGGGCCAGATATGCAGCGCGTGCGGGATATCCTTTTCCCACAGCGCCGCGCTGAGGGCGTGGTTGGTCCAGATGAACGGGTCTTCCTCGCCGATGACGAGTGTGATCTCCATGCGACGCAGGTGTGCCAGGATGGACGGATCGGTCAGGCGCGGAATAAAGTGGCAGGGAGTGTGAAAATAGATTGTGTCATCGTAGTATCCATCGAAAAGTGCGCGAAATGATCCGGTGGCGACGGTCAGATCGTATCGCCCGCTCAATGCGACGACTTTGTGGAACAGGTGCGGATGGCGAAAGGCGATGTTGACGGCATGGTAAGCGCCCAGGCTGCATCCATGGGCGATCACGAACGGATTGGGGTTGAGTTGTCGCGAGAGTGAGAGCACTTCGTCGAGAATGTACGACTCATACTGCACGTGCCGCGCAATCCGCTCCTGCGGAGGACGGTGAAAGGCGTACAGGCTTTCGCGATCCACGCTATCAACACAGTAGAGTTGCAGAAACCCCTGCTCGATCGACGGGCGCAATGTCTCGACCAGGCCCCAATTCTCGTAGTCGTAGAACCGTCCGGCGCGGGTCGGAAAGACCAGCACCCGCGCTCCTGCATGACCAATGACCAGCATTTCCATGTCCCGCTGCAAACGGGGACTCCACCATAGATAGTATTCTCGCTGCACAGATGGTCACCACTCTGCACTAACGCACGAAAGTGCGCCGCATACGACCAGATCGAACAACACGTCGGCAACCGGACCTTAGAAGCGGATTGACGGCAATACGCGCGCGATGGGCAGGTGTTTCTGCCATCTTGCTCTCTATGTACGACAGCATGGTTAGAACCGTGTTAAGAATGGGTACAGATTTGATTGTGCCCTGCCACACAGACGCTTATGGCTCACGTTGTACGCCTGACAGCACGGCGACATAAGGACGCAGAATGTGCGTCCATACCTGATAGCCTCTGGCGCTGAGATGCAACCCATCGGCGTCGAACAGTTCAGCGCGTGGACGGCCATCGGGTCCCAGCATCGACGTATAGACATCGATGTAATATCCTGATGGACGGTGTTCCATCAGGGCACGCGCCGCCTCATTGACACGCTGGATTCTGTCGCGCAGGCTCCAGCGCGCCGGGCTGGGTTTGATCGACATATATGCAACCGGGATCGATCCCAGCGCGGCATCGATCCTGGCAAGCATGGCGCGCAGGGAACGCACGACATCGTCGGGCGCCCGTCCATCGCCGAGGTCGTTGTCGCCGGCATAGAGCACTATCGAACCAGGCGCACACGGAATGACCAACCGGTCGAAGAAATGGACGCAGGCAGCGAGGGTCGATCCGCCGAAGGCGCGGTTGACGACGGTCCACGGCGCCATATCCTCGCCGAGCGTCGTCCAGAGCCGAAGTGATGAACTGCCATAGAACAGCACCGCACCCGCCGGTGGAGGCGCGCTTTTATTCAGTTGTTCCAGTTCCTGCACCTCAGGTTCGTACCACTCCACGACAATCCTCCTTCTGCCGTTGCGCGCGGGGTGTGATGCCAACAGAAAGCACAGACCCCCCCAACTGTGAACAGTTCTTGCATGCTTCATGAATGCAGACATGCCAATCTGCTGGTATCATGAAGACATGCAGAATCAGTTTCTGTTCCGAGATGGCATGTGACACATACATCGCACAATCTGACCGCCGAACTGCCGCTTCTGGCGCTGCGCGGCATTGTGGTCTTCCCGCCGAGCGTCGTGCCGGTGGCAGTAAGCCGTCCGGCAGCGATACGGCTGGTAGACGACGCCGTCATCTCAGGCGGTCTTGTTGCGGTCAGTGCGCAACGGGGAGATGACCCTGATCAGTGCTATGCCATCGGCGCATTGGCGCGGTTGCACCGCCTGGTGCGCCTGCATGATGGGACACTCCGCATTGCGCTCCAGGCGCTCGAACGGATTGCCATCGAGCAGGTGACGCAGCGCGAGCCGTATCTCCGCGCACTGGTCCATGTTCTGCCAGATCACATTAACGCCTCAGACATTGCGACGCGTATGCAGGAAGCGCGCGCACGCGCCCGGGAATTGCTCGACGCGCTGCCGCCCAATGAGGAAGTGCGCACACAACTCGAATCTGCCGATGATCCCCGTCATCTGGCAGCACTTCTGGCATCGATGTTGTTGGTGCGCGCCAACCTCGCAGAACGCCAGGCGCTCCTGGAGATCGCCGATGTGAGCGAACGGCTGGTTCGGATAAGTGCGCTGCTCACCCACGAACTGGATATTTTGCGCCGTCACTTCAGAATATAGTACGCGCCACGTTTGTCGCCGACGCGCAACAGCAACCCGCGTTCGACCAGATCGACGAGGTCACGACGCAGTGTTTCGGCAGAGACATCCGGCGCAAGTTCCTGCATGTCGCGGTTGGTGATGCGCTGATGCTCTGCGAGAAAGAGCAGCGCCGCAATCTGCCGCTCGTTCAGCCCCATGCGCCGCCAGGCGGCGACATCGGCGCCGCCGGCATCGGCGCGGTCGTCGCCGGTGCGCCCATAGAGCGTGACCAGAAATCCGGCAGTCGTCTCGCGGAACTCCGGCGGCGGCAAGCCAGCGTCGGCCATTTGACGCAGCATGCGGTCGATGCCATAACCAAGCCGCTCGATCAACCCCAGGTCCGCCAGCGCCTGCACCAGCGTTGCGTTCCGGCTAAAGCGCTCTTCGACCAGGTTCTGAAGCGTGACATGTCCCGGCAAACGCCCCGGCGAATAACATTCCAGACGGTCGCTGAAGAGCAGGACGCGAATGGAGTCGCCACGGATCGTGTAATCGCGGTGCGCCAGCGCATTGATCAACGCTTCGCGGACCGCACCCAACGGGAATTGCGTCCAGTCCTCCCGTTCCAACCCGACCATGCGGCTACCACGGCGCATATGTTCTATCAGCCAGCGTTCGGCGCGGCGGGCTGTTTCCGGCAGCGTGTCGCGGATATCTTCACGCAGAAATGCGTCGCTCATCTCTCGTCCCTGATAGCGCACCAGCGTCACTTCTGCCTGTGGAAACCAGCGCTCGATTTCGACGCCGAAGAGGAGGAGACCGGCGTTGGTGGGCACGAATTCGGTCTTACCGGTAGCGGTGCCGCTGCGCTGCATCAGACAGCCGCGCCGGAGCAGAAATGCCAGCGGATCGGCTTCAGCGATAGGACCAACACGTCGTGCGTAGGCGGCGATCTTTTCAGCATCCAGATCGGCGAGCGTTGCATCCGGCGGCGCCATCCGGTCCCAACTTGTTTCGCCCCGCTCAATCAGAAGGTGTCGCAAGGCATCGGGAGCAAGCGGCACATTCGCAGAACCTTCCCGCCGCAGGTAGGTTCCACCGACGCTGTAGACATGGGGCAATCCTGAAGGAACGGTGACAATCAGCAGCGTGGCGCCATTGTGTGTGACAACGACCGGCAGCGGAAGGACGAGCGGCGGCAGACATGCCAGCGCCGCGTCGAACGCCATCGCTCGCGCAGCGTCCACATCTGCCACCCCTTCGACCTGACGCCCACGCACGCCGATCAAGATCGTCCCGCCGGAGGCATTCGCCATTGCCGCCATGGTTTGCGCCAGATCGATGGGACGAACATTCGCCCGCACGCATGCCACGCGCTCGCCTTCCGCCTGCGCCAGGAGGTCTGTGATCGCCTGTTCATGAATATCCATCACTTTTGATGTTTGCTCCACAGCGTCGAACATGCATGATTGTAGCACAAACTAGCGAGGGTCCATGCATGCACAGTCAGGCGGCAATCCGCTCCATCGTCCGGTAGGGGCGCGCCGCCCCCGCAAACCGCGCGTCCCCACACACACCGCGCGTCCACGCACACCGCGCGCCTCCGCGCACCGCCCCCCACGCGCCCCGCGCCTCGTGCCTCTCTCCCCTCTCCCCTCTCGCCTCTCGCCTCTCACGCCAATTCCCTGTGAACATCCGGCATGGTCACCCCGAGCAGCGCGAGGGGTCTGGCGCGACCCGCTGAGATTCCTCGCTGCGCTCGGAATGACACGTCGCTGCGCTCGGAATGACACGCATGCGGCATCGTCAAGCGTCATTGGTATCACCTCTCACCTCTCCACAAATGCGAGATAAATCTCGCGCTACGCCATTGTCGGGACCCTCGCGCCTCTCACCTCTCACCTCTCACCTCTCCACAAATGCGAGATAAATCTCGCGCTACGCCATTGTCGGGACCCTCGCGCCTCGCGCCTCGCGCCTCTCACCTCTCCACAAATGCGAGATAAATCTCGCGCTACGCCATTGTCGGGACCCTCGCGCCTCGCGCCTCGCGCCTCTCACCTCTCCACAAATGCGAGATAAATCTCGCGCTACGCCATTGTCGGGACCCTCGCGCCTCGCGCCTCGCGCCTCTCACCTCTCCACAAATGCGAGATAAATCTCGCGCTACGCCATTGTCGGGACCCTCGCGCCTCGCGCCTCGCGCCTCGCGCCTCGCGCCTCTCGCCTTTCGCCCCTCGCCTCTCGCCTCTCACCTCTCCACAAATGCGAGATAAATCTCGCGCTACGCCATTGTCGGGCGCCTCGCGCCTCTCGCCTCTCACCTCTCACCTCTCCCCTCTCCCCTCTCCCCTCTCACCTCTGACCTCTCGCCTCTCCCCTCTCGCCTCTCGCCTCTCCCCTCTCCACAAATGCGAGATAAATCTCGCGCTACGCCATTGTCGGGACCCTCGCGCCTCGCGCCTCTCACCTCTCACCTCTCACCTCTCGCCCCTCCCCTCTCGCCTCTCCCCTCTCGCCTCTCCCCTCTCGCCTCTCCCCTCTCGCCTCTCCCCTCTCGCCTCTCCCCTCTCGCCTCTCCCCTCTCCACAAATGCGAGATAAATCTCGCGCTACGCCATTGTCGGGACCCTCGCGCCTCTCACCTCTCACCTCTCGTCTCTTGCCCCTCGCCTCTCCCCTCTCCCCTCTCCCCTCTCGCCCACACGCCCACGCGCGCGTCGCCCGGACGTGTTCACGCCATCCCCGCGCCGGCGGAGCTTCGGGCGTCCAGCGCAGGCGTTTGCGTCAGCGCGAGTGCCTCACCCAGAGCGAAACCGCATCTTGCACATTTCGCATGTCTGTGCTATTGTTAAACCATGAGACCAGCATCATTTGAACAATTCGTGACCTTCATCTACGTCCGCGATCTGAACGCCAGCGCCGCATTTTACGGCGATCTCCTTGGCCTGCCGCTGGCGCTCGATCAGGGGACGTGTCGAATTTATT
This sequence comes from Roseiflexus castenholzii DSM 13941, assembly GCF_000017805.1. Taxonomy (GTDB): domain Bacteria; phylum Chloroflexota; class Chloroflexia; order Chloroflexales; family Roseiflexaceae; genus Roseiflexus; species Roseiflexus castenholzii. Next base: position 2,245,647 of record NC_009767.1, on the reverse strand, counting down.
GCGTCGCCAGTGATGCGTACCTGGGGGTGTGCCAGCGCAATGATACTACTGCGCCTCCAATGCCTGGATCGCTCATTTTGACCCTGGTGACGCACGACGTTGACGAATGGCATCGCTATCTTGCGGATCGTGGCGTGACTGTTGCGCAACCGCCGCAGTACAACCCCCACTTCAATATCTATCACTGCTTTCTGCGCGACCCGGACGGGCACCTGGTCGAAATCCAGCGGTTTCTCGATCCAGCGTGGCCCCGTGCGAGGTAAAGGCTGTCTGAAGCGCGATGGTGCACAGGGAGCGTCCAGAATGCGAAAGAGGGGCGTATGTTCTGTGATGCGTGTCGTCTATCGCACAAAGGTGCAGAGGCACAGAGATCGCAAGCAAGGAGCGGCAGTTGTCCATTGAATGTGGGATCGCGTGAGATGCATCTGTATGCCCCTCTGTGTTCTCTGTGGCTCTGTGGTTCAAAAAACAGCTGAGAGTCCGTACAGGCCGGCGCATGCCCGATACACCCACCCACGATATCATCACCGTCGCCACCGGTGCGCTCCTCGCGCCGGCGACCTATGCACTGCTGGAGTCCAATGGTCGGGACTATGCGGCGACCGGCGCAACCGTCCTCACCGGCGCTCATCTGATCTCCGGTCTTCTCTTCTCACCCGATCTCGACATCGACTCGGCAATCGATAATCGCTGGGGCATCTTCTTCTGGATATGGCGACCGTACATGTGGATTATTCCACACCGCCACTTCTGGAGCCATAGTCTGATCATTGCGCCGCTGTTGCGCCTGGTCTATTTCTCCGTCGTCACCATGCTGATTGTCATCTGGGGGACGTGGCTCCTGGGATATGCAGGTCTGGGCAGTTCCGATCTGCACGCACAGGCGCCGGCATGGATCTTCGACCTTATGCGCCGCAACCCGGATATGGTACGCCTGTTCCTCTTTGGCTTCATCAGCGGCAGCGCGGCACACACGATCGCCGACTGGCTGGTGACCGGCGGGAGACGCTATCTGCACCTGGCGGGGATACGTCTGCGCAGCGACTATCGCAACCACGACCGCGCCCGAAGACACAGGTGAAGGTCATCACCGGATATGGCAATGAGTGATCGTTCCTTCTGTCCCCGTGTCGGAATCGCCCGTTGCCGCGCCTGGAGTCCTTCATCGCCGATCAAAACGCGATCATGGAAATCACTGAGCCATTGCAACCGCTCTGCGACAGAGGTAATACCAATGACGATTGAAGATGCCGCATTCTTGTCATTCTGAGCGCAGCGACGTGTCATTCCGAGCGCAGCGAGGAATCGAAGCGGGTCGCGCCAGACCCCTCGCGCTGCTCGGGGTGACCATGCCGGATGGTCACCGGTCATTGTGTGAGAGGCGAGAGGGGAGAGGCGCGAGGCGAGAGGCGCGAGGCGAGAGGCGCGAGGCGAGAGGCGAGAGGGTCCCGACAATGGCGTAGCGCGAGATGTATCTCGCATTTGTGGAGAGGGGAGAGGCGAGAGGGGAGAGGTGAGAGGCGCGAGGGTCCCGACAATGGCGTAGCGCGAGATGTATCTCGCATTTGTGGAGAGGCGAGAGGCGAGAGGTCAGAGGTGATACCAATGACGCTTGACGATGCCGCATGCGTGTCATTCCGAGCGCAGCGACTTGTCATTCCGAGCGCAGCGAGGAATCGAAGCGGGTCGCGCCAGACCCCTCGCGCTGCTCGGGGTGACAAGGCCGGATGGTCACCGGTCATTGGCGTGAGAGGCGAGAGGGGAGAGGCGAGAGGTGAGAGGTGAGAGGTGAGAGGTGAGAGGTGAGAGGTGAGAGGTGAGAGGTGAGAGGTGAGAGGCGCGAGGCGCGAGGAGCCCGACAATGGCGTAGCGCGAGATTTATCTCGCATTTGTGGAGAGGGGAGAGGGGAGAGGCGAGAGGCGAGAGGGGAGAGGTGAGAGGTGAGAGGTGAGAGGTGAGAGGTGAGAGGTGAGAGGCGAGAGGCGCGAGGCGCCCGACAATGGCGTAGCGCGAGATTTATCTCGCATTTGTGGAGAGGGGAGAGGCGAGAGGGGAGAGGCGAGAGGCGAGAGGGGAGAGGGGAGAGGCGAGAGGGGAGAGGCGAGAGGTGATACCAATGACGCTTGACGATGCCGCATGCGTGTCATTCCGAGCGCAGCGACTTGTCATTCCGAGCGCAGCGAGGAATCGAAGCGGGTCGCGCCAGACCCCTCGCGCTGCTCGGGGTGACAAGGCCGGATGATCACCGGTCATTGGTATAAGAGGTGGCGTTCGACGCCGACGGCGCAGACGGAACGCCAGCAGGCGACGTGGACGCCGGGTGGTCACCGGTGAGCGGCATGGCCGGTGACGTGGCAGGGTAACTCACAGGCGGCGATATACGGTGCAGGTGAGCGCTTCGGTGGGGCACGCAGCACGCCGGTCAGTGGCAGGGTAACTCACAGGCAGCGATATACGGTGCAGGGCGACATCACCGGCGGGTGGCGTGTGGGATACACTGATGACATAATCCGGGTTGCGCATCACGCGCGCCATTGCAGGGCGACATCACCGGCGAGTGGCGTGGGATACACTGGCAGGCGCATCCTACGCTGGCACTGCTGTACGCACACGTGCATCCAGACGACAAGCGCAGCATCGAACTGCTGCCCGATGGTCATCCTCTCCGTGAAAACAAGTTAAGTGCAGGTGTTGTCCCGCACATTGCGGGCAATGCCTGCACTCCGCTTGCGTTCCCAGTCCATATTCCCGGTATACTCAGACGATAGGCGCCTTCGCCGCCAGCAGTAAGGTCACAAAAAGGGCGACGGCGATCACGCCGCAGATGAATAGCGCACCAATGATGACCGAACGCCCCGGCAGCGATATACGATAGTCGAGCAGCATCATGCGCGTCTGATCAGTGCCATCATGCGATCTGCGCTTGCGTCTGTCGGCGCGCAGGATGTTTGCCACGCTCCGCGCCTGGACAGGATTGCGCTGCTCTTCTTCAACATCTCGCGTTTTATGTCCGATCTCAGATTCTGTCATATCTTCGAGACGCGGGATGTCTGGCGTTGATGTTGCCATGTCATCAAGCACCACCGGTTGCAGGACAATCCGCGGCTGCGATGGTCGCCTGGAGGAGTGTTGCGCTGCGCTTCCAAACGTGCTCTGTGTCTTTTCGGCGTTTTGGTCGAGACTCTGTGGATTGGTTGGTGTCATGGTCGTCTGAGTCTGCTTCATGTCCCATTACTCATGTATCGATCCAAATCCCATGGAATAGTACGCCGCTGCGCTTACCAGAGCATTACCACACGGGAGGATATTATGACGATTGTGTCAGATACACGTCATCGGTGCATCATCAACTGACGTGGTACAATAAACATAGAGATTTCCAATGGCATAACCGTGGGCACGCGCAACATCTCTTGGGCAAGCCTGCACGAGACCTATCACGCCATGCCTGGTTCTCAGTCCCCACTTCTCGGCGCTCAGGTGGTCGCATGCATCGAAAGCCCTTCTTCCAAACTGTCAGCCTGCTGATCCTGGTGCTGCTGATGGTATCGTGCGGCGGCGCACCCTCCCCTGCCGCTGGATTCCCATCGCCGACCGCGGTTCCCTCCGAACCAACGATAACGGCGCCACCAACGCCAATTCTGGCGCCAACGCCGGAAACGCCGCCTGCGACGAGCCTGCCTGAACCAACCTCCGCACCGCCGGCGACAAGCCAGCCTGAACCAACACCCATACCTTCTCCACAACCCACAGTCGCGCCCCCACCGCCGACGGCGACACCCACGCCTGCGCCTCCCACACCGGTTCCACCAACATCGTCGTTCACCGGCATACTCTTCTTCCTGCGCGACGGGGCGCTCTGGATATTCGATGCCGGCGGCGAGCGCCTGATCGTCGACCAGGTGCGCGAATTCACGCCGTCTGCAAATGGGAATGTCATCGCCGTTGTGCGTGAGGTCGAGCGACAGTTCGATGTGTGGACGGTGCGACGCGACGGGAGCGACCTGCGACGCATCACCAATGATCGCAGCGTCGAAGCGTCGCTTTCCTGGTCTCCCGATAACGCCGCTCTGATCTTTGCCGCCGCCGATGCCAGCGAGTTCCTGCCGCAGACGTGGCCCGACCGGGCATTATGGTGCAGCGCCGGCCAGATTGTTGTGCTCGACATTGCAAGCGGGCAGCGCCAGGCACTCGCAAATGGCTGCGATCCCGCACTGTCGCCTGATGGTCGACGCATCGCCTATAGCGCCCCGCCGACGCTGCGCGATCCGGCAATCGCAGGCGGCGCGCCGGTCGCCGGGAATGCCATTCGCCTGATCAACCGGCGCGGTGAAAATACCTGGAACTTTGCGCGCGCTGATGGCGCCGACGCCCCTGCACCCAATACTGGCATGCTGGTCTATGCGCCCGCCTGGTCGCCTGATGGCGCATCGGTTGCGTATCATCGCTACGTCGGGATGCAGATCGAGGTTGATGTCAATCTGAGCGAGATCGGCGGGTCATTCGAGGGGAAGGGACGCCCCTTCGCTGAAGGCGCCGGATGGCTGCTGCCTTCCCGCTTCGCGCCCGATGGACGGCGAACGGCAATCATCGAGCACAACTACAGTGATGCACGTGGCTTTGGCGGCTACGACGACTGGTCGGTGCAGGTCGTCGCGCTCGATGGCTTGCGTACTGTCGATTTGCCACAGGGATCGGTGACAATGCTCGGTGGTTCAGCGACGCGTCTGCCGCGCGCCGCCAGCGCTGCCTGGTCACCGGATGGGACACTCCTGGCGGTGCTCCTCCCGCCCGGCTGGCGTCCCGATGTGCCGCTGAATGAACCATTCGACCCGTCAGGCGCCGAGTCTCCTGGCGAGGTATGGCTGTGGCAACCGGGCGTGGCGCCGTCGATCCGCCTGATCAGCAATGTTGATTTTGCCTCGCCACTTGCCTGGCTGCCTTAGAGCGACGCTCAAAACGATTGATGCAACGCGCTCATCCCCGCGCGAATCGGCAGGCAGACCGACGGTTCGCCTGTCTCTACGACGACGGTTCCCCTTCGGGTGCGCGCGTTCGGCATGCCGCCATCCGGGAGCGCCCTCCACACACGCTGGTTTTGCCTCCACCCCTTGCCCTCCCTCAGCGGGGGAGGGAGTTGCCCCCACGATAACAGTTGAGGATGCTCGTCCTACTTCCCAAGCGCTCGCAACACCTTCGGCGGCAACACCCAGAGCAACGAACCGGCGCTGAGTTCGAACGATGACAGGTCGATCAATGCCAACCCTCCTTTCTTCATCACAACCCGGCTGCCGCCGGTCAGGTCGGCGATCATGCTGCTGAGGTCCGGTTCGTGTCCGACGACCATGACGCTCTTTGCGCGCGGCATATCCGCCAGCAGATCGATCAGCGTCGCTGCGTTGCACCCCGGCGCAAGCGCACCGACCGTCTCAGGAGCAACATCCAGCGCGGCGCCGACGATCTCGGCGGTTTCGCGGGCGCGGGTCAGCGGGCTGGTCAGTAACCGGTCGATCGCCACACCGAGCCGCCGCAGTCCGCGCGCGCCAATGCGCATCTTCTCGGCACCTTCGGGAGTGAGCATCCGCGCCGAGTCGCTGCCGTCGTTCGAGCGCTCTTCCGCGATCGCATGGCGGAGCAGATAGAGTTCCATCGCGTTACTCCTTTGTAATGGTATAATTGAAACTTGAGCATATGCGCGAATTGATGGATTGTCAGGCACACGTTGTTGGTCCGGCGCCTCGCGCCTCGCTACAAATGCGAGATACATCTCGCGCTACGCCGTTGTCGGGCCCCTCGCTACAAATGCGAGATACATCTCGCGCTACGCCATGGTCGCGCCCCTCGCCCCTCGCGCCTCGCCCCTCTCACCTCGCCCCTCGCTACCAATGCGAGATACATCTCGCGCTACGCCATGGTCAAGCCCCTCGCCCCTCGCCCCTCGCGCCTCTCACCTCGCGCCTCGCTACAAATGCGAGATACATCTCGCGCTACGCCATGGTCAAGCCCCTCGCCCCTCGCGCCTCTCACCTCGCGCCTCGCTACAAATGCGAGATACATCTCGCGCTACGCCGTTGTCGGGCCCCTCGCGCCTCGTCCCTCGCTACAAATGCGAGATACATCTCGCGCTACGCCATGGTCAAGCCCCTCGCTATAAATGCGAGATACATCTCGCGCTACGCCATGGTCAAGCCCCTCGCCCCTCGCCCCTCGCGCCTCTCACCTCGCGCCTCGCTACAAATGCGAGATACATCTCGCGCTACGCCATGGTCAAGCCCCTCGCGCCTCGCCCCTCGCTATAAATGCGAGATAAATCTCGCGCTACGCCATGGTCAAGCCCCTCGCGCCTCGCCCCTCGCTACAAATGCGAGATAAATCTCGCGCTACGCCATGGTCAAGCCTCTCGCTATAAATGCGAGATACATCTCGCGCTACGCTGTTGTCGGGCCCCTCGCGCCTCTCACCTCGCGCCTCGCTACAAATGCGAGATACATCTCGCGCTACGCCGTTGTCGGGCCCCTCGCGCCTCGTCCCTCGCTACAAATGCGAGATACATCTCGCGCTACGCCATGGTCAAGCCCCTCGCTATAAATGCGAGATACATCTCGCGCTACGCCATGGTCAAGCCCCTCGCTATAAATGCGAGATACATCTCGCGCTACGCCATGGTCAAGCCCCTCGCCCCTCGCGCCTCTCACCTCGCGCCTCGCTACAAATGCGAGATACATCTCGCGCTACGCCATGGTCAAGCCTCTCGCTATAAATGCGAGATACATCTCGCGCTACGCTGTTGTCGGGCCCCTCGCGCCTCGCCCCTCGCTACAAATGCGAGATACATCTCGCGCTACGCCATGGTCAAGCCTCTCGCTATAAATGCGAGATACATCTCGCGCTACGCCATGGTCAAGCCCCTCGCGCCTCGCCCCTCGCTACAAATGCGAGATAAATCTCGCGCTACGCCATGGTCAAGCCTCTCGCGCCTCGCCCCTCGCTACAAATGCGAGATAAATCTCGCGCTACGCCATGGTCAAGCCCCTCGCGCCTCGCTACAAATGCGAGATACATCTCGCGCTACGCCATGGTCAGTCCCCTCGCTACCAATGCGAGATACATCTCGCGCTACGCCATGGTCGCGCCCCTCGCGCCTCGCCCCTCTCACCTCGCGCCTCGCTACAAATGCGAGATACATCTTGCGCTACGCCATGGTCGCGCCCCTCGCGCCTCGCCCCTCTCACCTCGCGCCTCGCCCCTCTCACCTCGCGCCTCACTACAAATGCGAGATACATCTTGCGCTACGCCATGGTCGCGCCCCTCGCGCCTCGCCCCTCGCTATAAATGCGAGATAAATCTCGCGCTACGCCATGGTCAAGCCCCTCGCGCCTCGCCCCTCTTACCTCGCGCCTCGCTACAAATGCGAGATACATCTCGCGCTACGCCATGGTCGCGCCCCTCTCGCCCCTCGCCTCTCGCCCCTCACGCCTGCATCCTATGCACGAATCAATCCCAATTCTCGATTTTGGCTCGCAGACAGCGCAACTGATCGTCTGCCGCTGTAATGGTATAATTGAAACCTGAGCATATGCGCGAATTGATGGATTGTCAGGCACACGTTGTTGGTCCGGCGCCTCGCGCCTCGCGCCTTTCACCTGAATCCTATGCACGAATCAATCCCAGTTCTCGATTTTGGCTCGCAGACAGCGCAACTGATCGTCCGCCGCCTGCGTGAACTTGGCGTGTACAGCGAACTGTTGCCGCACGACACCCCAGAAGCCGACGTGTGGGCGTTGCAACCACGCGGCATTGTTCTTTCCGGCGGACCGGCAAGCGTCTATGAGCCAGGCGCGCCGCAGTTGCCGCCATGGCTGCTCGAAAGCGACCTGCCGGTGCTTGGTATTTGCTACGGGATGCAGTTGCAGGCACACACCCTCGGTGGGCGCGTCGAAGGTATGCAGAGCCGTGAGTTTGGTCCGGCAGAGATCACCGTCGTCGATCCCGATCTGCTGTTCGCCGATATGCCGACACAACAACAGGTGTGGATGAGCCACGGCGATCACATTGCTGCGCTGCCCCCTGGATTTCGCGTGCTGGCACACAGCCCCGGCGCGCCATTTGCTGCCGCAGGCGACGACCGACGTCGCTGGTATGGCATTCAGTTCCATCCCGAAGTCGTGCATACGCGCTTCGGGCGCGACATATTGCGCAACTTCGCCTTCCGTATTTGCAAATGCCGCGGCGACTGGCAACCGGAAAACTTTGTCGCTGAGGCAATCGAGCGCGTGCGCGCGCAGGTCGGCGATGGGCGGGTGATCTGTGCGCTTTCCGGCGGCGTCGACTCGGCGGTTGCCGCGCTGATCGTCCATCACGCCATCGGCGACCGGTTGACGTGCGTTTTTGTGGACAATGGTTTGCTGCGCCAGGGTGAAGCCGAACAGGTTGTCGCCACCTTCCGTGAGCATTTTCATATTCCCCTGATCGCCGTCGATGCAGCAGATGAATTTCTCGAAGCGCTTGCTGGCGTTGCCGACCCGGAACAGAAGCGCACAATCATCGGCGAAAAGTTCGTGCGCATCTTCGAACGTGAAGCGCGCCGCATCGAAGGCGCGCGCTTCCTCGCGCAGGGCACGCTTTACCCCGACGTGATCGAAAGCAGAGCGCCGGATCGCCAGAAAGGCGTAACCATCAAAACCCACCACAATGTCGGCGGATTGCCCGCCGATATGCAGTTGACCCTCGTCGAACCATTGCGCTACCTGTTCAAGGACGAAGTGCGCGCCGCCGGTCATGCCCTGGGGCTGCCGGACGAATGGGTCTGGCGGCATCCCTTCCCTGGACCAGGGCTTGCCGTGCGGGTGCTTGGTCCGGTGACGCGCGAGCGCCTCGCAACGCTGCGCGCTGCCGACGCCATTTTCATGCAGGAATTGCGCATTGCCGGATTATACCGCGCAACGCAACAGGCGTTTGCAGTGCTGTTGCCGGTACGCAGCGTCGGCGTGATGGGCGATGGACGCACCTACGCTGATGTGGTGGCGCTCCGCGCCGTGACGACCGAGGATTATATGACGGCGGATTGGGCGCGCCTCCCCGCTGAACTGCTGGCGCGCGTGAGCAGCCGCATTGTGAACGAGGTTCCCGGCGTCAATCGTGTGGTGTACGACATCTCCTCCAAACCCCCGGCAACGATTGAGTGGGAATAGCCATCGGTTATCGTTCCTCTACCGCAGCGCGTCATACTAATCCTTGAATGGCGCGCTGCGTCTGGTATGCTGTGTGCGATTGCTATTGCATCCTATTGCAACCTGTTGCAACATCGCAGCCGTGAACGATCTCCTGACCACCCGTGAAGTGCAGGACCTGCTGAAACTGGATCGAACCACCGTCTACCGTATGCTCAAAGAAGGGCGGTTAACGGGGGTGAAGGTCGGGCAGCAGTGGCGTTTTCACCGTCGAGCAGTCGAGACGTTGCTCCAGGGCGCGTCACCCGCTGCGGCGAGTCGCTCGGCGCCAGCCGATGCCCCCCGTTACGCGCAACCGCTCACTCCCGTTCCGCTGCCGCTCCATTGCGTACAGGCAATCCAGGATGTCTTCGCCGATCTGACGCGGGTTGGCGTTGTCACCACCGCTACCGACGGCGAGCCGTTGACCCGGATGAGCAATGGATGCCGCTTCTGCGCATTGATCCAGGCGACCGATGCGGGCAGAGCCGCCTGCCGCGCTTCGTGGCGCGCGCTCGCGGCGCGAAGCGACCGCACCCCCCGGATTGCGACCTGCCACGCCGGGCTGAAGTACATCCACGCGCGCATCGAGGTGGACGGGCTTCCAACGGCGATGCTGATCGCCGGTCAGTTCCGTGTGGACGCCACACCGCTTGACACGCAGCGGCTGGCGCGCGATGTCGGCGTCGATCCGGGTGCACTCGACGAAGCGCTGGATGCAGTGACGATTCTGGACGAGCGGATGCGTGCACAACTCGGCGTCTGGTTGCAGAAAGTTGCGCACACCTTCGAGGAAATCGGGCGCGAACGCGCCACGATGATCAGTCGGCTGCGGGCGATCAGCGACCTTGCCGTTCTTGATCGCCCGGATTGAACGTTGTTGTCCGCGTTGACAGCTCCGCAGCGTTGCGGAGGAGACAAGCGATGAAAGCAGACAATCTTTCCTTCCTCCACCGGTTTGGCGAGCGGGTCTCGTTCGACCGTATCGAGCGCAAACTCTACGGTCACGACATTGCCGCCATTCCCGGTCTCGTCACCCCCTTGCTGGGTGACACGCTTCCCGATGCCGTGGTGCAACCACAGAACGAAGAGGAGTTGATCGAACTGGCGCGCTGGGCGTCCGCCAACCGCGTCCCGCTGACGCCGCGCGGCAAGGCGACCTCCGGCTACGGCGGCGCCGTTCCCCTCCGCAAGGGGGTGGTCGTCGATTTTTACCGGATGCGCACTGTGCTGCACATCGACGCAGCCGATCAAACGGTCACCGTCGAGCCGGGCATCACCTGGGAACAGCTCGACAGGACGCTGAAACGCGAGGGGTTGACCTTGCGCCTCTATCCCACGAGTTACCCGTCATCCACGGTCGGCGGGTGGCTCGCACAGGGTGGCGCGGGCATCGGCAGTTACGAGTTTGGCTACTTCCGTGAGAATGTGGTATCGGCGCGTCTGGTGCTGCCGTCGGGTGAGGTGCGCGACCTGCGCGACGCCGATCTCGATCTGGTCGCTGATGCGGAAGGGATCACCGGCATGATCAGCCAGGTGACGCTCCGAGTGATGCGGCTGACCGGCATTCAAACACTGGCGCTCGCTGTGTACGATGCGTATGCGTTCCAGTTGCTGTTGCAGGCGCTGATTGATCGACGCTTGCCGATCTGGTCGATGAGTTTCATCAACCCGAAGATGGCGGAAATGAAGAACGAAGCGCCGCTGCGCGAACACCACGGTCATCCCGTCGAGCAGCGCATCATCCTGCCGAAAGCGTATATTCTCACCCTTGCGTTCCGCGACGCTGACGCGACTGCGGTGCAATCCGCCATTCCGGGAATCGCCGCCGCGACCGGCGCCGAAATCCTGAGCGATGAGATTGCCCGCCATGAGTGGGACGGGCGCTTCAAGTTGATGACGATCAAGCGCCTGAGTCCGTCGCTGGTTCCGGCGGAAGTGATTGTGCCGCTCGACCGCCTGGCAGATACGCTCGATGCGTACAACCGCCTTGTTGCACAACCGCTCGTCAAAGAGGGCGTCGTCATCCGACTCGGCGTCGATGGCAGCCCGGAAGTTGTCATTCTCGGCTTCATCCCCGCCGATCAGCGCTCTTTTTCGTACAACCTGGTCTTCGGGCTGGCGCTGACCGTGATGAATATCGCCATCAAAAACGGCGGGCGCCCTTACGCCACCGGCATCTATTTTGCGCGCAAGGCGGATCAGGCGCTGGGCAAAGCGCGCGCGGCGCAACTGAAAGCCTTCAAGTCACGTATCGATCCGGCTGGCGTGATGAACCCAGGGAAAGTCTTTGGCGGCGGCGCTGTCGGCGCCTTCGTCGATCTGGCGTCGCGCTTTGAGCCGCTGGTGCGGCGCTTCGGCAACGCCGTCCCTGTGACCATCGGCGAGCGACCAACCGGTCCGGTGCGTGACATTCCCGCCGATGTCGCCTGGTACGCTTACGCCTGCTCGCAGTGCGGTTACTGCATCGATGAGTGCGACCAGTTCTACGGGCGCGGATGGGAGAGCCAGAGTCCGCGCGGCAAGTGGTTCTGGCTGCGCGAATACATGGAAGGTCGTGAACAGTGGAACCAGCGCATGGTGGACACCTTCATCGCCTGCACCACCTGTGAAATGTGCAACCTGCGCTGCTCCGCCAACCTACCGATTGAACCCGCGTGGATGAAACTGCGCGGTCAACTGATCACCGAACAGAAAAAGATGACCTTCCCGCCATTCGAGATGATGAGCGCCGCACTCACCGCACAGGGCAACATTTGGGCAGGCTACCGCGAACGGCGCGACGCATGGTTCCCCAAAGACCTGAACGAGCGCCACGGACCTGATCATCGCGCGAAGAATGTCTATTTCGCCGGATGCACTGCCAGTTATGTCGAGCAAGACATTGGCATCGCCAGTGTGCGTCTGCTCGACGCAGCAGGCGTCGATTTCACCTATCTGGGACCGAAGGAAAATTGCTGCGCCACGCCGATGCTGGTTGCCGGTCGCTGGGACCTGTTTGTCGAAACGATGAAGAAAAACATTGCCGCCGTCAAAGCCGCCGGCGCCGATACTGTCATCAGTTCCTGCCCGGCGTGCGACATGATGTGGCGACACGTCTACCCGGCATGGGCGAAGAAACTCGGCATCGAGTACAATATCACAGCAAAGCACTATTCTGAGATCGTTGCGGAGAAGATCCACGCCAGCGAGTTCGCCTTCCCGCAGACCAACCGGGCGCCGGTGACCGTCACCTGGCACGACTCGTGTCACATCGGGCGGGTGTCGGGGGTCTACGAACCGCCGCGTGATCTGATCAAATCTGTGCCGAACGTCCATTTCGTCGAAATGGCGAGCAACCGCGACTGCGGGAAGTGCTGCGGCTCGGTGCTGACGCTGATCAAAGAGCCTGATGTCGCTGCCGACCTGGGCAAGACGCGCATTGATGAAGCGCTCGATATCGGCGCAGAGAAGATCCTGGCGCTCTGCCCGTGCTGCGAGTTTCAGTTGCGGGTCAGCGCCGAAAAGAAGCGCCTGCCGGTCGAAGTTGTCGATCTGGCGCACTTCGCTGCCGAAGCGCTTGGATACGAACTGCCCGACCCGAACCCGGAAGTGCGCGCGCAGTGGGCTGTATTCGAGGCGATGATCAAACTGATGACCCCAGAGGGATTTGCCAGTCTGATGACGACTATGTGGCCCGAGATGATCGATGCTATGCCGTTGGGCATGGGGCGCATGATGCGGGCGATGGGCAGGGTCCCCGGCGCGCTCGAAGCGATGAAGCCGCTCTTTCCGATCCTCTTCCCGCGCCTGCTGCCGCTTATGATGCCGAAACTGATGCCAGCCATGCTGGCGCGGGTTGGCGCGATGATTCCGATGCCGGACTACATGGCGGAACAGATGCCGGTGCTGATGCCAAAGGTCGTTGATCGGCTCATGCCGCATATGATCGGCGACGTTGTGCCGCTCGTGACCCAACCACTGATCGACTATCTGCACGAACAGGCGCGACTGAACTGACGACGGGTGGGTTGTCATTGAATTGAATAGGGAACGTTACCGGCAGGAGGAAGGGTTCACGTTACCCGTTGAATGTTGAACGTTGAACGTATCAGTCCCACAGCGGCGTAGGGGCGCCCCCCTGGGTGCGCCCACGAGAACGCCAGATTGTAGGGGCGCCCCCTGGATGCGCCCACCAAGGGCAGGCGCGAATGGAGGGGCGCCTCCTTGTGGGCGCCCGCTCCAGGCAGGCACGGAGGCGCAAAGATGTGAACCGTGTGAAAGGTAAAGCGGGGAAGGCAAGAAGGGCAAGGGAGAAGTCAACGCAAGCAATCTAACCCCTAACCAGTTCTCAGTTCTCAGTTCTTAGTTCTTAGTTCTTAGTTCTATGCAATCTCACACATCCGCTCCTGGCAAAATCATCCTGTGCGGCGAGCATGCCGTCGTCTACGGTCGTCCGGCAATTGCGCTGCCGCTCAGCAAGATTCGCGCACGCGCCAGCGTCGCTCCGGGCGCAGCGGGGATTGGCATTCGCTTCGACGCACCCAACCTGGGGCGGCGCTGGCTGCTTGCCGCCGCTCCCGGCGATCCCCTCTCCGAACTGACGCTGGCGACCCTCAAACAGTTGGGGATAACCAGAATACCAGACATCCAGATCACGATCACGTCAGATATCCCTATTGCGAGCGGCATGGGGAGCGGCGCTGCGATTGCAACGGCTATCGTGCGCGCACTGGCTACGGCGTTCGGACGCAACCTGAGCGCCGCCGAGATTTCGGCGCTGGTGTACGCAAGTGAGCAGCGCTACCATGGCACACCCAGCGGCATCGACAACACCGTGATCGCATACGAGCAGGCAATCTGGTTCCAGCGACGCAGCGAGCCGCCACACCTGATCGAGCCGTTGCCGATTGCTGCACCCTTCACCCTGGTGATCGGCGACACGGGTGTGCGCAGCGCCACGCGCCTGCCGGTCGGCGAGGTACGGCGGCGCTGGCAGGAAGACCCGGCGCGCTACGAAGCCCTGTTCGATCTGGTGGCAGATGTGGTGCATCAGGCGCGTCACGCGCTGGCACGAGGCGATGTGGCAACCCTGGGACCGTTGCTCGACCGCAACCAGGAGGCGCTGGAACAGATCGGCGTATCGTCACCGGAACTCGAGCGACTGATCACGGCGGCGCGCAGGGCGGGGGCGGCGGGCGCCAAACTCTCCGGCGGTGGATGGGGCGGCGTGATGATCGCCCTGGTTGACCCTGAAACCGTGGTGTCGGTGCGTGAGGCGCTGCTGGCAGTCGGCGCCGCGCGGGTGTTGGAAACCACCGTCAGCGCATCCGCCTGAACAGCGGGCGATATGCTATACTACAAGGAACGAGCGGCGGTGTACCGCTTTTTGTTGATCAAACATGTGAGAGACATACACGCTCAACGAACAGAACGAACCTTTGTTGGTTGAGCGTCTGGAAATGAACCATTATTGAGTCCACTGCAAAAAGGCTTAACCACAAAGGACACGAAGCGCACGAAGGTGAATAAAAATGAAGCGCATTTTCGTGTCCCTTTGTGACCTTCGTGGTTACCGCTTTTTGCAGTGAAGTCATTATTCCAATGGCGAAGATCATGATAGCCATGAGCGGCGGTGTGGACAGTTCCCTGGCGGCTGCGCTGCTCCACGAAGCCGGGCACGACGTCACCGGCGTCACCCTGCATCTCTGGGAGGGCGACGATGACCGCCTGGCGGAGAGCCTCTGCTGCTCCCAGGAGATGACCGAAAGCGCCCGTCGCGTGTGCGCACAACTCGGCATACCATACTATGTCTTCAATTATCAACGCGAGTTTCGGCGCTCTGTGATCGAATATTTTTTGCGTGAATACGCCAGCGGCTTCACGCCCAACCCATGCCTGGAGTGCAACCGCGAGATCAAGTTCCGCGCGCTGCTGGCGCGCGCGCGCGCCCTGGGGTTCGACTATGTTGCCACCGGGCATTATGCCCGCATCCGTGTTGATAAGACACCTGCCGATCACTCCGCCTCCCCATCGCCGAATGGCGCCCAACGCGCCGTTTACCGGCTGCTGCGCGCCGTCGATGAGGAGAAGGATCAGTCGTACATGCTCTATATGCTCGGTCAGGACGACCTGGCGCGGCTGATGTTTCCAATTGGCGAGTACACCAAGGCAGAGGTTCGCGCCCTGGCTGCCGCGCGCGGACTGGCAAGCGCCAACCGACCGGAGAGCCAGGACATTTGTTTCGTCCCCGGCGGCGACTACCGCAACCTGCTGCGTGAAGAGCGCCCCGATGCGCTGCGTCCTGGACCGATCCTCGACCTTGAGGGGCGCGAGGTGGGCCGGCACCAGGGATTGCCGCTCTATACCATCGGGCAACGGCGCGGTCTTGGCATTGCGACCGGTCAACCGATGTATGTGATGGCGCTCGACGTGGCGCGCAACGCGGTGATCGTCGGTCCTGAATCGGCGCTCCGGCGCACAACGCTGCGCGCTGAACGAGTAACCTTCGTCAGCGGTTCCTGGCCCGAGGCGCCGTTCGACTGTCTGGCGCAGATTCGGGCGCATGCCGATGCCGTTCCGGCGCGGGTGACTCCCGTCGAGCCGGAGCGTGTCGAGGTGCGCTTCGAGCATCCGCAGCGCGCCATTACCCCAGGGCAGGCAATCGTCTTCTACGACGGCGCAGTTGTGCTTGGGGGCGGACGGATTGCGCGCGACTGAGGGAGACGTGTAATCCATGCCGCCAGATCTTTTGCTGATCCTGTTGATCGTCACCGTGAGCGCCGCCCTGGCACATCTGCTCTGGGGGCGACGCTGGGTTCAGATACCGGTGTTCTGGCTGGCAGCGACCGGAGGCGCGCTCATTGCTCTGGCACTCGATGCGCGGCTGCCGCTGCGCCTGATCACGCCTGCCGGCGTCCCGGTGCTCGAAACCACGCTCGGCGCCTGGGTGATGCTGATCGTTGCCTCACGATTGCGCCTGTGATATAATCAGCGCCGCTCCGCGGCATCCGAATGGCTGTCGCGTCTGGAAAAAGGAGATGCGCTGTGGGAAGATGGATCGGCATCGGATTGACCCTTGTGCTGCTGATCATTGTCGGGTTCATTGTCGGCGCGTACCTGTCCCCTGATTTTCGCATCGCGTCACGCGACATTGCGATTGTCGTGCTGGCGGTATTTCAGATGATCTCGGCGCTGATTTCAATTGCGCTGCTGCTCGTGCTGGTCTATGCCGTGCGCACGCTGACCCGCGTCTCCCGAACATCGCTGATTCCCAAACTGGAAGAAGTGTCGGTCAAACTCGATCAGGTGCTGGAACAGGGGCGCGGCGTAGCGGCAAACCTGCGCGATACCACGAGGACCGTGAGCGGCACGACATCGTTCCTGGCGGATCGCGCGATTGCGCCAGTCATTCGTGTGTCTGGTCTTATGGCGGGGGTTCGCGCCGCCGCAGCGTATCTTGCCAGGCGCGACGACGAGCAGGCGTCCTAGCGCATCGGTGAGAGAATACCCACCTTCTGGTGGTACTGGCGCGCTATTGTCGTCCACTACGCTCCGTGGTATCATACGTCAATAGGCAGCCGAGTGTTGGAACGCGCGCGCCGGAAACTGGTCTGTGGATTGTGGTGCGGGTTGGACGAAGGCATGAGTGAGCAATCATTTTCGTATGGCGGTCAGGCCGTTCTTGAAGGCGTTATGATGCGCGGCTTACGCCAGGCAACGGTTGCCGTGCGCACCCCATCGGGGGAGATTGTCTTTCGCCACGAACCGCTGAATGTCGAGCGTCGCCGTATGTGGGAAACTCTGCCATTCCTGCGCGGCATTTTGATGCTGTGGGATACGCTGAGCCTCGGCATTCGAGCGCTCAATTTCTCCGCCAGCGCCGCCCTCGGCGAAGAAGAACAGCCTCAGTCAAAAGGCGCGATTGCGCTGACTCTGATAGTGTCGCTGGCATTCGCATTTGGGTTGTTTTTTGTGGCGCCGCTCCTGATTGCCAGCCTGATCGAGCGCCTGGGAGCAACACCGCTCATGCGCGACGCAGCGGAAGGGTTCATTCAACTCGCCATCTTTATCGGCTATCTGACGCTTATCGGGCGAATGCCGGATATTCAGCGCACATTCGGGTATCACGGCGCTGAGCACAAGACGATTAACGCCTATGAAGCCGGCGCGCCGTTGACTGTCGAATCGGTGCGTTCGTTTTCCCTGTTGCATCCCCGCTGCGGCACAAGTTTCCTGCTCGTCGTCGTTGTGTTGAGCATCCCGTTCTTCGCGCTCTTCAGCAGTCTGCCGCTCAGCGAACGGTTGCTCTCGCGCATCATTTTAGTGCCGGTCATCGCAGCAGTTTCCTATGAACTGTTGCGCCTGTCAGCAGCGAACTTCCATCGTGGCTGGGTGAGGCGTTTGATTGCGCCATCACTGGCGTTGCAGCGCCTGACCACCCGCGAACCCGATGATACAATGATAGCAGTGGCAATCGCCGCCTTGATACCGGCGCTTGCCGCCGATGGCGTTGTTCCTGCGGCGTTCGACGCATCGCTGGCGCACGGCGTGGCGCGACCGCCTGCTGATGCCGCGCTCGCATAAACCCTCGCATCGCGCGAGTGGAGGAAATCCATGCCGCTGGTCGGTAACATCCGCGATTTTGGTCTCTCGGACTTCCTGTACCTCGTTGACCGGGGCTATAAGACCGGGTGCCTGCACCTGAGCCGCGCCGATGAACTGGCGTCGCTCTATTTCGAGAAGGGGAAACTGATCACCGCAACCCGCAAGGACGATAACGTGCCAGTCACCGAGCTGCTCGTCCGCAAAGGGAAACTGACACCGGTGCAGGCAGCGCAGGCGGCGCAGGCGCACCAGAGTCAGAACGGCGTCAGCCTGTCGCAGGTGCTCGTGAACCTGGAATTGATCGGACGCGATGAATTACAGCGCATCCTGCAACAGCATATCGAGGAATCGGTGTATGCGCTGTTCGGTTGGAATGAGGGCGAATTTCGCTTTGAACAAGGGCAACGCCCGGAACCGACCGCGCCGATCATGCCAACCCCTCTGGCAGTTGAGCACCTGATTATGGAAGGTGTGCGACGTATCGATGAATGGGGACGGATCAAGGATCGTATTCCGAATACCGACCTGATCGTGCGATTTATCGAGCAACCCATCGAGCGCACCAAAGGGATCAACCTTGCTGCTGACGAGTGGCGCGTGTTTGCACGGATCAATGGCAAAGACACGCTGGCGGAGATTGCCCGAAAGACGGGAATGAGCGAATTCGATGTCTGCCGTATTGTCTATGGCTTCCTCACCGCCGGGTTGGTCGATGTGATTCGCAAGCCGGCGCCGGTGCCGATGCTGGCCACGGGTCGCCCCCTGGCAGAGGCGCCACGTGTCAAGAAAAGTCTGGTCACTCGCATTATCAACCGCATTCGTGGTATGTAACGGCGCAGTCAGCACGGAGGACCGGTGTGCAGACGGTAAAAATGGTTATCAGCGGCGCAGTCAACGCCGGAAAAACCGAGTTCATCAAGACGATCAGCGAAATCGAAGTGGTTTCGACCGAACGTCCCGCAACTGATGATACCCGGCTGATTAAGAAGGAAACGACAGTTGCTATGGACTTCGGGCGCATTGCCATCGGCGATGACCTGGTGCTGCACCTGTTCGGCACGCCAGGGCAGAAGCGATTCGATTTTATGTGGGAAATCCTCTCGGAGGGGATGCTGGGGCTGGTCATCCTTGTCGATAGTACGCGCCCCGAAACATTTCGCGAAACCAATCGCATCATTGATTTCTTTATGTCGTACCGTGAGACCCCCTACGTGGTGGCAGCCAATAAGCAGGATCGCCCCAACGCCTGGTCGCCGGAAGAGTTGCGCCTGGCGCTGCGCCTTCCTTCCCATATCAAAGTGTTGCCCTGCATGGCGACGGAGCGTGAGAGTGTCAAGAATGTGTTGCTCGAATTGCTCGATGTCATCATGCAGCGCAGCGAGGATTAACCGCCGCCTGCATGGTCTGCGCTTTCGGCGGATGGGTCGGAGGTCTCTGACCCACGCTTTTTTTCTGGTTTCGGCGGCGGGGCATTGATCCGATTCATCGCAACAACGATGCCTTCACGGAGCACCAACTCCAGCGCATCTGCCGCGCGCCGAGTGACCTCCGGCAACTGTGCCTCTTGCTCAGGGGTGAACCGCGCCAACACATAGTCCGCCAGGTTCCACGCGACCGGCGGACGATCAATGCCAATCCGCAATCGAGGAAAAACCTGCGACCCCAGAAGCGCGACGATTGACCGCATGCCGTTGTGTGTTCCGGCGCTGCCGCGCTCGCGCAGGCGAAGCACGCCGAACGGCAGATCAACATCGTCATACACCACCAGCAACTCAGTCGCCGGATCGATCTTGTACCACTGGCGCAACCCGACGACCGCCTGCCCGCTCAGGTTCATATACGTCTGCGGCAGCGCAAGCGCCACGCGCTGACCGGCAATTTCTCCTTCGGCAATCTCCGCTTTTGCGCGTTTATGTGTAAACCGGAGATGATGCCGCTGCGCCAGTTCCGTCACCACGCGAAACCCGATATTATGGCGCGTCCGGGCATACGTTTCGCCCGGATTGCCGAGACCGACAATCAGCCACACATGTTTGCTCCTGCAATCAGGACATCGGTTGTGGCGCTCATGATACACGCAGCAGGGAAGAGGTGATCATCCTCACAGGTATCGATTTTCCAGCAAGCATCATCCTGTATCGCGCGTTGTGCTTATCAGGAAGTCGAAACTCCCTGCTTCGTCATGCCCGGCATCAACGCGCTCCACCGGGGCGAAGAAGAGGCGGGAAGTGAGAACGCAGAGATGGCGGGATACGGCAAACACCCCTCGCCCTTGAACAACTGAGAGGAGGGAGGCGAGGGATGAGAATACAAAGGAGTCGGGATGGGATCAATTTGTCTCCACCCGCGCGAGTCTGTGTTCCGCTCTGCACCGTTCTCACGGCAACAACCCGCCTTGCTCGATCCCTGGCTGATCGCTCGCCTCAGATACGCGACTTCGCGCGATGGAGCCGCCATGTGCGCGCCAGGAGCGTTGCGCCGAGCAGCGCAAAGCCTGCCAGCGGAACTCCGGTGCTGGTTGCCGGCAACGGCGCTGTCCCCGCTGAACCGACGACGCTCCCAGCCGCGCCGGGTGTCGCCGTTGGCGCGACTGCCGCCGGTTGCCCCGCTTCGACTACCACCGTCGGCGGCTCGGTGGCCGGCACAGGCGTCAACGTGCTGGTCGGCATCGCGGTTGGCGCTTCAGTTGGCGTTGCGGTCGCCGTATCCGTCGGCAGAACCTGCGCCTGCGCCGCGTTGACCACTTCGACAGTGACGATATTCGAATAGAGCGGGATAGCGAGACCGGCAAAGGTCAATTCCGCCTGCGCCACGATACGTGTCCCGCCCGACACATTCGGCTTAATCTTCGTCTGGACGATCACCTCGAACCCCTGACCGGCAGGCAACTCGGCGACCCCCAGTGAAATGCGGTTGTCGGTGCGCGACGGATCACCGGGGGTGAATGCCCCTGGCGTATTGCGATCGATCGGACCGGAGGAAAGACCGGTGATCTCCAGATTTGCCGGAAACACACTGCGCAGCGCCAGATCGCGCAGTGAATTGGACGGATGCGTATTGCGCACAGCGATCACATACGTCACGGCATCACCGGGGAAGGCACTCCCCCAGTTGCTCGCCATGCGGAAGAAGATCGCGTCGGTGGCAGCAATCGTCGTCGGCGATGCCGTTGGCGTCGCAGTACGCGCGCCTCCAGTACCGGCGGAGCGAGTCGGACGCGGCTGTTGCGGCTGTTGCGGCGCTGGCGCAACCGGCGCCGGCGTCGGCGGCAGCACCAGGTCGATCACCGGCGGAGGAGGCGGCGCGCCTTCCGGGGGAGTGCCGCCTCCTCCGCCGCCATCGCCGCCGGAAGGCGGAGGCGCCGGTGGTTGTGGCGGGGTTGACGGCTGGGTTGGCGAAGGAGCAATTGGCGGTGTTGGGGTTGCTGGCGGCGACGTTGGCCGATTGGGGTCCGGCGACGGCGTCGGCGGAATGATGCCGCCCGGAATGCGCACAGATACCGAATCGGAGGCTGCCGTGAAACCGCGCGCGTCCTGCGCTGCCGCCTGGTTGGCGATAAGAGTTTCGGATTGAATGCCGGTGCGCACACGGACATTGATATTGATCGACACCGGTTGATTGACAACGGCAGTAACATTACACACAACGGTATTGCCGCTTACCTGGCACGACCCGTTTGAAACGCTCGTTCCGGTCACCTCCAGTTGCGCATTAATCGGATCGCGCACCTCAATCTGGATCGGAACCGATGAATTCGTGTCAACCACCAGCGAATAGGTGAATTCCTGTCCTGGCGAAGCAAACTGCACCGAGGCGGACTTCGAAAGGGTCAACGGCGGGACGCCGAGCACCGGCGTCGGGCTGGGACCAGGCGTGGAGGTAAACGTTGGCGTTCTGGTAGGCGAGAACGTCGGAATTGGCGTGATCGTCACCCCCGCATCGCTGGTCGGAGTCGGTGTATTGGTCGCCACCGGCGTCTGGTCGCCCGGTGTTGCGGTTGGCGTACTGGTCGGCGTCGGAGTGTTCACCGACGTTGGGCTGCTCGTGGGGCTTGGACCGGCTGTTGGGCTTGGTTCGGGGGTTTCGGTCACGCGCGCCTGCGGCTCAGCGGGCGCGTCGGTCGGCGCCTCGGACGGCACGTCGGTTGGCGTGTCGGTCGGCGCTTCCTGGACGCGCGGAGCGGCTGGCGCAAAAGCGGGATACACCCAGCGATAGACTTCTGCATAGAGCGGGAAGATGATCAGCGCCACACTCAACGCAATCAGCAGCACTTCATAGAATGTCCAGCGCGCGGGCACACGCCCGGAACGCGGTGAACGATGACGATCAGGGAGACGCTGCATGTGACGTTCCTCCTTCGTGATCCGGGCGCGGCGCTATTCGCCTGTCAGCGGCTGCGCTCCGACCAGATCACCAATGACAATCAGGCGCTGGATGTCCCAGTTGGTGCAGGTGATCAGGGTAATCGTCGGTGTTGGCGTTGGATCGAGCACATCGACATCTGTGGGCCAGACATCGCGCATATCACGAACGCGATATTGATAGCGCCATGTTCCGGCATCAACGAAAATATCCGCTCCGGGAGTCAAACGTCCCAGATCGCGAAAGACCGCGCCACGCAGACCGGCGTGACCCGCCAGCGCCAGGTTGCCGGGATCGCCGGGCAAACCGGTGCCGTGGAGATACCCTGCGGCATAATCAGCGACCTGCCAGGCGCCATCAACGATAAAGACTTCAACGACCGGCGTATCGAGACCAATCGCGGGAATGATCAGACGACGAGGCAACGGCGTCCCCTGCTCTTCCACGGCTTCGACCGGCGAGCGCGGCGCCAGAAATCCTTCAGCGGGGGACTGGCGCATATCCGGCGTTGTGAACGGAAGCGGCACATCCGCAGGAATAACACGTTCGACCGCTGCCGGCGGACGAACAACCACCATTGGTCGCGGAGCCGATTCAACTGGCGGCGCGTGCCGCGTCACCTGCTGCGCGTACCACCAGTCGCGCACCGGTCCGTCCACAACCCACCAGCCAAAGATGAGAAGCGCTGCAATGCCAAACAAACGTTCCGCGCGATGGAGCCAGTGATCAACCCATGTGCGCAGGCGGTATCCGCTCAGCGCTTGATGACGGTGCTCATCTAAGGAACGCAACACTGCTGGCTTTTGCCACAATCGGGCTGGCGGCAGCGGCGCGTTGATCAGCGTTTCAAGAAGGGTTTCGTCGTCTGATTGCGTTGTCACAGGCTGGCGCAATTGCCATGCTGAACATGGGCAGGTTATGACACACCTTGAATGATTATACGCGATGCATGGCAGTTGTGCAATAGGAATATGCGAATCTGCCCTATGCTATCGCTTTGCATATTCTTGAGGTGTAAAGTGATCCGTTAAGTTTCGCTGTGTCTGTAGCCGATATGTGTATAATATCTGGTCATGCAGTACAGAGCGCGCGCGATGCACGACGAACCCGCAGCATCCGGCGAGATACCGGCTGAACCGAATTATTGTAAAACAGAGCGCGAGCGATGCACGACGAACCCGCAGCATCCGGCGAGATACCGGCTGAACAGATCATTGCGCAAGCGTATGCGCTTCGAGCGGCGCGCGCTGAGGCTGCGCTGGCGCAACGCACAGCACAGGAACGCCGCTGGCGAATAATCTTTTTCTTCACACTGCTGGCGCTGATCGCCGCAGTATTCTTTGTTCCCGCGCCAACGTTGGAAAAGAAATTAATTCTTGTGCTGAGCGGGGTCTGTGCGCAGCAGCACAACCTGGTCGTCGGCGGCATTCAACTGCCCCTCTGCGCGCGCGACACAGGGATGTACCTCAGTCTGCTGACGACGCTGAGCGTGTTGACGCTCTACGGTCGGGGGAAGGCTGGCGGACTGCCACCCTGGCCTATGCTGGCAATACTGGTCGGGCTTGTACTCACTATGGCGGTCGATGGGATCAATTCGACGATCAACGAGATCGGGATGACACCCTGGTATGAGCCGCGCAACGACCTGCGCGCCGCAACGGGCATGGGCGCCGGCGTGGGGCTGGCGGTGACGCTGATGCTCCTCTTCAATCGCTCGCTGCGGCGCGACGTCGATGAAACGCTGCCGGTAGTGGGGCAGTGGCGCGAACTGGGGACGATCATCCTGATCGATGCTGTTCTTCTCGCCGCAATACTGCTTGATGTCGGGTTTCTGGCGTGGCCCCTGGCGCTGCTCGATGTTATCGGGGTGAGCGGGACGCTGTTCGTGACGGCATTGACCGCAACCGCAGTCGTTATGAACTATGATGGAACTATCACACGCCTGGCACACCTGGCGCGACCGGCGACCTTTGCATTGATCCTGACCGGCGCGTTCCTGGCAGGGATGGCGTGGCTTCGCACCGCGCTCATCGGCGGTTGAACTCCAGACGCACCTCATATCGGCGCGCCGTTTCGAACGCGCAGCGCGCGAGCACGCCAGCGTGCAAGGTCCGCCAGATGTCCGAACGACTCGAAGAGTCCGGCATCATGGACCAGGCGTGCCTGGCGCGCAACGATCTCCTCCGCCAGTTGTTCGAGGGCGTCTGGATCATCTGCGGCGTCCTTGTAGCGCGCCATGAATGCATAGAAGCCGCCGTGCGCCGGATTGCAGACACGCAGATCGTACCGCCGATTGACCGCCTGTTCGTGCAGTCGCTGCAACTCGTCTTCGGAAGGCGCCATCGTGTGAGACGCCTGTGGCAATGACTTCCGCCGGAACATGCTGCTCCTCCTGCACGTATGATGCGCAATGCGCCGACCCGGTTACACGCCAGACCTACTCCTGGCTGGAGGCTCACACGTGTCGATGGTTCCAAACCTGCATCATGCATCGTCCGTTTCATACCAATGACGATTGAAGACGCCGCATGCGTGTCATGCCGCGCGCCGCGACTTGTCATGCCGCGCGCCGCGAGGAATCTCAGCGGGTCGCGCACGACCCCGCGCGCGGCGCGGGGTGACCATGCCGGATGGTCACAGGGCATTGGTATGAGAGGGGTGAGGGGAGAGGCGTGAGGCGCGAGGGGCGTGAGGCGAGCGGTGAGAGGTGAGGGGTGATACCAATGACGATTGAAGACGCCGCATGCGTGTCATGCCGCGCGCCGCGACTTGTCATGCCGCGCGCCGCGAGGAATCTCAGCGGGTCGCGCACGACCCCGCGCGCGGCGCGGGGTGACCATGCCGGATGGTCACAGGGCATTGGTATCAGGCATCAGAATGTCCGGACGCCTTGCTTCGCTACGCTCAGCGCAAGTTCGCTCCACCGGGATGAAGAAGGGGGAAGGAGTGAGAAAAACGGTGTCCAGTGCGGCAAGCAACCCTCGCCCCTGAAAATGCCACCCCTGGAAGTCACAAGCCGAATGCGGGCAAGAGACCTGCGTCCCCAACCAAACCCTCGCCCTTTGGAGATCGGGAGGTGAGGAGGCAACGACGTCGAGACGCGATAATCACCCCTCGCCCCCAACAAACGTTCCCCTTGAGCAGACTCCACCCGCGCCCTTGACAACTCCCACAATCTCGGTATAATCCTTCATAGATTTTAGGATTTCCAAAATTATCTTTTTTGGAAAATAAAATCATTCGAGGAAGAGATGAAACACTTCGGGTTGCTGCTGCTGATGCTGGTACTGGTTGCGTGTGCATCGCCCGGTGCGCCCGACGGCAATCTGTCCGACCGTCCCATCCGCGTGGTGACAACCACGGGCATAGTTGGCGATCTGGTGCAAAACATCGGCGGCGAGCGCGTCAGCGTGATCAGCCTGATGGGTCCGGGGGTTGATCCACACGTGTACAAAGCGAGCGCCAGGGATGTGATCCGACTCCAGGATGCGGACATTATCTTCTATAACGGGCTGCACCTCGAAGCGGCAATGGGCGACGTGCTCGAACGCATGCAGGGTCGGGTCAGAACAGTCGCGGTGACGGCCGGCATCCCGCGCGAATCGCTGCTACCGTCGGACAAGTATGAAAACCTGTACGATCCGCATATCTGGTTCGATGTGACGCTGTGGAAGCGAGCGGCGGAGCATGTGCGCGACGCGCTGATCGATCTCGATCCTTCCAATGCATCGGTCTATCGCGCGAATGCTGACAATTATATTCGTCAACTCGATGCGTTGCACACCTACGCGCTGGAGCAGTCGGCGACCATTCCCGCCGGGCAACGGGTGCTGATCACTGCGCACGATGCCTTTCGCTACTTTGGTCGTGCCTACGGGTTCGAGGTTCGTGGATTGCAGGGCATCAGCACGGCAACCGAAGCAGGCGCTGCTGATGTACAGGCGCTGGCTGAATTTATTGCAACGCGCCACATTCCGGCAATCTTCGTCGAGACCTCCGTGCCACAACGCACCATCGAGGCGGTGCAGGCAGCAGTGCAGGAGCGAGGTTTTACGGTAGCGATTGGGGGCGAACTCTTCTCCGACGCCCTGGGGACACCCGGAACGTCGGAGGGAACCTACATCGGCATGGTGCGCCACAATATCGACACGATTGTACGCGCATTGCGTGGCGCCGCATGAGGTCAGCGGCGCAAGGCAAGAGACAAGCAGGGACGTCCCCCTGTAGGCGTTCAGAATGAGGAATCTCATATGACCAGCGAACAACTAGCCATTCAAGTGACCGATCTGACCGTCGCATACCGCGACAAACCGGTACTTTGGGATATTGATCTGACCGTGCCAGGTGGCGTGTTGATGGGGATCATCGGACCGAATGGCGCCGGGAAAACAACGTTACTCAAGACCATCCTGGGTCTCATCCGTCCGGCTGCCGGGCAGGTGTTGATCTACGGCAAACCATATGCCGAACAGCGCCGACTGGTAGCGTATGTGCCGCAGCGCAGCAGCGTCGATTGGGATTTTCCAGCCAGCGTGCTCGATGTGGTTATGATGGGGCGATATGGCGCGCTTGGATGGTTCCGCCGCCCAGGAAAACGCGAACACGAACTGGCACACGAGGCGCTGACCCGTGTCGGGATGCAGGAGTTTGCCCATCGCCAGATCAGCCAGCTATCCGGTGGGCAACAGCAGCGCGTCTTTCTGGCGCGCGCACTGGTGCAGGACGCACAGGTCTATTTCATGGACGAGCCGTTTCAGGGGGTTGATGCGACCACCGAGCGGGCAATCGTCGGATTGCTCCAGGATTTGCGCGCCGCCGGAAAAACCGTTGTCGTCGTACACCACGATCTGCAAACAGTCGCCGAGTACTTCGACTGGGTCGCGTTGCTCAATGTGCGGTTGGTCGCCAGCGGTCCGGTTGCAGAGGCGTTTACCGAAGCCGCGTTGCGCGCCGCATATGGCGGGCGAATTGCGTTTCTCGAAGGGCAGTTTCCTGGCGCAGTCGCCGGTGAGCAACGCGCCAGAATTGTCGTTTCACCTTGAGAAAACCGTCTGCTCAGTGACGAGTAATACCAATGACCGGTGACCATCCGGCATGGTCACCCCGCGCCGCGCGCGGGGTCGTGCGCGACCCGCTGAGATTCCTCGCGGCGCGCGGCATGACAAGTCGCGGCGCGCGGCATGACACGCATGCGGTATCTCCAATCGTCATTGGTATAATGAGTGATGAGTGCCAGGTAACGGGCAGTGACGAGTTTGGTTCCTGATTCTCAGTTCTCGATTCTCAGTTCTCGGTTCTCAGTTCTCTATGTTCAACGATTTGTTCTTCGACTACACTCTCCGCACCGTTGCGCTCGGATCGGCGCTGCTCGGCATCGTGAGCGGCATGATCGGCGCATTCGCCGTGCTGCGTCGGCAGAGTCTGCTTGGCGATGCCATGTCGCATGCGGCGCTGCCCGGCATCGTGCTGGCGTTCATCGTCACCGGCAGCAAAGAGCCAATGGCGCTGATGATCGGCGCAGCCTTCGCCTGCTGGATCGGCGCTATGGTCGTTATGTCGATTGTGCGCACAACGCGCCTCAAGAGCGATAGCGCCCTTGGCTTGATTCTGGCGACCTTTTTCGGCGCCGGTCTGCTGCTGCTGACGTGGGTGCAAAAATGGCCCACCGCAGCGCAGGCGGGTCTCGACAAATATCTCTTCGGTCAGGCAGCAACCCTGCTCGAACGCGATGTCGTCGCAATGGCGGTCATCGGTCTGCCGGCATTGCTGATCCTGGCGTTGTGCTGGAAAGAATGTGCGATCCTGGCGTTCGACCCGGATTTTGCCAGCAGCATTGGGTTGCCGGTGCGCATCCTTGATGTACTGTTGACATCGCTGCTGGTTGTGGCGATCATCATCGGGCTACAGACGGTTGGGGCAGTGCTGATGAGCGCAATGATCGTCGCTCCGGCGGCAGCAGCGCGTCAGTGGACAGATCGGCTTGGCGTGATGGTTGCGCTTTCCGGCATCTTCGGCGCCACTGCCGGTGTTGCCGGAGCGCTGTTGAGCAGCACTGCCGCCCGCCTTCCGACTGGACCGATGATCGTGGTATGTATCAGTGGGCTGACCCTCGTTTCACTCCTGCTGGCGCCGCAACGTGGTCTGGTGTGGGCATGGGTGCGGAATGCCCGACCGGTCGCACCGTCGTGACCCTATACTCACATCCGAACCATCTCAGAAGTGAGATTGCGACGAGCATCTGAACTCATGAGTCCGTTGACAGAAATCATTCTCATTGCAATGGTCACTGCGGTCGCCTGCGCTCTGCCCGGCGCCTTTCTGGTCTTGCGTCGGGTGGCGATGATCAGCGACGCCATCACGCACACAGTTCTGTTGGGCATTGTTCTGGCATTCTTTGTTGTGCGCGACACAACCTCGCCACTCCTTGTGATGGCTGCTGCAACCGCAGGTGTGGCGACGGTTGCCCTGATCGAACTTTTGAACCAAACGGGACGGGTACGCGAAGACGCCGCGATTGGGCTGGTTTTCCCGTTTCTGTTCAGTATTGCAGTCATTCTGATCGCACAGTATGCCGGGAATGTTCATCTCGATGTCGATGCCGTGTTGCTTGGCGAACTGGCGTTCGCGCCACTCGACCGATATACCCTGGGGGATATCGATCTGGGACCGCGGGCGCTCTGGTTGATGAGCGGCATTCTGGGCATGTCGCTGCTGTTGCTCATCCTGTTCTACAAAGAGCTGAAACTGGCGACCTTCGATGCGGCGCTGGCGGCAACGCTCGGATTCATGCCCACGGCGCTGCACTACGGGCTAATGAGCGTTGTATCACTGACGGCAGTGGGGGCATTCAACGCCGTCGGTTCGGTGCTGGTCGTCGCGTTGATGGTGGCGCCACCCGCCGCCGCCTATCTGCTTACTGATCGTCTGTCGCACATGCTGGCGTTGAGTGCCATCTTTGGCGCGCTGGCAGCAATCCTGGGATGTGCGGCTGCGTTTGTGCTCGACACATCGCTCGCCGGCGCCATGGCGGTCGTCAGCGGACTGATCTTTGGCGTGGCGTGGGTGTTTGCCCCCGAACGCGGTCTGGTCGCGCAGGCGTTGCGCCATGCCCGCCAGCGCCAGGAATTTGCGCAGGCGATGCTGCTGGTGCACCTGCTCCACCACGAAGCAACGCCACAAGCCAGGGTTGAATGTCATCCATCACATCTCAGCGAACATTTGCGCTGGAATGCGGCATTTACCACACAGATCCTGCATCGCGCGGAACAGCACGGTCTGCTGGAGCGACAGAGGGACCTGATCGTGCTGACGGAGAGCGGAAGGCGTCTCGCAGTGCAGACGCTTGGCGGGGAGGGATGATAGAGATGTTCAGCCTCAGAGGTGGGAAGGTTCGGCGAGAATGGCAAATGCGTCACACCTGCGCAATCGGCCACGGGATATCATGGCTTCGCGAACCGCCCCGATGCAGCAACACGTCTTCATCATCCATGCTGCGACTGCGGGAACATTCGAAGCCCAAAACGCCTCGAGAATGCGCGTGACCATCGCCGCCTGTCGCGCCACCGGTTCGCCAGCATCGGTGTAGAACTCAACGAGCCTCGTGAAATACAGAAATCCGTCAGGGAATTCTTTCTTATGCCGCACATCGGCTTTATTATTCGCCAAAATGTCGATCTCATATCCTGAGCCATGAACAGTCACCCCTCGGATCGATCCACCAACCCACTGAGCAACCAGGTTGGCGAGTTGGGGGCAACTCAGATCGCTGTCTACATATATCTTGCACGACAATTCCACGTTCGATCACCCGAATCTCCAGGCTTAGGCTTTCTGATTGTGTTATTCGTTTGGTAGCGGTACCCAGGGACCTCGATCAAACGGTCCGCCCTCACGAATCACCGAGATATCAACTGGATACCCAAATCGCTCTTCCAGCGCGTGCAGCATGGTATGCTCTTTCGCACTGCCCGGATTGGGTGTTCCGAATCGCTCTCGTATAAGCTGATTGAACCGTTCGGGCGATACACGAATCGCGATATCAATATCCGAGTCAGGTCGTGCTGTGCCCGCCGTACGACTCCCTTGCACCCGAATATCCGACCCAAGGTGTCCTGCACCATTGCGCACTGCGGACGCAAATGACCGAAACTGTTCAGGAGTCATGCCTTGCGGGACGCGCAGCGGCGCCCCCGCCCCCGGTCCATCGGCATCCGCCACACGCGGCGCGCCGCCATTCCCCGGTCCCCCGCCCGCCGGTCTGCGCGCCGCCGGGCGCGGCGCCCCTGCCCCTGGTCCGTTGGCATCCGCTACGCGCGGCGCGCCGCTGCTGTGTTACGGCTCACTCGCCAGACGATGCCATCATCGCTTCTAATTCGTCAGGATGGCTGAAGAGGCGCTGATAGCGATCACTAAAATACCAGACATCATATGCCGCCCCTAATTCCTCGCGCACCCGTCGCCAGAGTTCAAGACCAGCGTCCTCGAACGCTCGTTGCTCCTCGTCGGTAGGGAAGCCCGACGCTGCCGGATCATCCTTATTCAAGGTCGCATCGTACCGTGCGGACCATTCCATCAGGCGAGCGATGGTTTCCGCGCTCAAAGGCAGAGCCGAGGGATCGATATTTCCAACCAGATCCGGCTCTCCCCACCAGAGCGGGTATGCGGCATAATCAGCCATAAGACGTATGCGCTTTGCCATTCGATAATCTCCACTGCGCTAGAACGTTACAGGGTACGCCGTAATGTGTAACATTCCCCGCAGCGCGCCATCATCAACGCGTGAACGAGAAGAGCGCCAGACCGATCAAACCAAGCCAGAATGCCACCTCGTACAGGATAGCAATGGCGCGCTGCACCCTGGTCGATGGAGTGTCGAACGCCATAACGCGAGCAAGCGACATCACCAGACCGCTGATGCCGGCCAAACCGATCAGCAACAACCGCCACGGACCGGCAGCCAGAACGAGCGCACCAATCATTGCGACGAACGCGACAATTGCGGCAATTGCGAATATTCTCTTCATCGACATCGTTGCTGCACCATCATTCGGCTCTCATACGCAGCCTCACGTACAAGAGACCAGACACCGTCAGGAGGACGACGCCGATGCTGAACAGTACGACCAGCATCCCTGTTGTCATCCACGCAATGACGTATTCCATGGTCAGGAGGACGACGCCGATGCTGAACAGTACGACCACATCACCCGTGCCGACCGTCGAGGCAGCAGGCGCGCCGATGACCGGCGCTCCGACGCTCGGAAGGTTGGGAAGCTGAATATCAGGCGCTGTCACATCCGGCGCTGTCACATCCGGCGCATGCACCAGCGGCGATTGAGAACCCGGTCCCTGAATACCCGGCGTCTGCCTCGACGCACCCCCGGTCAGCACCTGCGTGATGGACCTCCCCAGATCGCTGTCGCGCATCTTGAATCCCAATCCGACGGCTGCCAGCAGCGTTATGATGCACAGAGCCATCAACGCAATGAACGTTCTTGTTTCGGCGCTGCCTTCATAGCGCCGGTGTCGCGCATTCTGTCGTGCGTTCATATGTTTCACCTTCTATGCGCTGCCCTACCGAGCGCATCACCCCCGCTTCACCCCGGGAATACGTGCCGTTAAGC
Organism: Roseiflexus castenholzii DSM 13941; assembly: GCF_000017805.1. GTDB lineage: Bacteria > Chloroflexota > Chloroflexia > Chloroflexales > Roseiflexaceae > Roseiflexus > Roseiflexus castenholzii. The sequence continues at coordinate 2,213,866 of NC_009767.1, read as the reverse complement.
AACCCTGTATCAGACGATCCGCCCTGCTACCAGCCGAACACGCACGGATGGCGCCACGCGGTAAAGAGGGCGTAGAACGCGATCAGCAGCAGCAACGCAATCCCCAGCCCGCGCCAGAGGGCGCTGCGCGGGATCTGTTTGCGAAACTCCCACCACCCGACGCCCAGAGGGAAAATCACCAGAAGTAGCAGGTCGCCCCAGACAGCCATAGCCTGGAGAGGGAATGATGCGTCGTTGCATAGAGGACTCGCTTCCCCCAGACGCAGCAAAACACGGACCAATGCGCCGAATATTGAGAGTGCCAGAATGCCAACGACCATACCCGCTGTCGTTACTTCCTTGCCAGGGTTCATCAGGTCCTCCTGTTTCTATGACGACGTACAGCAGGAATAATGGAAACGCTGCCAGCATCAACCCCGTCCTGGACGCTATCAGCCCTCCTCCTTGCGCTACGACCGCCTACCGTCGCTCGACCGCAACGTCCCGCGCCTACCTTCCCGCGCAGCGCTATCGCAACAGGCAACTGAGATTGTGCCATGTCCAGTGGAGCGCCAGGCAGACGACCGGAACGATCAGCCCCCGACGAAAGCTGCGCCACTGCTGTGCATCTCGCCAGAAACAGACAGGAGGAAGGGATACTGCGATTGGCAGGAGCACAAGCGCCGCGATATCTCTGAAAAGCGCCTCCCAATTAACCCCGCTGGCGCCGCAAAGATGCAGCTGGCGCTCATACGCCCACCCCCAAAGATTGTAGGTTACAACCGCGAAGATACTGAACACGATCAGGCGTTCAAGCGGTTCTGCCCGCGACTGATATGTTTGCCCCATCTTGTCCTCCTATGACACTCTGTCTTCAATTGACCCTAGGGCGCCTTGGGCAACGGCAACCACGGAAAATTTCGCTCCAGCCATTTATGAAAGTCTTCTTTGCTCGACTTTATCCATTCGGTAGACGAAAAACGGGAGGCAGGGTACGCTTGGCTAGAACCCAACTACCACGAAGGGGCCAGCCATGCGCAACCTGCCACGAGCGATTATACCGGTCCTCCGCAAGTTCGAGTTGCTGTTTAGCGAGCGTGTATGGGAATGGGCGAAGATACTGCTCATCGGCGCCATCCTAGCCCCCGGCAAGCGCACGGTCACTTCGGCGCTGCGGGTGATGGGGCTGAGCGACGATGCGCAATTCCAGAACTACCATCGCGTCCTCAACCGCGCCGTCTGGTCGCCCTACGCCGCCAGCCGCATCCTGCTGCGCCTGCTCGTCGACGCCTTCGTTCCGTCCGATACGGCTATCGTGCTCGGCCTCGACGACCATATCGAGCGCCGGCGCGGGGCCAAGATCAAGGCCAAGGGGATCTACCGCGACCCTGTCCGCTCGTCGCGCTCGTTCTTCGTCAAGACCAGCGGCCTGCGCTGGTTGTGTCTGATGCTGCTCGCCCCCATCCCTTGGGCCCAGCGTGTTTGGGCCTTGCCCTTTCTGACCGTCCTGGCGCCCTCCGAGCGCTACCATCAGGAGCTCGGCAAGCGCCACAAACAGCTCACCGACTGGGCGCGTCAGATCATCTTCCAAGTCCGTCAGTGGCTGCCCGAGCGCGTGCTGGTCGTTGTGGCCGACAGCAGCTACGCCGCGCTCGAACTGCTTGCCGCCTGCCAGGGCTTGCCCAACCCCGTTACCGTGGTCACGCGCTTGCGCTTGGATGCGGCCTTGTACGACACGGCGTACGTGCACCCAGCAGGGCGACCCGGTCGGCCGCGCAAGAAAGGCGCACGGCAGCCGACCCTGGAGCAGCGGCTCAGCGACCCGACCACAGACTGGCAGCACACGAGCGTGCGTTGGTATGGCGGAACGACGCGAACGGTGCGGCTGGCATCGGCAACGGCGGTCTGGTATCACAGTGGCTTGCCGCCGGTGAGCATTCGCTGGGTGCTCATTACCGACCCCGATGGGAAGTTTGAGGCCCAGGCGCTGCTGAGCACGAACCCGGCGGCTACCCCCAAGGAGATTGTGGAGTGGTTCGTGATGCGCTGGCAGGTGGAGGTCACGTTCGAGGAAGCGCGAGCACACTTGGGCATCGAGACCCAGCGCCAGTGGTCGGACCTGGCGATCCTGCGTACGACACCGGTGCTGTTGGGGTTGTTCTCGCTCGTGACGCTGTTCGCCCATCACCTACTCCAAGCAGGCGAGTTGCCCGTGAGGCAGGCGGCCTGGTACACCAAGGCGCTGCCGACCTTCAGCGACACACTGGCCTTCGTCCGCAAGCAGCTCTGGCCGGTCACCATTTCTTGGATGTCGCCTGCGGAAGCCGACATGGTCAAAATCCCGAAGTCGTTACTTGTTCGCCTGACTGATGCGCTCGCCTATGCTGCGTGAGCGGCACAGATGGATAAAGTCGAGCTTTGTAGCGACCGTATATTCCCTTCAAAATAGGATAGATTAGAAAGGTCACCAGATATGCCGCCGGATTTCCCTTTGCGAACGTCTCGACGAGTGTAATGATGAGCATAATCAGGAATCCTTCGACATACGAGCCTTTGACAAATTCCTCGAGTGCACGCGAGCACAGAGCCAGTGGCAAACCGTATTTCTTTAACCACGCTCCAACCGCTTCACGGTCGTGCAGCCATTTCCAAAAATTCGAAATCACACCCCTCACCCACGGTGCGATCCGCTGGCTCCACAGCGCTGCAATACGCGCAGGAATGCTGCTGAAAAACGCTGCAACCGCCGGGAACCGCAGCGCCAATCCTATCGGAATCAGCACCGCGCTGGCAGCACCGAACCCCAGCAACACGATCTGCCAGGCATCGACCCTACCGGTCGCCACCACGTAGATTGCGCCTGCAATTGCGCCAACCGCCAGCGCAACAGCAGCAATAGCCGCCAGGACCACCCCCGAGGCGACCGTAATCACCCCTGCTGCCACCAGCCCAAGGAATGCTACGACCGCTACGGCTGCGCCGGCCAGACCAAGGATGGCGCCCTGCACCCAGCCTGTCAGACTGTTCCAGAAGTCCAGCAACGGATTGCCGGATCCCTGTTGCGCAGGCGCCTGCTGGACCGGTTGATACGCGGATTGTTGCGGTTGAACCGGAGCCGATATACGCGGCGGCTGGACGACAATCCGAGGAATGCCAACGGCGGGGGCAGTGATCGGCGAGATGCCAGGACCCTGCACGTCAGGACCATCGATAGCGACATTCCCGATATTCAGCGATTGTTCGGAGGCAAACCGGGTCAACGTTCCAACTGCGGCTGCGCCCAGATCACTGCCGCGTGCGTTGAACCCCAGTCCGATGGCAGCCAGCAGCGCGATGCATACGGCGATCAATGCGATGATCTCCACTGCTTCCGCGCCGCCTTCGTGCCGCCAGATACGCCGGTTCAGTCGTGCGTTCATACTCCTCCCTCCTGAATATACGCAGTTGAACGGTCAACCTTCCTGCGTTCAACGTTCACTATGCAACGCCCTGATCGGCGCCCACACAACACCCGGACGCCGCAGGTCGCCTTCAAACCTCACATCGCTCACGTGCAACGTGCAACGTTCGCCTATCCGCCTGAGAAGACGTTGCAGTGCAACACCCGGCAAAAACGTTGCGATGCAACGTGTCTGCTGTTCTCGCCTCGTGCCTCGTCCGCTGGATGATCCACGAAGGGCGCGAAGCGGCACGAAGGACTGTTTCCCTGGATTGTTTGATGTTCGTGCGTTCAATCTTCGCACCTTCAACCTTCATACCTGTGGAATTCACCACAGAGCCACAGAGGGAACCGCCTTCGACCTGCGCACCGTCTTGCATGCGAACGTGCAACGGGCAACGTGCCAGCGTTCTACCCCCAAGACTATTGGGAGTGGGCGTCGCTGTGGGCGCTCACAGGAGGCGCCCCTGCGTTGTCATCCCGCACTTGAGCCTTTCCAAAGGCATAGCACCGCCACGCCCCTACGTGCAACCTTGCCGCGTTCAACGTTCAACGTTGGCAGGTGTAACGCCTCCCGCCTCTTGCCCCTCGCCCCTCGCCCCTCGCCTCTTGCCTCTCGCCTCCCGCCTCTTGCCCCTCGCCCCTCGCCTCTTGCCTCCCGCCTCTCGCCTCCCGCCTCTTGCCCCTCGCCCCTCGCCTCTCGCCTCCCGCCCCTCGCCTCCCACCTCTTGCCCCTCGCCCCTCGCCCCTCGCCCCTCGCCCCTCGCCCCTCGCCTCTTGCCTCTCGCCTCCCGCCTCTTGCCCCTCGCCCCTCGCCCCTCGCCTCTTGCCTCTCGCCTCCCGCCTCTTGCCCCTCGCCCCTCGCCCCTCGCCTCTTGCCTCTCGCCTCCCGCCTCTTGCCCCTCGCCCCTCGCCTCTCGCCTCCCACCTCTCGCCTCCCGCCTCTTGCCCCTCGCCCCTCGCCTCTCGCCTCCCGCCTCTCGCCTCCCGCCTCTTGCCCCTCGCCCCTCGCCTCTTGCCTCTTGCCCCTCGCCCCTCGCCCCTCGCCTCTTGCCTCTCGCCTCCCGCCTCTCGCCTCCCACCTCTTGCCCCTCGCCCCTCGCCTCTTGCCCCTCGCCCCTCGCCTCCCGCCTGAGAGAACGTTGCAGTGCAACCGCTCTGCTGTTTTCCGCCTCAGACTTCAATCCGCGCGACGCGCTGGATCAGGAAGTAGACGGCAACCTGCACCACAGCGAACACTCCCAGCAACACCCACCCGATAACCGTCTGGAACAACGCTTCACCGAGCGGCGTGTCGCGGATCATCAACAGGAAAAAAATCGGCAACACCATCACGACAAGCGCCGAGAAACGCGCTTCGGACGTGAGCGAGTCAATTTCACGCTCCAGGCGTTGCCGCTCGTTCAGGGTATTTGCCATGCCATTGAGCACGCGCACGAGATTGCCGCCCGCCTGATGCTGAACGACAATCGCATTGATCAGCACATCGAGGTCGCGGCTGCACACACGCCGCCGCATGTCGTGCAGCGCCAGCGGCAGATTGTCTCCCAGCAGCAGTTCGTGGTGGGTCTGCCGGAATTCGCTGCGCGCCGGCTCGGGCACACGCTCGGACACCTCGCCGATTGCCTGCTGGATCGACATGCCAGCCCGCAGGGCATTTGCCAGCAGTTGTGTCACCTCAACCAACTGTTTGTTGAATGCCCGCACGTAAGCGTTCTGTCGCAGGAAGAAGAAGATGCGCGGCACAATGAAATATGCGGCCGCGCCCACCAATGCGGCGCCAAAGACCGGCAGATCGAGCATCATCCAGCAGATGATGACAACGATAAAACTCACGCCCACCCGAATCGCGTAGTAGTCCGACGGTTTCCACGGAACGGCGGCGCGGCGCAATTGTTCACGAAGATGCTGCACCTGAGGTGATCGATCATAGCGATCCGCCCAGCGCACCAGAAAACTCTGCCGTCGCAGCGGATCGCTCAGCACCTCTGGATCGGCGCCCAGGTCTTCGGCTCGCGCAATCAATTGCTCACGCGCCTGAAGCGCCCGCACCAGATGGTAGCCGCTCACGAGAAGCATAAAGATACACAGACCAAACAGCACAGCGGGTTCCACACCGGACGGATTCATGCCAGCCTCCTTGGCGCTCCTGGCGATGGAGCGAGCATACGACGAGTGCGGCGGCGGTAGAGGATGAAACCGCCGCCGCCTGCCGCAACGAGCGCCAACAGAAGCGGCGCTATCAGACCGGCAGGCGCACGATAGCGACGCTGATGGTCTCACCCTGAACAATCACGCGCTGCTCTGGCGCCGTCAACTGGAGCATCAGGGCGCCGCGCGCGGGACGATCCTTCTCCGGCAGTCGCACGCTGATTGTGCGCTGTATGGACTCGTTTGGCTGCAAAAGCACCTCTGCCGGCACCGTGATCGCGCCTGCCGGGTTGGTCACTGTGATCACCAGGCGCTCTTCCTGTGGAGAGCGTGATGCAATCTTGAGAGGAACGCTCAAAATGCCTCGCCGGTCGTAGACCAGCGTGCCGGTGAAGGCAGCGCTGATCTCAACGATCGGCGTCGCCTTCGGTACGCCGATCAGGGCGTCGGCATAGTCGATGTACCGGATGTCCCCCATTGCACCTCGCCCATGCACCTCTGCCGCAATATTGATGCGGTACTGTCCCTCGAAGCCGGGTGTGTAGCGGAAACGGAAACGTCCGCGGTCCACCGACTCAATCTCCAGCGTTTCGAGCACCCCGTCGGGACGCTGCACAAACGCTGTTGGGAACATCACATTCACAATCTCGAAGTCTGCCCTTCCGGGCAGATCGATCCAGGCGGTCAATGGCGTATTGATCGGCAGGGTTGTCGCAGCCGGCGGCAGCGTTATCGTCATGGTCGGCAACGCAGCCACGCGCACGATGTAGTCTTTCTGCACATGGATAGGGTTCGGGTGCGCCCCAGGGAATTCCAGACGCAACGTATAATCCCCTTCAGTGGGGAAAGGCGGCAGTACGCCGCTGTAACGTCCATCGTTTGCGCGCTGATCACAGGCGCGTCCATCGTCTACCAGCACAATGGGTGGACCCTCGAACGGCGTGAGCATGTGCGCTGCCGGCGCCATGTCTGCCACCCAGCGGTACAGGTAGGGAGTAGTAACATGCTGATCGTAATTTCGTTCGGCAACCTGCGCCCCAACCACCAACAGTAGCGGTCGTCCGACCGGATGGTAGCGCAGGCTGGTATCCTCGTTGTCACGCAGCGGCGCCGGCGCTGGCATCCGTATGCGTAGCCGCGAGCGACTCAGCACGGCAATTGTGGTTGGCAACGCATCAGGACGATCAACATTGATCATCCAGCGCCCAACGAGCGATACCTGGTCGGTTGACATTGCCGTATACAGTTCGTATTCCGGTTCAGCCCCGCGCCGCACGCTATTCTGGTAGTAGGGTTGCACCAGATCCGCCCCGTCTGGCGCCAATAGACTGCTAATGCTGGCATTGCTGTCGCCACGCACCAGCACGACGCCGATCTGCGTCGGCTGGTGATCCAGCCGCACGTCAACCAGCGGCGCCAGCGTGTTCGGCTGCACTGTGACATAATTGATGTACCGGTCATCACCGGCGCGCGCATACACGTCAAGGTACCGGTCGAGCAGTTCACCGGCATGGCGGGCGACGACCACCTGCCCGCCGGAGGGAGAGGACACCTTCTCGTCGAGATACGCCGGATCCGCTTCATCGCCCAGCGCAATGGAGAATATCTTCCAGTACCGTCGCTCACGGAAGCGCTGTACGGCTTGATCGACGCGCTCGCGTTGCCCGACGCCCGTTGGCAATCCGTCGCTGAGGAGCACGACAAACTGACGCTGGTTGGCGCCCCGGTTCGATCCCGGCGTTGCGTCGAGCAGGTCATACGCCAGATCGAGCGCCGTTCCCATATGCGTCTCCTGCCCTTTTGTCTCGTTGCGCAGCGCATCGACCAGTCCCTTCAACTCATCGATGTCCTGCCGGCTGCCGATACGGACAAGATTCTTCGTCAGCGAACGCGTGCGCATACGGTCGGAAAGAACAACAATGCCGATTTTGTCGCGCGGGTCCGATAGATCGATAAAGAGATTGGCTGCGGCGAGACGCAGGTTCTGCGGATCGTTTTGCTTCATGCTGCCGGAGTTGTCGATAATCAGGACCACGTCGCTATTTCCTGAATCGAGCGCCTGCCCGGTCTGCTGCGCCGTCGCCGGAGATGTCGGCAGGAGCAAGATTGCAATGAGCATTGCAACCCACAGCATCCGCACTGCCGGCATTCGGATCGGAAACACAAGGCGTTCGGTCACGATGGTCATGATCGGCTGCACCATGCCTTTTCCTCCAGCGTGATGCCATATGCACACAACTTTTCCAGCACCCGCGGCACGTAGCCGGTTGCAACATGCTCACCCACCACCTGGCCGTCAGGATCGATGCCATGCTGCTCGAACCGAAAAATCTCCTCGACGTGCACCTGGTCACGCTCATCAAGACCAACCACTTCGGCAATAGCGACGACTTTGCGGCTGCCGTCGGCAAGGCGCGCCTGCTGAACCACAATATCGAGCGTGCACAACTGACGTCGGATGGCGGAGAGCGAGAGCGCCTCGGCTTCGCGCGCCCAGAGAACCATCGTCTCCAATCGACTGAACGCTTCCTGAGGCGAGTTGGCGTGCAGCGTAGTGAGCGAGCCTTCGTGCCCGGTATTCATGGCTTGCAGCATATCGAGCGCCTCAGCGCCGCGCACCTCGCCGACAATAATCCGGTCGGGGCGCATACGCAGTGCATTGCGCACCAGCTGGCGGATCGTCACCTCACCTTCGCCAAATCGGTCGGGCGGACGGGTCTCGAGACCGAGCACGTGGTCCCCTGGCGCGCCAATGCGCAGTTCTGCGGCGTCTTCGATGGTGATAATGCGCTCACGCTGCAGATCGATCTCCTTTGCAATCGCGCCCAGCAACGTGGTTTTCCCACTGCCGGCGCCGCCAGAGATCAGCATGTTGCGTCTGATGCGAACACACGCGCGCAGAAATGCCGCCATCTGTGGCGACATACTGCCAAGCGCCACCAATCGATCGAGCGTAAATGGGGTATGGCTGAAGCGCCGGATGGTCAACACCGGACCAACCAGAGAAATCGGGTCGAGAACGGCGTTGATGCGACCACCGCCGGGAAAGCGCTCATCATCCGGCAGACGCGCGTCGACCATCGGATTCAACTCATCAAGACGACGGTTCAGCGGTGCGATGATCGTGTTGATGACATTCAGCAGATGGTGATGGTCGCGGAAGCGGATCTCCGGCGCCGGACGCAGTTTGCCGCGCTCTTCGATCCAGACATCAAATGGACCATTGACCATAATCTCGGTAATCGCCGGGTTCTGCAGAATCTCCGGTCCAAGCGTATCACGCAGATAATTCGACTTGAACAGGTGATCGAGTGCGCCGCACGCCGGTTCAATCTTGCGCAGGCACCGCGGCAGGGCGCCGGTTGCCATAAACTCGCCAAGCACCTGACCTTTGTCATCAACACTGCTGTGAAACACAAAAATGTCGCGCAGTTCGACTTCACCGTGGCGTATGCCCTGAACCTCGGAAATGCTGATAACCTTGCGACGACCGTTGGGCAGGCGCGTCTGTTGAATGACAATATCGAGCGCGCCGACGAGTTGTTCCCGAATGGCGCTGAGCGGCAGCTCCCTGGCGCCCTCAGCCCACATAACCATCGTCTCCAGGCGGCTGAACGCATCACGCGGCGAGTTGGCGTGCACCGTCGTCATCGAGCCTTCGTGGCCGGTGTTCATCGCCTGGAGCATGTCGAGCGCCTCAGCGCCGCGCACCTCGCCGACGATGATCCGATCCGGGCGCATACGCAGCGCGTTACGCACCAGTTGGCGAATCGTGACTTCGCCAGCGCCTTCGACATTCGGTGGACGCGCCTCAAGGCGCGCCACGTGTGGATGGGTGCGATGAAACCGCAGTTCGGCTGCATCCTCGATCGTGACGATGCGTTCGCATGCCGGAATAAGAAGCTCTCCAATAGTCCAATGATAAGAGTGCCCTGGCTCACGACGCTTTGGCGAGACGGCGGCCGAGGAGGCGGATCGAGGCGAGGTAGAGCCAGCTTTCGGAGTGACGCGGGTTATGGTCATACTCTCGGCTCAGCTGACGATTGCCGCTCAACCAGGCGTGGGTTCGCTCGACAACCCAGCGCTTCGGCTGGACCTGAAAGCCGCGCTGCCCCGGCAGCCGCTCGACAATCTCCAACTCACCCATGCCATTGGCCGCCATCCACGGGCCCAACACACCACGATAGGTCTGGTCTGCCCATACCTTCTTCAGCGCGATGCCGCGCGCTTTGGTCGCGGTGAACACCTGCTTGGCAGCTGCTCCGTCATACGCTCGCGCCGAGTGAACACAAGCCGTGATCAGCAAACCCAGCGTGTCGGCGAGCCGATGGCGCTTGCGCCCATAGACCTGTTTCCCCCCGTCGAAGCCCCGTTCCGGCCCCCCGGCAATGCTGCTCTTGGCGCTCTGGGCGTCGATCACCCCACCTGTAGGCTCGACGTTCTCCCGACCCTCCGCCTCGACCCGCACCCGTCGGCGCAACGCGTCGTTGATCCGCACCAGGATGCCTTTCTTGGTCCACTGCTGAAAGGAGTAGTGGACCGTGCTCTTGGGCGGAAACGAGCGCGGCAGCAGTTCCCACTGGCGCCCGGTCTTCAGTTTGTAGAGCAAGCCGTTGAGCACGGCTCGCAGGTCGACCCTCCGCTTCGGCCCGGTCTTGGCCTGTATCTCGACAAATGGGCGGATCTGCTCCCACTGCGCATCAGTCAGGTCGGTCGCGTACGTCTCGCTCTGGACAGCCGGCTGGCTCGGTGCTCCCATCGCTTCACCCCTCGTTGTGGTTTGCTTGTCGCTTCAGCAACGTCAGCTGACCACAGCTGAGGGGTTCTTTGCGCATGAGGACGGGCTATAGCCTCCTACCAGCCTCCTCGGTGACCTCCTCTGTTGGAATATTGGAGAGCTTCTTACAGTTGTTCCAGCACGAGGAGCGCGCCGACCAGAAGACCGCCAAGTGACAGAAACGGTCCAAACGCGATCACGCTCCGCCACGACAGCCGGCGCAGCAGCATCCCGCCGGCGGCAAACAGGGTCGCACTCACAAATGCCAGCCCTAACGCCGGAAGAATCGCGGGCCAGCCCAGGACCAGCCCGATGAACAATCCGAGTTTGACATCGCCGCCGCCAGCCTTTTCCAGTCCATAGATCAGCGTCGGCAGCACAAGCAGCACACCAGCAACCAGCCCGCCCAGGAGCAGCGACCAGCGCTCAGGGCGCGCCAGCGCCACCAGCAGCGCCGTGAGCAGTGCCGGGAACATGACCCGATTGGGGATACAGCGCTCACGGATGTCGGTGATCGAGACATACACCAGCACCGCTGCCGCTGCCAGCATGAGTGTCAGCATCACATACTGCATATCAGTGTCTTCCTCGTGACTTTACCGATGCGCTTGCGCCAGACGCCGGGTGCGGATATATCCCGCCAGCACGCCGCCAAGCGCTCCCATCAAGCCAAACGTCACAAACAGAAAGAGGACGTTCAGCAGGTCCACCTGCGCCGGCGCCTGGACGACGGTTGCCAGCAGCGAAACGACCGCGCTGATCAGCCCTGCCATCAACCCGTTGAGCAACGCAGCGCGACGCGCCCGCCATCCGCTGACAAACGCCCCCACAGCAATGCACAACTCAACCAGCACGACCGCCGTCCAGATCAGCGTGATCGCCAGCGGGTTCAGCACCAGCAGCGTGATCGCCACCTGCGCCGTCAGCGCCGTTGCAACTCCCAGGGCAACCGCACCCCAGCGCATATCATCGAGCCAGTCGCTTCGATACATCGTTCTCTCCTTTGCAGCGCAACCTGTTTTTGAGACACAATCAACCATGCGCCAGGCGCATGCCTGACTGCCGCAATTTCCGGTCACGGGCGTTTCTTCATTCCGAACGCTTGCTTTGCTGAGGAGATAGTAACAAAACCGCCAGGGCTTGCCCAGGCGGTTTTGTAAACCTTATGTAACAACGCCAGACAATGCGTTGCGCCGGGGGCGCTCAGGCGCAGGAAGATGCCAGAAATGAGGACGCAGATCTACACAAACAGCGGCGCCATCTGACGCTCCGCCGCCAGACGCTCCATTTCCTCGTCGCCTGGGCGCGACTGGAAGCGGCTCGCCGCATCGAGCACACGCGGCAGCAACGCGATGTCGCCGACCGTGTTGAGGAATACGTCTGGACGACCCAGCACCCAGTGCACTGCGAGATCGATGTCCGCCTGATCCTCAAGCGGCGCGTACCACGTCGCGTATGCACGCTCACGCTCACCCCAGGGCGCCTGCGTGATCGCCTTGATCGTCTGCATTGCGACGCCGCGCTCACGGCAGACCGCCGCAAGCGCCTCGAAGTCGGCGGCATACTGCGGGTTCTGCATCAGAATGTAACTGTACGGCAGCAGCACCGAATCGAACGGGAAGCGTTCGAGCGCGCGGCGGTGCTGCGCTGCGACCGTTACGCCGTGACCGGTGACGCCGATGAAGCGCACCAGCCCCTGTTCACGCGCTTCGATTGCCGCCTCGAGCGCGCCGCCAGGACCAAGCGCCTGCTCCCACTCCTGCGGGTCGACCAGGTTGTGCAACTGAATCAGGTCGATCTGATCGACGCGCAGGCGCTCGAGCGAACGGCGAATTTCATCGCGCGCGCGTTGATAGGTGCGTTCACCGGTTTTCGTCGCCAGAAAGAAACGCGAACGATGTTCCCGCATCCAGGGACCGATCCGCAGTTCGCTGTCGCCATAACTGGCAGCCGTGTCAATATGATTGACCCCATACTGCAAGATCAGATCCAGTGTGCGGTCAGCGTCCTCCTGAGAAACGCGGCTGAGCGCCGCAGCGCCGAAGATGGCGCGAGTGCTGTGGTGGCCCGTGCGGCCAAACGGGGCAGTGGGAATCATGGCGAGGCTCCTTTGCTTCTCCAGGTACACAGATCTCACGGTACCACAGGTTCGCGTGATGTCAAGCCCGGCTCGTGCTATAATCGTCCCCTGTGTCACACCCCACGATCCATACCGCTGATCGCCCATCGCTGATAATGCGGACGCGCATTGCCGGTGCGCTGGCGCCTGCCGCGCTTGCTGCGCTCGTTGCAATGCATCTGCTCTTCTTCGCGCTGCGCGCCTGGCATGTGCTGACGTTCCCCTACCCGCTCGATTATGGCGAGGGACCGCTGCTGGCGCAGGTAAACGCGCTGCGCAGCGGCATATCACTGCCGCACTTGTATAGCGACCCCGGCACGCCGCCCTACCTGGTCGTCAATTACCCGCCGGTCTATCTGGTCGCCGTCTGGTTGATCGCCCCGCTGTTCGATGTTGCTTTTCCCGGAAGCGACGCGACGCTGCTGGCGGGACGCCTGGTAACGTTGCTGGCGACGCTGGGAAGCACATTCCTGCTCTGGCGACTTGCCGCACCACCCCACGACTCGCATAGCACGGCGATGCCGCGGATCGCCGTATTCATCACCGCGCTTGCATTTCTCGCCCTGCCCATCGTGCGCGAATGGGGGGCGCTGATGCGCGTCGATATGCTGGGGGTCTACCTGGGGTTGTGGGGATTGTTGCTGACCCGCCGGCTGTCGCGCTGGGCAGCCCTCCCGCTGGCGCTGAGTCTGCTGGTGAAACCGTCACTGATCGCCGCGCCGGCGGCAGCGCTTATCTGGCTCTGGTTTCGCCATCGCCGCCGCGCGCTGGAAGTGGCGTTGATTATCGCTGCCATCGGGGGCGCTGCCGCCGGCGCGCTGCAGCTGGCATCCGGCGGCTGGTTCTGGCTCCACGTCGTTGCTGCGAACGCCAACCCCTGGTCGGCAGCGCTCGCTGAAGGGTTCTGGCAGGATCAGGCGGCTATTCTGTGGTCCCTCTGGCTCGGCGCAGTGTGCGCCGCTGCGCTCCTGCTGGCGCGCGCTGCGCCGGATGTCTCAAACCGGCGCTGCCCTGTACTGCCATCAGACACAACGCCAGCGCACGGTCTGCTACCGGTTGTCTACACCTGCTTCGGCGCATACGTGGCATTCGGTGTCGGCAAAGTTGGCGCCTACACCAACTATTTTCTCGAGTTCTACGCCGGCGCGATCTGGCTCATTGCTGCCGCCATCGCATCTCTCCTCGCAACAGACCGGTCTCGCCATGGGCAGCGCCTCTCTTCGACCCGGCGCTCAGATAAACCGGCGCCTGTGTCTGACGCGCCAGCGCCCTCCTTAAGTTCCCGCATCTCGATGCTGACCTCCTGGTTCCTGGCGGCTGGCGCACGCACACAACCATCCGCCGCTCGTAGCCGGCATTTTAATTCCCGGTTCTCAGTTCTGAGTTCTTCAACCCTGCTTCTGCTGCTCGCCGCTGCGCTCCTGCGCTACTATCCACTCTGGAGCGAGAATTATGTCAAACCATACGGACTCATCGAGGGCGACAACCCACCGCGGCTGGCATTCGGCGCTTACGGCGTCTGGCGTGATCTTCAGCGCGAACAGGAAATCCTTGCGACATTGCGCCGGGTGAACGCTGCGCTTGTCGCAGACGCACAGGCGGCTGGGGCGCCGATCGTCACCGACATTCCCGGCATCGCAGCGCAGGCTGGCGTCCCGTCGCGGCTCCAGGCATTCGAGCATCGCCAACTGTACGACGCGGGACTGCTGGACCAGCGCCCGCTCCTGCGCGATATGGCGAACGGGCGCGTGCCGCTGGTTGTGCTGGATTACCTGGGAAACTGGCTCACGCCGGAAATGATCGCGCTGATCACCCATCGCTACGCTCAAACCGGCTCGCGCGGCACGTTCGACCTGTACCAACCGGTCGATCCGGGGCGCCGCAGCGACGTGGCGCTCGACATTGGCGCCGGCATTCGCGCAACCGGCGTTTTCCTCTCGCCTCCCGGCAGCACGATGTATGCGCCGGGTGAGCGCGTCGTTCTCACCCTGGAATTGAGTCGAACAACGACTGATCCTGGACCGTGCGACGCCGATCCCTGCGAGATTCGCGTGACCCTGGCAACCAGCGATGGCGCACCCATCGCCGCGTGGGAACGCCCACTCATTTACGACGCACTCCGCCCCGCCGATTGGGATGGCGCCGCAATCCAGCACATGCACCCGATTGACCTTCCTGTTGAACTGCCGCCGGGAGAGTACCGGCTGACGGTTGCGTTGCGCAGCGGCGCAGAACTCTTCACTCCTCCGCAGCGCATTGCGCCGATCAAGGTCGGTGACGCCAGCGGACAATTGCTTGGCGAACGAGGCTATTTCGTGCCTGCACCGATCTTTACGTTCTGGTTGGAGGCAGGCGGGTACGAAGGACCGGGCGATCCGCTGATGCCTGCCGTGCCGTTTGCCGATGGCGTGGTGCAATGCTTCCTGCGGGCGTGCTTCCACTCTGCCGGCAACGACATCACGCGCCTTCCAATCGGCGAACTGGTGCTGATCGGCGAGAGTGGCTTGCGTCCGGCGCAACCGGAAACCGGACCATCGCGGTTCTTCCCGGAGACCGGGTACACGCTGCACGGCACATTTCTGTCAGCCTGGGAAGCCTATGGCGGAATGGAGACCCTGGGACCGCCGATCAGCAGTGAGATGCAACGCGGCGCAGCGCGCGTCCAGTACACCCGCTACGCCCGGCTCGAACGCCCCGAAGGCACAGATATCGTCCTGCTGGCGAACCTGGGAGAGGAGTACCTGCGGCTGCCGGGCATTCCGTATCGGTGGCGGTGAATGAGGGGTTAGTGGTTAGGGGCACTATCTTTATAACTCACACGAAGGCACAAAGACACAAAGACTCTACGCTTAAGTTCCGTTGATGATGGTTCGGCTTTCTAATAGGAAGATCAACCAGAGATTGGACAATCTCGTGATCGGCGTTGGCTTCGACAGGCTCAGCCAACGCAGGTTGAGCCTGTCGAAACTAACGCCAGCCGCTCCACAGACGCAGGCTCGATTGTCTGAGTTTTGGTTGATTTTCCTATAAGGTATGGGAGATTATGGGTGAGGAGTCAGACCGTTCCAGCTTCAATCTGTAGCCTTCATTTGAACCACGGAGACACAGAGAGTCGCGCAACATCCTTATTCCACTTTCTCGCCCGTGCAACGTCCCACACTTTCCCACGTGCAACGTGAAACACGGGTCTATCCACGAGGAGACGTTGCGTTGCAACATCTCTACCTGTTCGCCCGCCACTCGCCTCTCGCCTCTCACCTCTCCACAAATGCGAGATAAATCTCGCGCTACGCCATGGTCGGGCGCCTGGCGCCTCGTTGCGAGATAAATCTCGCGCTACGCCGTGGTCGGGCGCCTCGCGTCTCACGCCTGGCGCCTCGTTGCGAGATAAATCTCGCGCTACGCCGTGGTCGGGCGCCTCGCGTCTCACGCCTGGCGCCTCGTTGCGAGATAAATCTCGCGCTACGCCATGGTCGGGCGCCTCTCACCTCTCACCTCTCACCTCTCACCTCTCACCTCTCCACAAATGCGAGATAAATCTCGCGCTACGCCATGGTCGGGCGCCTCTCACCTCTCACCTCTCACCTCTCACCTCTCACCTCTCCACAAATGCGAGATAAATCTCGCGCTACGCCATGGTCGGGCGCCTCTCGCCTCTCGCCTCTCACCTCTCCACAAGTGCGAGATAAATCTCGCGCTACGCCATGGTCGGGCGCCTCTCGCCTCTCGCCTCTCACCTCTCCACAAGTGCGAGATAAATCTCGCGCTACGCCATGGTCGGGCGCCTCTCGCCTCTCGCCTCTCACCTCTCCACAAGTGCGAGATAAATCTCGCGCTACGCCATGGTCGGGCGCCTCTCGCCTCTCGCCTCTCACCTCTCCACAAGTGCGAGATAAATCTCGCGCTACGCCATGGTCGGGCGCCTCTCGCCTCTCGCCTCTCACCTCTCCACAAGTGCGAGATAAATCTCGCGCTACGCCATGGTCGGGCGCCTCTCACCTCTCACCTCTCACCTCTCACCTCTCACCTCTCACCTCTCACCTCTCACCTCTCACCTCTCACCTCTCACCTCTCACCTCTCACCTCGCGCCTCGTGTCACCTGCCACCCTCCACCTGCCCCCTCAACCGCCAAACAACGCCGCAACCGGCACTGCAAATCCCGGCAGCACGTCGCCGCCGTCGAGCAGATCGCCGGGGCGCAGCACCTGCACCGCGCGCAGCGAGTGATACACCGTCACCGTGCGCGTTCGCGGGCGCACGATCCAGACCATTCTCGCGCCTGCTTCCAGATAATCGAGCACCTTCGCTTCGACATCCTCTGCGGTGTCGCTCGGCGAAACCACCTCAACCGCCAGATCGGGCGGACCCTCGAAGAACCCGGAGCGTCCCCGCTGCTGCGCGGCCCGTTCGGACGCGACGAACGCCACATCCGGCGCGCGCACCGTATCCGGGTTGCGCGCCAGAATGAACCCGGTTTCAGCAGCGTACAGCGAACCGAGGTTATGCGCGCGAACAAAACTAAACAGGATGCCAAACACAAAACCAGCAATTTCGCCGTGCTCCGCACCGGCTGGCGCCATCGTGATCACCTCCCCGCGCACGAGTTCGACACGCTGCTCCCCAAACGACATCTGCGCCAGGTCTTCGGCGGTTATCGCGGCTGCTTCGATACTCATCTGTCACCCTTCAACCTTTCTACCCTCGCAGAATCGTTGCGGTGCAACGGCTCTGCCTGTCCTCCCGCCGCTTGCCTCTCGCCTCGCTTCATCTGCAACCTGCACGACCTTCCCACCCTCCACCTGCCCCCCTCAACCGCCAAACAACGTCGCAACCGGCACTGCAAATCCCGGCAGCACGTCGCCGCCGTCGAGCAGATCGCCGGGGCGCAGCACCTGCACCGCGCGCAGCGAGTGATACACCGTCACCGTGCGCGTTCGCGGGCGCACGATCCAGACCATTCTCGCGCCTGCTTCCAGATAATCGAGCACCTTCGCTTCGACATCTTCGGCCGTATCCCCAGGCGACACCACTTCCACCGCCAGGTCGGGCGGACCCTCGAAGAACCCGGAGCGTCCCCGCTGCTGCGCGGCCCGTTCGGACGCGACGAACGCCACATCCGGCGCGCGCACCGTATCCGGGTTGCGCGCCAGAATGAACCCGGTTTCAGCAGCGTAGACAACACCCAGCCGTCGTTCGCGCACAAATGTATAAATCAGTGCGCCAAGCGTCATTGCCATTTCACCATGATCCGCACCGGCAGGCGCCATCGTGATCACCTCCCCGCGCACGAGTTCGACGCGCTGCTCCCCAAACGACATCTGCGCCAAGTCTTCGGCGGTTATTGCGGCGGTCGCTACAGGCATCGGAACCTCCAGCTATCGGATATCGATCGTTCTGCGCGCACTTTCCTCAGCCATCGTCGCCAGCGGTGCATCAAGACCGGCGTACCTGCCACGTAGCGCATACCAGCGAACCTTCAGCACATCACGCAGGTTGCGCCACGAATCACGGAGCGGGTTGACCTTCGTCTCTTCGCCATACTGCCAGACGACCGGAACTTCAGCGATGCGATAGCCCCGTCGCACTGCCAGATAGAGCAGTTCGACATCGTAGGCAGTGACTGCCGCCCCTTCGACTTGCGGCGCGTCATCGCCATAGATGCGCACCCGTCGAAAGAGATCGTGCGCTACCGCGCGTCGCAACGCCTTGAAGCCACACTGCGTATCCTGAATGCCCCCAACTGCCACCAGCCGCACAATGGTATTGAAGATGCGTCCCATAATGTGGCGATACCACGGCTCGCCGATCCGTCGCGCCCCCAATCCCTCACGAGACCCAATCGCCACATCGTATCCGCTTTCCAGATACCGCCGCAGGCGTTCCCACTCCTCGATTGGCACCGCCGGGTCCGCATCGCAGAGCAGAATGTACTCGCCACGCGCCATCAGCGCGCCTGAGCGCACTGCATACCCTTTCCCACGGTGATCCAGCCGCAGCAGAAAGAGATTGCGATGCACATCGAGTTGCCGATCGACATACGCCGCAGTTCCATCAGAACTGCCATCATCGGCGACAATCACTTCTGAGGCGTAGGGTTGCTGCGCCAGATAGTCGAGCACCCGCCGCAGTGTTGCAGGCAACCGGCGCTCCTCATTGTACGCTGGAATGACAACTGAAAGATAGGGAGAAGACTCGATAGAGGTCACTGTTGCTCCTTATCAATAGCGTGTTTCAACAACAAGCCGACCGGCATCCCTGCCTGTCGTGTGGCGCCGCTTGCGCACAAATCGAGGCAGTGTACGCAACCCATCAAACTGACCACGCAAACGGGCGCGCGCTGCCGGTTCGCGGATATGCCAGAGTGAATGCACGACAAACCGGATCTGCGACCAGATCAGCAGGGGCAGGTAGCGTCGCACCTGGGGCGCCGGCATATTCTTTGTCCACACAAGCATAAAGTTGCGCCCACAGTAGTAACTCGCCAGCGCGCCGCCCCCCGTTGCGCTCAATCGATGATATACCACGGCACGCGGCACGTATACGGTGCGCATACCGCGCAATCTGGCGCGCACGTTCAGATCGACATCTTCACAATACATCACCAAGTCCTCATCGAAGACCCTGCCGTCCTCCGCCAGTTCCTCCAGCGCCGCTCGCCGATATGCCGCAGCGCCGGCGCAGGGACCAAACACTTCTTCCATCACATCGAACTGCCCCACATCGCGTTGCCAGACGCCGCGACTGCCGGGAACGCCATCGAAGCGATAGTAATCGCCCGCTGAATGAATGTGGTCGCGCCGGTCGAACAACATCATTTTGCTGGCGGCAAACGCATATGCCGGATAGCGATCCAATGCGCCGATCAGATGTTCCAGCCAACGCGGATGCGCCTCGGTGTCGTTGTTGAGCAGGACAACATACTCCCCACCGGTCGCTTCGATGCCGGTATTGACCGCCGCCGCCAGCCCGCGATTGCGCGGCAGTGCGATGACCTGCACTTCAGGATAACGCCGCTGCACCAGAGCGACCGAATCATCGGCGCTACCGTCATCCACGACAACCACGCAGAAATCGCGCCGTGTCTGCGCCCGCAGCGAGTCGAGGCATGTCGGCAGAAGAGAGGCGCCATTGTAGTTTGGAATGATGATGTCGATCATGGAGAACCGAGAAGCGAGAACTGAGAACCAAGAACCAAGAACTGAGAACCAAGAACCAAGAACTGAGAACCGGGAACTGAGAATCTCAGGAGACTGGGCACACCGGCAACACGCCACAACCCCATCGTCCCGCGCGCCGCCGGCATCCATCTCACGGGCGCGCCGCGGCATTCACCCTCCGTTCTTCAATCCACCCACATACTCCGTCAGCGCCTCTTCCCATGGTCGCAGGCGGATGCCCAGATCGGCGGCGGCGACGTTGCGCAACGGCGTATACGGCGGCACCCGGCTGGCGCGTTGATACTCTGCCAGTGAGATCGGGCGTAGCGTCACATCGGTGCGTTCCGCCAGCCGCAGCGTCGCTGCCGCAAACTCGTAACGCGAACATGACCCTTCGTTGACCAGATGGTACGTCCCATAGTAGGGTGTTTCGATCAGGCGTGCAATCGCGGCGGCGGCATCAGGCGCATAGGTTGGGCTGCCGATTTCGTCTGCGACCATAGCAATCTCGTTGCGCTCATGGGCAAGACGCAACACCGTGCGCACGAAGTTGCGCTCACCACCGAATAACCATGCCACTCGCACGATGTAAAATCGGCGCAGCAGTTCGCGCACCACCTGTTCGCCCGCCCACTTCGAGAAGCCATAGGGATTGATCGGCGCAGGGCGGTCATACTCGAGGTACGGCGATGTCGCCGTGCCATCGAAGACCTCATTGGTACTGACATACACCAGCGGCGCGTCGAGCGCCTGGCACGCCAGTGCCACGTAGCGCGTACCCAACGCATTGACGCGATAGGCGCGATCAGGATCACGAGCGCATCCATCGACATGCGTGTACGCCGCCGGATGAATGACACATTGCGCGTCCGTGGCAACCAGCGCCTGCACACAATCAGACCGTTCCAGGTCCAGATCGGCGTGATTCAATGGAATAATCTCGTGCGCGTCTGACAGAACGCGCTGCAATGCCTTCCCCAATTGGCCACCGGCGCCGGTCACTGCAATGCGCATGTCGCCTCCTTGCCATACCCTGGCATTACGGTATGATAGAAGATTGTCACGTGAGCGTCAAGGATGGCGAGCGTTTCGCCGTTACTCGACCCGTTTCTCAGGTACAATAACAGGTAAGGAGCAAGAGGCGCGAGGCGAGGGGCGAGAGGACGCGCAGGTGAAAGGTGCGAAGGCGGAAGGGATGAATTCGATGTTTCTCTGTGTTCTCTGTGGCTCTGTGGTGAAAAAACGGCAGGAAGGCGAGGTCGCCAATGCACATGCGCTGGATAGGCGTCACGCTGGTTGCTCTGCTGACAGCGACGCTCATGGCTGGTATCATTGGCATCAGCATAGTGCAACGTCGTGTCATTGATGCACCGCACATCAACCTGACGCTGGGTTCATTTCACATACGCGCTTTTGCCACCCATACGCCAAATTGCCGGATACCCGGCAATCAGCAAGGCAACTCGTTCTGTTCATCTCACTCGATCTATTCAACCGACGAATATTATGTTGTATGGCTCCTGAACCGCTCCCACCGCGGCGCAGTCACCTTCGAGGCAGCGCACCGGCTCGCCGTCATCCGCCTCGATCCCGACAGTACGCCGTGATAATCAGATCGTCTCCCGGCATTCCGGTTCTCAGTTCTTGGTTCTTGGTTCTCAGTTCTCAGTTCTTGGTTCTCAGTTCTCAGTTCTCAGTTCTCGCAATCCGCATGCCCCGCACTACGCCTGCAATCCTGCTCTTGGTCCTCGTCCTCACCACTACCGCGCCGTCGCCGCTACAACCGCCGCCGACGCCCGCCTGTCCGCGCACCTACCACATCGGACCGCACTCGCTCATCGTGATGCTCTATGCGTCGGGATACGACTGCACTGAAGAGATTGCGCACGCGCTTGCCGCTATTGCCGATGATCAGATTCTCGAACGTCTGATCGCCCTGACCGCTCCCGACTTTCACAGTCTGACCCGCCGCAACGCCCTGCGCGTCATCGGTCGCATGGCGGAGCGTCCGCCGCGCGAACCTGCGCACCGCGTTGTGGCGCGCGCCGCGCCCGCGCTCCGCATTCATCTGTTGACCCTGCTGCACACCGATCCCCACGATGATGTGCGGGCCGACGCAATCTGGATTCTCGACACCTTTTTCTTCCCGGCGTATGACGCACAACCCGCTTTTACCACCATTGCGCTCACGCCTGGCAGCGGGGCAAATCTGCGCACCCGCGCTGCATACGCTGCCGCGCGGTTGATTGCCACCCGCGTCGGACCGCTCCACGACGACGATCTGGCGTTTCTTCTGGCAGGATTGCAATCCGACGAGCCAGGCGTGCGCGCGCGCGCCGCCGACGCCATTGCACGCCTGCGCGACGATCAACTCGACGTGGCGGCGCGCGCGCGCGTCACCGCAGCACTGGAAGACGCCTGGACATCCGCCGCGCGCCTGGCGCCAGCCGATGCGCTCCCCAGCGCGCCTCCCGCCATCCATGCCGGGCGCTTCATCTCCGGCATTCCTGAAACCTCGCCGGGACCATTCGCTGCGCGCGCGGCATTGGCGCGCGCCCTCGACCGCTTCGGCGGCGAGCGATTCGCCGTGCTGCGCGCAGAGTTCGAGACCATTCATCTCTCTTCGTGCCTCGATCAGCGCACCGTGCGAATCTGCACCGGATCATCCACAGCCAACCTTTCCGCCATCACCGCGCAACTGGAACGCCTGCGCACCTTTTTCTTCGACCTGACCGGCATCACCGATCCTGTGCCTGGCGATCCGCACGAGCAACTCACGATTAAGATATTTGCCAACCGCAGCGTCTTTCGAGAGTACATGCTGGCATTCGTCGGCTTCGGCGCCGATGTTGACGGCATATACGTCGAGCGCGACGGCGTTCTCTTCACCTACGAGCGTAACGCTGCCGAAAGCGTCAACACCACCGACGAGACTATCGCCCATGAGTTCGGTCACTACCTGAACGGACGATACCTCTTCCCCGGCGTCTGGCACGATCCTGGCTACCATGCCGAGCCGAAAGGATGGTTCGACGAAGGCATCGCCGAATACCTCGCCGCCCTCAGCGACTCTGGCGCCGGATCGCGCGCCGCACTCGACCGCCTCTGCACTCATTCCGTTCCACCCGATCTGGCGCGCCTGCTGGGGCAGCGCGATGGATATGATCAGTATGGCACATTCGCGTATGATGAGGCGTGGGCGTTCGTGACATTTTTGCATCAGGAGCGACCATCCGCCATCCGCGCGATTGCGGCGGCTTTTCGCGCCAACACCTACCGCCAGAGCGACGTGCCGGATCTCGTCGGCGCACCGTCGCTCGCCACAATCGAGATGGAATGGCACGCCGCACTGGTACGCTGGTGCCGTCAGCGATGAGAGCGTTGGAGATTGAAGGTGAGAGGGCGCGAAGCGCAGAATAGGGACGGTGCAGATTCTTTAGCACTATCAAATGCTGGTTTTCAGCGCCCGATGACTATGCCGCCTCAGAGGGTGAGCGCACCCGACTGAGCGGTGTCGCACGCCAAACGTGCCAATGGGTGCGCTCACCCGGCGAAGCATAACCCCTACCCCACATCCGCCAATCGCTCCAACAACAGGCAGTACCCCTCCTGCCCACGACGGAAACTGCTCAGGCGGAAGAATTCGTTCGGCGAGTGCTGACGCTCATCTTCTAACGCGAAGGCGAAATTGACCGTGTATACCCCTAATTCGTCCAGCAAGATAGTGCAGATCGGAATACTGCCGCCGCTACGCACTTCATACGGTTCGCGTCCGTACATGTGAACCAGCACATCGCGCGCGGCACGGTTTCCCGGATGATCGAATGGCATCAGGTACGGCTTCGCCAGAAATTTCAGCGGCGTGACCGCTACCGTGACTCCTGGCGGTGTGTGCTGTTGCACATGCGCCTTGATCAACTCCACAATCGTCGCCGGGTCCTGATTGGCGACCAGTCGGCAGGTAATCTTGGCATGCGCCTCAGCCGGCAGGACCGTCTTCACTCCCTCGCCCTGGAATCCGCCCCAGACGCCATTGATCTCCAGCGTGGGGCGCGCCCAGGTGCGTTCGTAGACAGTGTATCCGGCTTCTCCCCACAATGCCGTCACTCCCAGGTCCGCCATATATGCGGCTTCATCGAAGGGGGCCGACGCGAACCGCCGACGCTCGTCATCGGTCAGCGGTTGCACCGCATCGTAGAACCCTTCGACCAGAATGCGCCCGTCGGCGCCGCGCATCGACGCAAGAATGGACGCCAGCGCATGGATCGGGTTCTGCACTGCGCCACCGTAAATGCCGGAATGGAGGTCCCGGTTCGGACCGCGCACATCGATCTGTACGCCACATCCGCCGCGCAGACCGGTGAGGATGACCGGCTCGGTCTCGCTCCACTGCCCGCCATCGCTGCTCACCACCAGGTCGCACGCCAGCATCTCGCGGTGAGCCTTCACAAATGCCGGAATCTGCGGGCTGCCGATCTCTTCCTGGCCCTCGAAGAGAAAGCGGACATTCACCGGCAGCGCGCCCGTTGTGCGCAACAATGCCTCAACTGCCAGGATCGGCGGCAGCATGTTTCCCTTGTCGTCCGATGCGCCACGCGCATACACCCGTCCATCACGCACCACCGGCTCGAACGGTGGATGTTCCCACAACTCCAGCGGGTCGGCAGGCTGCGTATCGAAATGCCCATAGATCAGCACCGTTGGCTTTCCAGGCGCGTGCAACCAATCGCCATACACGACGGGATGCCCGCCGGTTGGCAAAATCTGCACCGACTCGATCCCGGCGGTGCGCATCCGTTCCGCCACCCACTCCGCCGCACGCTGCACATCACCCGCGTGCTCTGGCAGCGCCGACACACTCGGAATGTGCAGGAAATCGAGCAACTCGGCAAGGAACCGGTCTTGCTGTTCGCGCAGATATGTCTGCCAGGTCATTGGACGCCTCCTGTGGATTGCAAGAAAAAGAATTGTGGCGAAAATCATCAGTTTGGGGACTATAACGTCAGATTATCGGCACAGACCACCTTGATGTCAAGCCACGACCCGAATGCCTGTACGCCCTTCTCCTGGCGATTCTTAATCAACCACAGAGTCACAGAGAGCGCGGAGCCATCGACACGCGGGCACGCCACCGACACGCGGACGCGCCATCGATACGCAGGCGCGCCATCGGCGGGGGCACGCCACTGGCGCGGGCACGCCACCGACACGCGGACGCGCCATCGATACGCAGGCGCGCCATCGATACGCAGGCGCGCCACCGGCGTGCCCCTACTATGCGCCCCTGCCGGTCGGGCGCACCTTCCCACCCGCAACGAGCAACGTGCAACGTGTAACGTAACGACCATCCCACCTTCCACCCTGCAATGTGCTACCATGACACGCGACAGATTCCACAGGAGGAACCCTGACCCATGCACACGTCACCCAATGCTCGAACAATCGCACTTCTGTTGCTGACCCTCATTCTCGCCGGGTGCGGCGATCTCGGCGGATTGCTCGGCAACCAGCCCACTCCTGCACCGATCATCCTCATCGCAACCGCCACACCCGTACCGCCGAGTCAGGCGACCCCGACGACAGACATTGTTCCATCGCCGACAGTTGCGCCACCCGACACTCCGGTGGCAACCTCCGTCCTACCGACTGCTGCGCCTCCCACACCCACACCCGCACCGCAAAAAATCCTGGCGCGCGTCAAAGAGCGTGGCTATCTGATCTGTGGAACGAACGCCGATCTGCCGGGGTTCGGCTTCTACGACAACGTGCGCCAGGCGTGGAGCGGCTTCGATGTCGATTTCTGCCGCGCCGTCGCTGCTGCCATCTTCGGTGATGCCACAAAAGTGGAGTTCGTCGCGCTCGGCACCGGACCAGGACCCAACAACCGGTTCGATGCTGTGCGTGAAGGGCGCGTCGATGTCCTGTTCCGTAACACGACATGGACACTTGGACGCAACATCAGCGGGTTGGCATTCGGTCCCACCACCTTCCACGATGGTCAGACCTTCATGGTGCGCATCAGGGACCGGATCACCAAACTGGAAGACCTCGCAGGCAAAGTCATCTGTGTGGCGAAAGGCACCACCAGCGAGCAAAACCTGAACGACGACTTTGCCGCGCGCGGCATTCAGTTCACTGCCCGCGTCCTCAATGGCGAAGACGAACTCTACCCGGCGTATGATGAAGGGGAGTGCGACGCAGTGACCAGCGACAGTTCACAACTGGCAGCCAAACGTCAGCAACTCAAGAATCCCGCCGACCACATCATCCTCGGCGACCGCATCTCACGCGAGCCGCTCGGTCCGGTCATCGCCCGCGACGACAATCAGTGGCTCGACGTGATCAGCTGGACGGTCTTTGCCACGATTTACGCCGAAGAACTGCGTGTTGATCAGCGCAATGTCGATCGTCTGCGCGCCAGCACGACCGATCCGCGTATCAAACGGCTGCTAGGGCTGGAAGGAAACTTCGGCGAGGGATTGGGGTTGCCGAACGACTTCGCCTATCAGATTATCAAGCAGGTCGGCAACTACGGCGACATCTACAACCGTAACCTGGGACCGAACACCGTCATCAATCTGGATCGCGGTCCGAACAAAGTCTGGAACCTTGGCGCTGGCGGCGTGCTTGCCTCCCCGCCGTTTCGTTGATCAGAGCGTCTCTTCCCTTGAAGGAGGGGAGCAATGTCCTCCCCTCAACGCGAGGAGGCATGGAAAGAGAGCAATGGTTCTCTCAAGTGGATCGGAGACCCCTGATACGCCGGTTCATCGCCCCGGCGCCATCTGCGCACTCTGCACCTCTGTAGCGCAATGAAAAAACTGGAGCGACGCCGCTCCAGTTTTCGTCGTGTTCGTCTGGTGGAGCGACGGGGATTCGAACCCCGGACCTGCTGCGTGCAAAGCAGCCGCTCTCCCAACTGAGCTACCGCCCCGAAACAAAGCGAGAATTGAGAAGGTCTCAATTCTCTGCTACTCTGGTGGGCGTAGGTGGACTCGAACCACCGACCTCGATCTTATCAGGATCGCGCTCTAACCTGCTGAGCTATACGCCCCTGACTGTATTGTACCACACGCGCGCGAAATGTGCCACCTTTCGCTCACAGGGCGATAAGATACCACGCTGCGGCGGCGCTGTCAAGCGCGCGAGTCGGATTGAGTGCATGCACGAATTGACAGCATATGCCGCATTCCTAGCGGACGACACCCACGCGGGCGCCCCCCGCGCATGGGCATCCATGGGGTTCGCCCCCGGTCCACGACAACGCCGTCGGGCGCCCCCCCCGCGCACGGGCATCCATGCCCATGCGGAACCAACAGGCCCCGCTCACGCGGGACTACAACAGGGCGCCGACACCCGGACAACACGGCATCAGGGCGCACCAGCGCCCTTTGTTCGCGCAGCCCGACGCTTCAGCGTCGGGCAGAGGCGCCTGTCGTCCATTCATCCCCACGATTCCCCAGCGCGCACAGGTGCGCCACAGAGTTCAAAGGCAGACAGCACGCATGAGCATAGCGGGCATACATGGCGTTGGGATGCGCCGTTGTACCCTCACCCTCTGCCCCGCTCCCGCACGCGGCAGAGGGGAGACCGCCGCCGCGCGCGGGTCCGTCCCCCCTGCCGGTGTTCGCCGTCATTGCGAGACCGGCGCAGCCGGTCGAAGCAACCTCATCACTGCGCCACCGGCGCAGCCGGTCGAAGCAATCTGTCATTGCGAGCCGCCGCAGGCGGCGAAGCAATCCCCTCGCAGACGTGCCGGGATGCGCGGTCACTGCGCCACCGGCGCAGCCGGTCGAAGCACGCCGTCATTGCGAGACCGGCGCAGCCGGTCGAAGCAACCTCATCACTGCGCCACCGGCGCAGCCGGTCGAAGCAATCTGTCATTGCGAGCCGCCGCAGGCGGCGAAGCAATCTGTCATTGCGAGCCGCCGCAGGCGGCGAAGCAATCCCCTCGCAGACGTGCCGGGATGCGCGGTCACTGCGCCACCGGCGCAGCCGGTCGAAGCAATCTCATCACTGCGCCACCGGCGCAGCCGGTCGAAGCAATCTCATCACTGCGCCACCGGCGCAGCCGGTCGAAGCAATCTGTCATTGCGAGCCGCCGCAGGCGGCGAAGCCATCCCCTCGCAGACGTGCCGGGATGCGCGGTCACTGCGCCACCGGCGCAGGCGGCGAAGCAATCCTCTCACCCCCTGCCCCGCTCCCGCGCTGCGGGAGAGGGGAGACCGCCGCCGCGCGCGGGTCCGTCCCCCCGGTGGGCGTGCCGGGGTGCGCTCAAGTGTTCGGTCCACCCTTAAACGACACGGGGGCAGGGTCTGCAAACATATCCGCGTCGGGCGGAGGCGTCTGTCGTCCATTCACTCCCACCATTCCCCGGCGAGTGGGGGCGTTGTCTCTGGCTTCGTCCAACACTTCACCGCGCCATAATCGGGAAATGTTGCCGATACACCGGCAACCCGGCAATCTCGCGGTAGATCAGATAGGCGGGACGCCAGCGCTCCGGTTCACCATCGACCGCATAGCATGCCCCGCCGGGGCAGTTCTCGCCTGGCTGCGGCGCGCGAAACGGAATGCGCACCAACCCCCAGCGCTGCGCATTCGGTCCGTCCGCTGGCGGGAAATCTTCGTACTTGAACCAGAAGATGCGCGCCACATCACCGCGCGCCGCCAGCGACACGTAGACATCATGCAGAAACGCTGCCTGCCCCGCCTCAGTCTGCGGCGGCATCGGTCCACGCGGTCCATCCACATCGAACCCGACGTTATACCCGATCTCGGTGATCCAGAACGGCACATTCGGATCACCCGCCTCCACCAGCGCCGCGCGCATCCGGTTCAACCCACGATCGACCAGCGCATCGTTCGGCGAAAGACGAATCTCTTCCGGGTATGGGTGATACCCGATGCCATCGATGGGCCAGCGACTATTGGCATCCCTGAAACCCTGGAACGGCTCGCTTGCATATATCTGCTTCAGGTAATCGGCATCGGTCAGGATCGTCTGATCGCTCCATCCATCGGTGGCGCCGCGTGGGTGCAACCCGCCGAGAATGATCGCGGCAGTGGCGCACCCATACCGCTCTGGTCGCGGCAATGGCGGGATGCCGCGACAAAAACGGTAGAGTTTCGTCACCATCCGCGCAACAATCACCGGTTCGATGCCATCACCCGCCGGTCCGCCAGGCAGGTACTGCGGCAGGCGGTTCTGCTCATTCAGCACCTGGTACGCCGCCACCCGCTCGCCGTACCGGTCGGCAATCATTAGCGCGCGTGTCAGCCACTCGTCCATGTAGCGGTTCACACCGCCGCCGTAAATCGACGTTTCGGTGAATGGACCGGTATTGAGCACGTGCGCATCCGTGCCCTGGATCAGGTCGAAACTGAGCAACCCGAGCACCTTGAAGCCATACCGGGGCGCAACTTCGTTGATAAAATAGTCGTTCCTGGCAATTTCGCGCTCGATAAAATCCGGCGGCAACCGAGGATCCGCGTCGAGCGGTGCGGCGATTCGGAAGTCGAGGCGCACCCAACGCACCCCCATCTGCGCCAGCACTGCCCCCATGCGATCCTGAAAGGTCTTGTTCGACTGACCGGGAAATGCGGGGTTCGTGTCGAAATCGAACCAGGGGTCACGGATGACGATGCCCATCATATCGGGCGGAACCGAGGCAGGCGCTGGCATCGAAGGTTCCTGCGCCACTGCCGGTGAAATCAGTGGCGCTGGCATCATACCCCCTGCCGCTGCCAGCCACACCGCCAGAATAATCCCCAGACGGCGCATCAGGCGTCCGTGCCGCACTTCATAGCGCGCCTGCACGTTATTCCTGTCCACGCGCATCACTTGCTTCGCCAATTTCATCGATGCGCCGCCGCAACCCCAGGGCAATCCCCACCGCCAGCGCACTCGACGCCATCGCCAGCGATAACCCGAGCAGCGGTCCTGCCAGGTTGTCTTCCCGCGCCACAGCAACGGTGGGCGTCGGCGTCGGCTCAGCCGCCAGCGCAACTGGCGATGCCATCAATATGCTCAGCAACGCCACTGCTACGAGTAGGACGACAGTGTGCCACGGCAATGCACAAGCCTGGTGCATGGACGGCTCATTCTTCCTGCAACGACTTCGAGCGCACAGAACGTACCATTTCCTGCGCTCTGCGCCGAAGCCATCTCCATCCCTGAACAAATGGCGCAGGACCGCACAGGATAACTGCCAGCGCCAGAACAATCAATAATCCGGGCAATCCTGTTTCCAGCACAGAAGCATTCCTATCATCAACGACCAAACATGCGTCCGTCGTATAGCGATCACATAATCCCTCGACACTATATCACTCATGCGCATTGGACAGGATAAAAACCCGGTGAGAAATTCACAACCGTGTCACCTTCACAAAGTTCGTCGTGCCGCGCGCAGCAATCGGGTGCCCACCGGTTATCGCAATCTGATCACCGGGTCGCGCGTACCCCAGCCCCAGCAGTGTGCTGCGTACTGCATTCTCCAGATCATCGAGCCGATCCACATAGGGGCTGAGAATAGGCGTCACGCCCCAGATCAGGTTCAAACGTCGGCAAACCACTTCTGAGGGAGTGAACGCGAAGATCGGCGTCTTTGGTCGCTGTCGCGCTATCAGACGGGCAGTATTGCCGCTCATAGTGAATGCCACAATTGAGGTTACCGGCAAGGTCTGAACAATCGCATGCACCGCAGCACTGATCGCGGCTGCGACGGTCGGCTGCTCGTGGAAGCGCCAGATGGACTCGTGACTATGGTCACCGCGCCGTCCGCTGGCTTCCGTGACATCCGCGATGCGCGCCATCATGCGCACCGCCTCGACGGGGTAGGCGCCGGTCGCCGTTTCGCCGCTCAGCATTACGGCGTCTGTCCCATCGATAATCGCATTGGCAACATCGCTCGCCTCGGCGCGCGTCGGGCGCGGGTTGCGGATCATCGAATCGAGCATTTGCGTTGCGGTAATGACCGGCTTGCCCGCCATGTTCGCCGCTTCGATCAGTTGCTTCTGCACAATCGGCACCTGCTCCGGCGGCATTTCGACCCCCAGATCGCCACGCGCGACCATAATTCCGTCCGCCGCTTCCAGAATGGCTTCAAATTCACGCAGCGCTTCCGGCTTTTCGATCTTTGCAATCACCGGCGTAGACGCGCCCGCAGCCGTAATCTGCGCCTTGATTTCGAGCAGATCCGACGCGCGGCGCACGAATGACAACGCAACGTAATCGACGCCATGCGCCAGACCAAACCGCAGGTCGCTGCGGTCTTTGTCGGTTAATGCCGGTGCGCTGACTTCGACCCCGGGCAGGTTGATGCCCTGGTTTTCGCGCAGTTCGCCGCCGACCACGATTTCGGTCTCAACCTCACTGCCCGAAACGCGCACGACCTGCGCTTCGATCAGTCCGTCGGAGATCAGAATCCGATCGCCGGGATGCACATCGCGCGGCAGGGCGGCGTAGGTGGTGCTGACCAGACTCGCTGTGCCCGGTACGTTCCGCGTTGTGATTGTGAACCGGTCACCGGCGCGCAGCATCACCGGCTTGCGGTCAACCAGCGGTCCGGTGCGAATCTTTGGTCCTTGCAGGTCCTGGAGCAACGCCAGGGGGCGCTCCTTGCGCGCTGCAATGTCGCGCAAGACCTGAATCCGTTGAGCATGCTCTTCATGGGTTCCGTGGGAAAAGTTGAGACGCGCGACATCCATCCCGGCGGTCAGCAATCGCTCGATCATCTCAGGGCTGCTGCTGACCGGTCCGATCGTTGCGACAATTTTTGTGCGGCGCATATGCTCCTGCTCTGTCATGGGGCAACGGTCACGAGCGGCTTCAGTTTTGCCAGCAATGCGGGACCGATACCTTCCACTTTGCCAAGATCATCCACAGATTGAAACGGTCCCTCACGTTCGCGCCATTCGACGATCCGGTTCGCCAGCACATTACCGATACCCGGTAGTGCATCAAGTTCTGCTGCCGTGGCACGGTTCAGATCGATTAATCCGCTCGACTCGCCACTCGCTGGACTCTCCGTCGGCGCTGTTGCTGCCATCGTCGCTCCATCGCCGATCCACGGCACCCGCACGTGCTGACCATCAGCAATCGGGGCTGCCAGGTTGATCCGCTCGATGTCGGCATCGTCGCTCAACCCGCCCGCCGCCAACACCAGGTCTTTTACCCTTGCTCCAACCGGCAACTGATAGACATCCGGCGCACGAACCGCGCCGCTTATGTAAGCGACGATACATGCAACTCGTGTCGGCGTTGCTGGACGCACCGACTCATCCTGGTCAAGACTGTCTTCAACAAACGTATCGTCGCTAACGTCCGCCGCCGGTTCGTTGGGTCCTGATTGCACTCCCTGCGGAGTCAGACGCTCCAACGCCGTTTGCCCGAGGATGCCCGCTCCCAAGGCGAAGAGCAACGCCGCTGCAACCAGCGCCTTGCGCTGCATCAATTCACTGAACAACTCCACAACCACGCTCCCGGGATAATCATTGCCGCGCCAGGACGCGAATTTCGCGCCCTTCTCGTTCCATTATCCCGAAAACGCACCGCCGCACAACGACCTGTTGGTCATTCACGCTCGTCGCCTTTTGCACCACTCCTGAGCAATGCCGTCGTCCTGTTGCATTACCGGATCTGTGTCGGGGTTACGAGAACTGATACTAACTTGTGGTCAGTCAGACAAGATATTCGAGCACCCGGTTCGCAAGGCATAACCAGCCACAGCGTGCGTTGGCAGTCGTGGACGCATGACTGCGCCTTGGCATCAGCAGCCCCAAGGGGGCTTGCACGTCCTCAGCAAGGGCTTTAGCCCGCAGCGCCCTGACGTCCCGCTGCACGCCCCGGCAGTATTGTACGAATGACCGCGCATGAGTATGAGAACCAGGAACCGCCATGCCTTACCCCTCACACCTCATTGCCGCTCGCCTCGCGCCGCTCCCCTCTCCCCTCGTGCCTCGCCCCTCGCGCCTCAGAGGATCGGGGGCGCTCTTCGACCTGCCCACGTTCAACGTTCAACGCTCTGTTCCCCGTTTCTTTGGCGGCGCCGCTGCAGCGCCGTTTGTCCCGGTTTTCGCCCGTTTCCCATTGGCGGACGCCTTCGTTTTCATCGGTTCCCCGGCAACTGCGCCGTTGGCATCGGTTTTCACCCGTTTTCCGGCAGCCGCCGCGCCATTGGCATCGGTCTTAACCCGTTTTCTGGCAGGAGTCGCCTTTGCGTCCGTCGCCGTCGGTTCTTCCGCCTGCGGCTTCGACGCTTCGTTGGCGTCAGGCGTATAATGCGCGACTTCATCCAGCGAATTGACCAGGTAGTCACACTTCGGGTAGCGGTTGCATCCGAAGAATGGTCGCCCAAACTTGCCGCGCCGTTCGAGCAATTCGCCCTGACCGCACTTCGGACAGGTCACACCGGTCGCCTTCGGCAGCGGCGCCGGTTTCCCCTGTTTGTCGAGACGCCGTGTGTTCTTGCACTCCGGGTATCCACTGCACCCCAGGAATGGACCGAAACGACTCTTCTTGAGTATCATCGGTCGCCCGCAGACATCGCAGAGTACATCGCTCGTCTCCGGCGACGCCGGCGCGTCCAGCACGATGCGTCCATCGCTATCGCGATGGAAATCGCTGGTGAAATCGCACTCCGGGTAGCGATTGCACGCCAGAAATTCGCCATTCCTGCCAAACTTGACCGCCAATTGACCCTGATTGCAGCGCGGGCACGTCAGATCGGTCAGGATTTCTTCGCGCTTGACATTGCGCATGCTGCGCTGCGCCTCAGCCAATTTTTGCTCGAACGGTCTGTAGAAGGCGCGCAGCACCGGCGCCCACTCTTTTTCGCCCTCGGCAATATCGTCGAGTTGCTGCTCCATTTCGGACGTGAAGCCGTAATCGACAATGCTCGGGAAGTGTTCCACCAGCAGATCGGTCACCACTCTGCCAAGCGTGGTCGGTACGAGTTTTTTGTCGGCGAGTTCTACATACTCGCGCTCAATGATGGTCGAAATCGTCGGCGCGTAGGTCGAGGGGCGCCCGATCCCCAGGCGTTCCAGTTCTTTGACCAGGCTGGCTTCGGTGAAGCGCGGCGGTGGCTCGGTAAAATGTTGCACCGGCAGCAACTGCAAGAGATTGAGCGCCTCTCCTTCCTCCAGCAGCGGCAACCGCCGCTCACTATCCTCGTCTTCCTCGCCTTCGTCCAGGCTGACGTTGTAAACCGCCAGGAAACCGGGGAACTTCAGCACCGAACCGGTCGCGCGGAAGGTGTACGGGTCGCTCCCCGCGCCGCGACCACCAATATCCCGACCGGCGCCGATGTCCACCACCGTGCTATCGAAGACCGCCGCTTCCATCTGGCTGGCGACGAACCGCTTCCAGATCAGATCGTACAGCCGATACTGGTCGCTCGTCAGATATGGTTGCACCTGCTCCGGCGTGCGGCGGCTGAGGGTCGGGCGGATGGCTTCGTGCGCCTCTTGCGCCCCTTTCGCTTTCGTTTTGTAGACCGGCGGCTTTGCCGGCAGATACGCCTCGCCAAATCGCTCACGAATGACCCTGCGCGCCTCTTCCTGCGCCTCACGCGATACATTGACGCTATCGGTGCGCATATAGGTGATGAGACCGACCAGACCCTCATCGCCGCCAATATCGACCCCTTCGTACAACTGCTGTGCCACCGCCATCGTGCGCTTGGCGGAAAAACCGAGTTTGCGCCCGGCTTCCTGCTGCAACGTGCTGGTCGTAAACGGCGGCGCCGGACTGCGCCGTTTATCACGGCGCGTCACCTTGCGCACAATGTAGGCGGCGCCTTCCAGGTCGGCAATAATCGCCTGCGCCTGATCGCTCGCGCCAATATCGAACTTTTCGAGTTTCTTTCCAGAGCGCTCGATCAGCATGGCGCGAAAGGCATCGCGCTGCGAATCACTCGCGTTCTGTTTCAACAGATCCGCTTCGATGGTCCAGTACTCCTGCGGAACGAACGCCTCGATCTCGCGCTCGCGCTCGACAATCAGGCGCACTGCCACCGATTGCACCCGCCCCGCAGACAACCCCCGCCGCACCTTCTCCCACAACAGCGGCGACAGTTTGTAGCCGACCAGGCGATCCAGCACGCGCCGCGCCTGCTGCGCATCGACCAACCGCCGATCAATGTCGCGCGGCGACGCCATGGCGCTGCGCACTGCGCCAGGCGTGATTTCAGTGAAGACCACCCGATAGACCGGCTTATCACGTGGGATCTTCGCCGCCTCGGTGATATGCCAGGCAATCGCTTCCCCCTCACGGTCCGGGTCGGTCGCCAGATAGACAGCGTCTGCCTGACGGATTGATTTGCGCAGAGCCGCGATAATTTTCTCTTTGCCCGGCGAAATCTCGTACACCGGCGCAAAGTTGGCTTCGAGATCAACGCCAAGGTTGCTCTTCGGCAGATCGCGCACATGCCCCATCGACGCCTCGACCCGATACCCCGACCCAAGGTATTTCTGAATGGTGCGCGCCTTCGCCGGCGACTCAACAATGACCAGTTTTTCACCCATATCTCGTCCCATCCGGTCGATACCCGCCCTGCATGGCGCTGCTGCGATGCACAGCGCTGCGCTGGCTGCAACAGGTAACGACGCTGTCAGAAATAAGCGTGCAATCGGATAATCCTGCAAACTTTTATCCGTGCCACTATAGAGGCTGCTGATCGGCTTGTCAAGAGCGCATCCGGCGCGTGCTATAATGCGACGCTTGGGAGACCTGCCAGGGCACGGTGGGGACAGGTCGGAGCCCCGCCAGGGCACGGTGGGGGCCGGTCGGAGACCTGCCATGGCACGGTAGGTAGTAGTAGGGGCAGGTCTCAGACCTGCCCTTACGGGGACCTGCCATGGCACGGTAGGTAGTAGTAGGGGCAGGTCTCAGACCTGCCCTTACGGGGACTACGGGGACTTGCCAGGGTGCGGGGCGGGCAGGTCTCAGACCTGCCCTTACGTGATCATCTGTGACGATTGTCATTCTCATATTCATTGTTCTGACGCTCATCTTGATCGGCGCGATCATCGCTCACGCGCTGCCTGTCGCATGCCGCGCCGATGATCCGCTCGAGCGATATTTTGAGTATGCGCTGATCGGTGCGTTGCTCAACGGATGGCTGGCGTTCACCCTGGCGCAGATCGGCGCCTTCTCCGCGCTGCTGCACGCCGCTATCATTGCCGTTCTTTGCCTTATCGCTCTGCGGATCGGTCGCCGCCACGCGCCCAACACTCCGACCACGCCAGCAGATGTGTGGAGGCGGTGCATTGCCTGGGTCAGGCAGTGCACTGCACTGCCTCTACGGGAACGTTCAACATCCCTCCTCCTTGTGGTCCTCCTTCTCGTTTTCGCTCTCCTCGTTTCTCGCCCCTTCGAGACGATCATTGGCGTGCGCGATGCTGGCGTGTATGCCAACGCCGGGTTCATTATGGCGCGCACCGGTTCACTTACCTTCACCGATTCAGTGGTGGCGCAGATCGCCGCCGATCAGCAGTCGTCCGATCCTGAGATTGCCGATGCAGCGCGTCAGGCGGAAACCAACTTCCTAGGCGTGCAGAATCCGCAACGGT
This sequence comes from Roseiflexus castenholzii DSM 13941, assembly GCF_000017805.1. Lineage (GTDB taxonomy): Bacteria > Chloroflexota > Chloroflexia > Chloroflexales > Roseiflexaceae > Roseiflexus > Roseiflexus castenholzii. Next base: position 2,177,671 of record NC_009767.1, on the reverse strand, counting down.
TTATCGCCACACGCCTGCGCGCTGCCGGCTTCTTCATCGACCAGGGAGACCTGGCGCGCGGGCGCGTCGTGCCGCAGGGGTTCCACCTCTTCCCGGCATGGATTGGACTGATCGCTGCGTTCTTCGGATTGCGCGCCGGATTACTCGCGCCCGCCGTCACCGGTCTGCTCGGCATCTGGAGCGTCGCCATGCTCACCCGTCGCCTCGCCGGTCCGTGGGTTGCGCTCGTGGCGGCGCTCTTCCTGACGCTCAATGCCGTGCAGGTCTGGTTCAGCCGCTATACGACCGCCGAAACCGCCGCGCAGTTCCTTGTCTTTGCCGGACTCTACGCCTTTGCCGCCGCATTTGGACATTCGATGGCAAACGTTCAACGCACCATGCTCCTCGCCCTCCTCGCGGGGCTGGCATTCGGGCAACTCGCGCTGACGCGCATCGAATTCTTCCTGGTTCTCGGTCCGGTGGCGCTCTACCTGCTGCACGCCTGGCTCGCGCGTCGCTGGACGCTGCCGCATACCGCGCTGCTGGCGGGCATCGGAGCGATGGTGCTGCACGCCGGGTTGCACATCGCATTCCTGGCGCGCGCCTATTTTTTCGATACGCTCTTCGCCCGCCTCCAGGATTTTGCCCTTACTGCGGCATTCGCCCTGCCATTCCTCACTCCAACGCTGCGTCAGGTTTACCTGTTGCGCCCCTGCTCGCGCCTGACGATGCAGCCCTGCCCGCCGATTGCCGGCATGCCGCCGACTGCCGATGCGCCGCTGAACTGGACCCGTATCGGCATCGAGGCGCTGGTCGTTGTCGTGGTTGTGGCCGCCCTGGTCGCAATCCGCCGCCTGAACCTGATCGCCCGCGTCTCGCCGCTGCTGGTGCGCCTGAACCGTCCGTTGCGTCTGGTTGCGGCAATTGCCATCATCGGGATCGGTGGATATGCGTACCTGATCCGTCCGCAGATTCTGTCGCTGCCGGTCATCACCGCGCTCCCCGCATGCCTTGCCCCTGAACAACTGACGAACCCGCAGGGGGCATGCCTGACGCTCCAGGGGTATGTCGGCGCGCCAATTGCGACGCCAGCCTATGTGGACCCGCTCGCCGCGTGGTTCGACCGCGCCATTGGCGCTGTGCGCGGGCGCGCCGCTCCGCCGCTGGACGCCTGTATCGCGCTGCGGCGCTCCACGTTGCCGCCAACTGCCGATGGACGCACCATACCGGAGGTTCTTCGAGACGGCTTGCTCGACGAAACCGACGTTCCGCCTGAGATGCTGGCAACCCTCCGCGCTTGCGACCGCTACGTGCTGCGCGATCTGTTCGGCGCAGCGCAGGCGAACCTGGTGCGCCTGGGATGGTATCTTTCGCCGCCGGGCATCGCGCTCGCGCTCATCGGACTGGCGCTCCTCGCCTATCGCGCCAACTCGACCTCCTGGTTGTTTCTGGTCATCGCCGCTGTTGCGTCGGTCGTGTTCCTGCGACTGACCTACGGAACCAGCGACCAGCACTACATCTATATTATGCGCCGCTACGTGCCGCACGTGTATCCCGCATTCGCCATCGGCGCCGCCTACGCCATCGCTCGCCTCTCGTTCAACGTTCAACCCTCAACGTTCCACATTCCACGTTCCACGTTTTCCCGTCTCATCCTCACTCTCGTCCTCGTTCTGTTTCTGGTCGTTACAGGCAGACCGATCTACCGTCACACTGAATACGCTGGCGCGCTCGATCAGATCGGCGCTATGGCAGGGCAGTTCGATCCCGGCGCAATTGTCCTCATGCGCGGCGGTGCGCCTTCCTTCGCACAGGCGCGCGACATCCCCGACCTGCTTGCCACACCGCTCACCTTCGCCTTCGGTATTGACGCATTTGCGCTAAAAAGCCGCGACCCCGGACGATACGCGCCGCAACTGGCGCGCTACATCCGCCGCTGGCACGACCAGGGACGACCGGTGTATCTGGCAATCGGCGCGAGTGGCGCAATTGCGCTACCAGAGTGGCGACTCGAACCGGCTGGACGTCTGCACGTCGACCTGCCAGAGTACGAACAGCCGACCGATCACAAGCCCTCCGCCGTTCAGCGCTTCACCCTCGATTTTGCGCTCTACCGCCTGTTGCCCGACGAACCGACGCCAGCGGAACCGCCAGCGCTCACCATCGCGCCCGACGACTACGCCTATCAGGTGCGCGGCGTTTACCGCGCCGAACGCATCGGCGACCGCCTGATCGCCTGGACCGATGGCGACGCGATCTTCCGCCTGCCGGCGCCGATGACTGAGCCGCTCACCATCAGCGTAACACTTGCTGCCGGCGCGCGCCCCGCAACGCTGCCCGGCGAAACCTGCCTGTCGCTCGCCGCCGAACCTGGCTCCTCGACCGATGAAGCGACGTTTACCGCGCCGGTCTGCACCGTCCCCGGCGCCGAACCTCTCACTATCACACTCAGCGCCGACCCGCGCAATCTGCCGCGCTCACCGACCGGACATCTCCTGTTGCGGGTGCAAACCCCACCCTTCATCCCCGCCCGCGACGATCCCGCCAGCCATGATCCGCGCCGACTTGGGGTTCAGATTGTCGCGTTAGCGGTGAGGAGCGCGCCCATTCGATAAAGTCGCTGACCTGCAGCGCGGCGGTTGTCATCAAACCGTAATCTTCGATCCGTCTCAGGACTAACGGACTATTGAGCGCACATGCTCCGCCTTCTATAATGCCAGATAAGGATAGGGTTTCCAGAAGGGACTCAGCATGCCCAGGCGATCCACAGGTCAATCGCTGGTTGAGATGGCGTTGATCGCACCGATCCTGTTCGCGCTGCTGTTTGCGATCGTCGATCTCGGCTACTACATCTGGGGCTATTCGACGCTCTTCAGCGCCGCGCGCGCGGGGGCGGAAGTCGCGTCGCAACTGCCGCCCTACGAGTCGCGGCTGGCGTTGCGCGGCGCGGGCGATCCGCGCTGGCTGGAAGACCCTTGCGTGCAACGCATCCTGGAGGTCACCAACGACTCGACCGGCTTCTTTCCGGTCGATGCCAATCAGGTGACGATCCTGTATCCGAACACGCTCGACCCCAACCCGCGACGCCTTGGGGGAACCATCGAGGTGCGGATCGACTATGTGATCGAGCCGCTGACGCCGCTCGTCAGTTTTATCAACACGATGCTGGGAGACAACGGCACGATGCGCATCAAAGTGACGGCACAGCGCACCATCGAAAGTTTGGGCAATAATCCTAATTTCGCTAATGGCATTGCCTGTACGGAACCGCAACCGTAGCCACCAGAATGACAGGCGAGGGAGAACCGCTATGGCACGACGATTTCAACCTGGACAGGCGCTCGTCGAGTTCGTGATCGCCTCGACGCTCATCCTGCTGCTGCTGGCGGCTGCGGTCGATATCGGTCTGCTCTTCTTCAATATGCAGGGGCTGACCACCGCAGCGCAGGAAGGCGCCACCTACGGCAGCCGCTACCTGGTCGTTCAGCCGAACGGGACGGTTGACCTCGACTACACTATGATCCGCGCGCGCGTGCGCCAGGAAGCCGGCACAACCGGCGGCATCAACTTCGTCAACATGTACGACCTGAACAGCGATGCCATTCCCGACGCCGAAGATACCAACGGCGACGGCGTGCTCGATCATTTTCAGTACTTCCTCGATCAGAACGGTGATGGGCGCGCCATTGGCGACCCGGTCACCGGACTGATCCCCGAAGGAACGCAGCCTGCCGGGTATGTCCGGTTGATCGACCAGTACATCCTGGTGCAGGCGATTGAAGACGTCTTCCCCTTCAACGGCAATCCGCTGGGACCGGAGGACGCCAACGGCAATCGCGCCGACGACCTGGTTGCCGATGTCGATACCACGCCATGCGCAAATCTGGCGGATCCGAACCGGCAGTGTTATGTCTTCGTGATTGTGAAGTCCGACTACAACACGGTCTTTGGCTTCACGCCCGCATTCGGCGACAAAGTGCCGCTCAGTTCGCGCTTTGTGATGCCGCTGCGCGCTGGCTTTGTCTCGCCGGGCGCGCCGACGAACACGCCGGTGGTGCAGACCAATACGCCAACACCAACGCCAACCGATACGCCCACTCCAACTGCAACGAATACGCCGACGCGCACGCCAACCAATACGGCGTCGCCGACGACAACCAATACACCAACCAACACGCCGACGCGCACCAATACGCCGACGCGCACCAATACGCCGACGAACACCAATACGCCGACGAACACCAATACGCCGACGCGCACGCCAACGTTTACGCCCACACCGACGCCATGTGCTGGCGGCACGGGCAACGGTCTGCGCGGTGACTACTTCATCTACACGCCGGGCGGCAGCGTTGGCACGACCAACTTCTTCCCCGGCGCGCCGGTCGCCAGTCGCCTCGAGAATATCAATATGGCGCGGAGCGATACCTCGCCCATCGCCGGCGTCGGCAACGACTACTTCTCGGTGCGCTGGACGGGGCAGGTCGAGCCGTTGTTCAGCGGCGAGTACACCTTCTACGCTAACACCGACGATGGCGTGCGCGTGTGGGTGAATGGCGTGCAGATCATCAATGACTGGCGCACCAAGAATAGCGAAACCAACGGGAGGATCACTCTGACCGCCTGCCAGCGCGTGAACATTACGGTCGAGTACTTCGAGTGGACCGGTAGCCAGAACGCAATCCTCTCATGGCAGCACGCGAACGTGCCGAAGCAGGTCATCCCCATCCAACGGCTCTATGCGAGCGGCTCACCGCCGGCAACCGCGACGCGCACGCTGACGCCGACGCGCACCGATACGCCGACGCCGTCGCGCACGCCGACGCGCACGCTGACACCGACGATTACCAATACGCCGACGCCGTCGCGCACGCCGACGCGCACGCTGACACCGACGATTACCAATACGCCGACAAATACGCCGCCGGCGACGAACACGCCAACCCGCACGCCGACGCTCACACCGTCGCACACGCCGACGCTCACACCGTCGCGCACGCCGACGAATACGCCAACCCGCACGCCGACGCTCACACCGTCGCGCACGCCGGACACCGGAACGTAAGCATCAACCACGCCCGGCGGAGTCCCTTCCGCTTCGCCGGGCGCAACCCGATACCGACCGCGCGCCTGATTTCGGCGCCGCATGCACGATGGTCGTCACGGTTATCAGAACAACACGAACAGGAACAAGAGGTGGCGGTATGAAAAGACGTTTGCTTCATCACAGGACAGAAGGGCAGAATATCGTCCTGCTCGCCGGCATTCTGGCATTGCTGGTCGGCATGGCGGCCCTGGCTGTCGACCTCGGCGTCACCTACGCCGAGCAGCGGAACATCGTGCGCGGCACGAACGCGGCGTCGCTGGCGGGCATGAATCGCCTGATCAGCGGCGGTCGCGATGCTGATGTCGCCCTTGCGATCTATGAATCGCTTCGCTCGAACGGCATCCAGGTCACCGTGCCGGGCGAGTCGCCGCAACCCGGCGACCGCGCGTTCGAGGCGCTCTACCTGGGAAGCGATGGCGCGCCGATCCCCGGCGCGTGCAGTCGCGTCGGCGCCTGCGGCTCGCAACGTCCGCAGGGGGTGAAGTATATTCAGATCGACCTCAAGGGCAATGTCGATACCTACTTTGCGCGCCTCTTCGGTCAGAGCACCCTGCCGGTCGGCGCTACGGCATACGCCAGCGTCGGCGCCTGCGCCACCGGATACTACCCCATCGGTGTGCGCACGACAGTCGGCGGGCAGCCGATGTTCGATGAGTATGGGTTCGCCAATTACGACGGCTTCTATGAAGACGAGACCTATGCTCAATTGCGCTATCAGCGCCTCTATCTGCGCACCGAAAACAACCCGAATGGCGGGTTTAGCCTGCTGCGCTGGCGCAACGACATCCCTGCCGGCAATGCCAATGCGCTTGCGGAGATGCTGACCGGCGACGGCACCTATAGCCGGGGGTACGCCGAAGCGCCCTGGCCCGAAATCGCCAGCGGAACGGACGGTCCGACCCGCCCTGACTCCTATCCGTTCGAGCCGAATACGATCAACACGGCGGACTGGGTGTATGGTAATGTCTTCGGCGGCAATCCCTTCAATGCGAATGTGATCAATCAACTCGATACGCTGAAGCGCAATCGCACCCTGATGACTCTGCCGATGTATCGCTTCGATAACGGCAGTCTTTCCAACCCGACGTACTACCTCGAGCGCTTTGGCGCCTTCCTGCTGGTTGATTACGGTGTGGATACCGATGGGCGGGCGCCCGACGGTCCTTGGATGGAACTGGCTTACGTGCGCGAAGGCGGGCAGTGCGCCAACCTCGTCACCGGTGCGCCGCCAACCAACAACTTCACCGTCGGCGGCAGCGTGACCTATACGCCACGCTATCAGACCTACCCGGACCTCAATCGCCCGGTGCAGTTCCTACTCATCCTCGACGTGTCCGGTTCGATGTCGTGGACGTTCGATGGGCGCGGCGTGCAGAATGGGCAAACCGTCTTCTGCACCAACCCGTCTCAAGGGTGCGTCTCGGTGCAAACGGCATGGCCCAACGCGCAGGAACGCCGGATCTATACTGCGAAGCAGGTGCTGCGCTCGTTCGTGGCACAGATCGATCAGGATCGGCAGAGCGGTCTCCGACCGTATGATACCGTGCGCCTCGTGACCTTCAGCGGACGCCTGGGCAGCTTTGTCAACAGCAGCGGCGCCGTCGGCGACAATAATCGCGCGTTGAACGACCTGACCGAGGTGCTGCCTGCCGGTTGGACGAATGACCGCGCGACATTGGAAGCGGCGATCAATAGTGCCGGTATGGTGGACGGCGATCCGTATATGACGGCAGGCGCAACGCCCAGCGCCGTCGCCTTTGCCCGCGCCAGCCAGGTGTTCGCCAACGCTCCCGAACGCGCGCCCAACGGGATGAAGTATCGCCGCGTGGTGATTTTCGTGACCGACGGTGTGGCGAATGTGTTGCGCAATGGTATGCAGAATAACTACGGTGAGGGGTGCCAGTTGGGCGCTGAGAACGTCGGTTGCCAGATGGGCGATCCGCTGCCGGACGGCAGCCTGCGACCGCTCAATGCGATGGTCGCAGAGGCGCAGGCGCTCAAGGAGGCGTATATCCGCCCCAGCGACGGTTCGGTCTATGTGGTGGCGCTGAGCGGCACATTCGAGGCGACCGGTCTGAACCTCGTCGCCAGCCAGCCGGACTATGTCAAGCGCGCCGACCGGTCCGAGGAGTTGCAGCAGATTTTCGACGACATCCAGGTTTCGGCGATCCAGGGCGATTGTACGCCATCCCAGGGTGAACTGCGCGACTCGATGGCGCCCTCCGAGGTGCCGACCGACCTGCGACCGGAATTGACCGATCGGATCGTTGGACAGGTGACGCTCACCGATGCCAATAACAATGTGCGCGAGGCATGGATTACGGCCGATCCGATCACGCGCAAACTGTCGTATGCGTTCACGAACGTTCCGCCGGGCCAGTATACGCTGCGCGCCTGGCTCGGCTATCGCGCGCCGCAGGATGGTATCTCGCGCGATAAGTACGAACTGCTGGTGCGCGGACCGGATGTGACGACCGAAATCACGGTGCAGGTCAGCGCCGGTCGCAGTCTCGGCGGCGTCATCGGCGTGCCGATCTCGCTCGACCTGAACGACAGCGTCTGCCCGGCATTGTCGTAACACGCCCGGCGAACCTGACGATTAGAATGAGACGTTGCACAGCATAGCGACTGGGGTGCGAAGACGTTGCATGCAACGTCTCCGCACCCTGGCGTTTTGTGTCTGTATTAAAGGGAGGTTTGCGCATGACTCATACGACCCGTCTGTCGGGCACGATGCGCGTGCTGATGTTGATCGCTGCGTTGTTGACTGCTCTCGCGATCATCCCGTCCGCCCCGGCGGATGCCAGTGTGATCAGGTTTGTGGCGCTCGATGATACGCAACCGGAGTTTGGCGCCGGCGCGCGCATTCTAACGTCGGTCGTGCCTTCGACTCTCAATAACGATCCGATTCCCGGGCAGGTGACCGAACCTTACGCCGGCGCCAAAACCGGCAGTCAGGGCGCACTGGCGCTCGCCGCCATTCGCGCTCTCCGCTGGGGGCAAATCCCGGATAGCCCGCTCCCGGCGGCGCGCACCGAAGTCGGCGCGGCGGTGATCGGCAATACGATCTGGGTGGTTGGCGGATCATCAGCAGGTGGAACGACCTACCACGATACCGTCTACCGCGGCACGGTCAACACCAACTATGGGCAACCCGGCGCCGGCGTGATTACGTGGGCGACGTCCACACCGTTGCCATCGGTCAGCCACTGGGATACGGCACCGTACAATAACTCGCTCTCAGCGCGCACCAACGCCGCCGTCGCCGCGCGACGCACTGGCGGCAATGCCGGCAATCTGTACGTCATCGGCGGCGCAGTGGCCCCCGGCAGCACGTTTTCCAGCAACTCGGTGCTGGTCGGCGATGTTGATACGAACGGCAACCTGACGTGGCGCAACCCGTCATCGCCTTACCGTCTACCTGCCACTGTCGGGCTTGAAGGCGCGCGCGCGTTCGTGCATACAACCACCGCAGGCAAAACCTTCCTCTACGTCGTCGGCGGGATCAAAGATCAGGCAGGACCTACCCCTCCGACAATGTCAAACGTCGTCTACTACGCCGAGATCAACGCCGACGGCAGCCTGAGTCTCGGCAGCAACAATCGCACCTGGAGCCAGACGTCATTGCCGGCGGGGGTGAGCGATACTGCCGTGACCGTCGGGCGTTACACCAAAGACGACGGAACCGTTCAGGATATGTTCTTCATCTACGGCGGGCGAAATAACGCCAGCAATGAGAACCTCGACACGAACACCGTCCTCAAGGGAGTGATCAATCCGACCACCGGCGCGATCACGTGGGAGGACAGCACGACCGGAGGAAACGCCGTGCTCCCTGCCAACCGCAACGGTCACGGCGCCGTCGAGTTCAACGGCTCGATCTATGTCATCGGCGGGCGCACCGGCGGCACAATCAATCGTAACGGGTATGCGTCGTATATCGATCCGACCAATCTTGGTCTCTTCAAGGACGGGACGCTCAACTTCTATCAGGACGATTTCGGCGCGCTGCCGTCCTCTGCCGCTCCCGGACGGCGCAACCCGGGTGTCGTGCTCGTGCCGACGAGCAATCCGAACTACGCCTTCGCATATCTGATCGGCGGGACGGACGGCAGTGCACCTTCCAGTCAGGTGTTCCGCGCAACCATCGGACCCAGCGACGACCAGACCTTCTACCCGACGACCGGCTACTACTACTCGAAGCCCTTCTCAATGCTCGACCTGGTCAATGAGCAGCAGGCGACCGTGCGCAAGATGACGTGGCTGACCAACATTGATGCGGCGAACGGCGGCGACATCCGGCTCGAATACCGCGTCTACTCGCCATCGAGCGGCAACTGCAACGACACCGAAGGCGGGTGGAGCGAAGTGAGAGACCCTGACGCGGGGAGCGGGCGCTTCTCGAAATTCAATCCATCCGGCGCTGCGTATGCAATCAATACGCAAGAATATGGCGAGGGTCAACGATTGCCGCCGGGCAACTGCTTCCAGTACCGCGCCACCTTTACGCGCGGCACGGCGCAGAACGCTTCGCCGGTGCTCTTGCGCCTTGGCATGGAAGTCATCATTCCCGGCAACCCGGACCTCAACTGGCCCAACAACGCCGTCACCACGACCCAGAACGCCGACAACACCACGCGAGGGGTTGAGGTGCGTCTGCGCAACCAGAACCAGATCAACCCGCCGACCCAACCGGCGAATGTGTGCCATGCTTCGCAACCGGGATGCAACCCGGAGGGCACATTCTACGTCGATGTCTTCATCTTCCCGCCGGGCGTCACGCCGATCATGCCGACGCTGCCGCTGTTTGCGCCAGGCGGCAACAGCCTGAGCAACCCGGCGCTCGCGCCGTACCACCGCGCCTGTCTGCAAATCCCGAAATGGGTAATGCAGAAGGATGTCACCTTTACCATTGCCGAAACATTCCGCTGGAGCGACATCAAGACGGTGGGCATCGATGGGTGCGTCTCCGCCGCGACGAACGCCAGAAACAACACCGGCAAAATCTTGCGCGATTTCTTCGATCAGGGCAGCGGAACATACAAAGTCATTCTGGTGGCCGACTCGCACACCGACCTGAAAGGACTGGTCTACGAGTCGGACGCGGCGGACGGCAACCATCCGGCAGAATTGAACAACGTGAGCGCCATCTTCGACGTGCCCTTCGTCGCCGGCGGCGCACCGCCACCAGACGGACCCGCGCCGCCGCCGGACGAACCGCCCACCCGTGTCTTCCTACCGCTCGTCATGCGCTAGTTGGTTGAACGTTGAACGTTTCGCCTGGAACGTTCAACGTTCGATCTGTCAAGATATTGATGCACTGCGAGACTTATCAGGGCTTGATCTCGTGTGCTATAATCGCTTACAAGTGGTTATGGCCGCATCGTCTTGCTGAAAGAAAGGCACGCCCCCATGAGGCGAGGAGGTCTCCTGCTGCTGCTCGGCGTAGTGATTGCCGCAGCTGCAGCGCTGCTCTTCTTCTTCTTTTTCCAGACCCCGCCGGCGCCTGAGACAACCGCTCTGCCACAGGAGCCGACCCCGGTGCCACTCCGCAAAGTCGTCGCCGCGCGTGTCGATATTCCGGCGAACACGGTGCTGACCGACACCGAGACATTGCTGACGCTGCGCGACATTCCCGAGCCGGAGTACAACGCCGCGCCCGATCAGTATTTCACCAGCGTCGGTGAACTGACGACGAAAGTGACCCTGCGGGCGCTCAACGCGACGGAAATCATCCGCGCACGCGACCTGACCGACGCCGGGCTGTCGTTTCAGGTGCCCCCTCCCGACACAATCGACGCGCCGCGCAACAAAGTGTTTCCGCTCGAAGTCGGCAACCTGACCGGCGTCGCCGATCAGATCCGTCCGGGTGACTCGGTGGACCTGGTGATGACCTATGAAATCCGCCGATTGATCATTCGACCATCGCTGACCACCGACCCGGAGACCGGGCAGTTGGTCGTCACGCCAATCGAAGAAACCCTTGTGGATCGCGTCACGAAAACCATGGTGCAGAACGTGCAGGTGCTGCGTGTCCTGAAGCCTGCCATTCCGCAGGACACCGGCACGCCGACGCCTGGCGGAGCGCAGGGGGAGCCGGCGCCGCCGCCATCGAGCGCCCAGCAACAGGGCGATACGTATGTGCCGGGGGCGCAGTGGATTCTCCTGCTGGCAATGACCGACCAGGAAGCCGAAATCGTCAAGTTCACGCTCGATCAGCAGGACCCGAAGCCGCAGATTACACTGGTACTGCGCGGGCGCGACGATGGCGACATCGAGGAGACGACCGGCATCACGTTGCGCCTGCTGACCAGTCGCTACGGGTTGCCGTTGCCCGAGCCGCTGCAACCGCTGGCGCTGGCGCCGGAAGAAATCACGCCGGGACCGGCGCGCCCGACGCCAACGTCGTTCCCGCAGCCATAAACACCGACTGCATCATGGTAGAGAACGGGGTATAATACCAATGACGCTTGACGATGCCGCATGCGTGTCATTCCGCGCGCAGCGAGGAATCTGCGCAGGTCGCGCACGACCCCTCGCGCTACTCGGGGTGACCATGCCGGATGTGCACAGGTCATTGGTATAATACAAATAAGCAGCCGGGGGGTGCGCCCCACCTCCGGGCAACGGGTGTAGCACGCAACACGACAGGCAACGCTTACAAGTGAGAGGGAGCCATGGCAGGAGGACCGCGAACCCCCGACGCCGCAGGTCCGGCAAAAATCCGGGTGATGATCGTTGACGATATCGCCGAAACACGCGATAACATCGAGAAACTCCTCTTCTTCGAGAAAGATATCGAGGTCGTCGCCAAAGCATCGACCGGGCGCGAAGCGCTGGCGCTCGCCAAACAGCACCGTCCCGACGTCGTATTGATGGACATCAACATGCCGGACATGGACGGGATCGCGGCGACCGAGGCGCTGTTGAGCCAGGTGCCCGAAGCGCAAGTCATCATGATGAGCGTGCAGGGAGAGCAGGATTACCTGCGCCGCGCTATGCTCGCCGGCGCGCGCGAATTCCTGCCCAAGCCCATCGGCGCTGAAGAACTCTACAGTGCAATCCGTCACGTCCATCGCCTGGCAAGCACCCAGCGGCGTTATATCACGACGGCGCCGCCGGGAGCAGGCGGATCGGGTGAGGATGAAGGCGCACACGGACAGGTTATTGCGGTCTTCAGTCCGAAAGGCGGCACAGGCACATCGTCAATTGCCTGCAATCTGGCAGTCGCATTGCGCCTGCTGACCAACAAGAAAGTCGCGCTTGTCGACGGCAACCTGACGTTTGGGGATGTCGGCGCGATCCTGAACCTGGTGTCGTCCAAAACGATTGCCGACCTGGTCAATCGTATCAGCGAACTGGACCGCGACCTGCTCAACGATGTGATGGCGACCCACGCCTCGCAGGTGAAAGTGCTGCTGGCGCCACCCAATCCACAGACCGGCGAACTGGTCACATCGGATCATCTGCGCGCGATTCTGGAGATGATGAAGAAAGAGTTCGACTATGTTATCGTCGATACACAGGCATCGTTTCAAGATCGTGCGCTGGCGGCGCTCGATATGTCCGACCGGATCGTGGCGCTGATGACCCTCGAAATCCCGTGCATCAAGAATATCAAACTGTTCCTCGAAGTGGCAGAACTGCTGGAGTATCCCAAGGAAAAAATCGTTCTGGTGCTGAACAAAGCCGATAATCGGCTCGGTATGCGCGTCGAGAATGTCGAAGCGAATATTCAGCACAAAGTTGCGCTGCAAATTGCCAACGCCGGTCACGAAATGACGCTGGCGGTCAATCAGGGAGTGCCGCTGGTCATTTCCAAGCGCGACCTTCCCACCGCAAAAGATATTGTGGCGCTGGCGAAACTGCTGAGCAGCGGGCTAGCGGCGCAAACCGCCACGACGGCGAAGAAAACCGAGAAAGCGCCCGAGAAATCAGGGCTGTTTGGCAAATTACTGGCGCGGCGCTGACCGCCGCTCTGTGAGGGAGCAGTACTATGTCGCTCTTGAAACGCATCGGTGGAACTCCCGGCGCAACCGGACAACTTCCGAACACACCGGCCGTCGGCGGCGCAGCGGCGGCTCGTCCTGGCGCTCCGGTCGCCCCGCGCCGTGAGGAAGAGAATAGCATCATCGAACTGCGGCAGCGCGTTCAGCAGCGCCTGATCAATGAACTCGACCCGCGCCTCGACCTTTCCAACGTCGCCAGAGTGCGGCAGCAGGTCGAGGAGATTTTCAATACGATCCTTGACAGCGAAAATATTGTTCTGTCGCGGTCGGAGCGCGCGCGCCTGTTCGAGTCGATTGCTGCCGATATTCTCGGCTTCGGACCGCTCCAGGAATTGCTCAACGATCCGGAGATTTCCGAGATTATGGTCAATGGTCCCAGGAAGGTCTATGTCGAAAAGCGCGGCAAGATTCAGTTGAGCGACGTCACGTTCGTCGATGAACAGCACGTCCTGCGAGTCATCGACCGGATCGTCGCTCCGCTTGGTCGCCGGATCGATGAGTCTTCGCCAATGGTCGATGCGCGCCTCCCGGATGGCAGCCGTGTGAATGCGGTGATCCGCCCGATTGCGCTCTGTGGACCAACGATCAGTATTCGGAAGTTTCGCAAGGAAGGCATTACGATTGAAGACCTGATTCGCTTCGGCTCGCTGACCCGCGAAATGGCGGAGTTTCTGTCGGCATGCGTCCGCGCATCGCTCAATATCGTGGTTTCCGGCGGCACCGGTTCGGGCAAGACGACCATGCTCAATGTGCTCTCGTCGTTCATTCCCGACGATGAACGCATTATCACGGTCGAGAATGCCGCAGAATTGCAGTTGCGCCAGGAGCACGTCGTGCCGCTCGAGTCGCGTCCGCCAAATGTCGAGGGCAAGGGCGAGATCAGCATTCGCGATCTGGTGATCAATACCCTGCGTATGCGCCCGGAACGCATCGTCGTCGGCGAGTGTCGCGGCGGTGAGGCGCTGGAAATGCTCCAGGCGATGAATACCGGTCACGACGGGTCGATGACCACGCTGCACGCGAACTCGCCACGCGACGCGATTGCGCGTATCGAAACGATGTGCCTGATGGCCGGTATGGACCTGCCGGTGCGCGCTATCCGTGAGCAGATTGCGTCGGCGGTGAATTTGATCGTTCAACTGGCGCGCCTGAAAGATGGATCGCGCAAGGTGATCTACATTACCGAAGTGCAAGGCATGGAGGGCGATGTTGTCGTGCTGTCGGACATTTTTGTGTTCGAGCAGCAGGGGATCGATGAGCGCGGCAAGATCATCGGTCAACTGAAGCCGACCGGCATCCGCCCGCGATTTATCGACCGTTTCGAGGAACGCAATATTTATCTGCCGCCAAATATTTTTGGCTACAGCAGCGGATCGTTCTTCTAGTGCGCTGGACATGCAAGGGCGCACGTGCGAGCGAACGCCCGCGCCAGCCCAATAGCCGACCCAGCCAAATGCCACAGAGACATGCTGCGCATGTGCGCTCCGGGCAACACTCTGCCTGCACAGCGCTGGAAAGGAACCCTCTGTATGCCGATCTCTGCGGACCTGACCCGATTCATTGCGCCTGCCGCCATTTTCGTGGTTATTCTGGCGGTCTTTGCGCTGTTGGCGCGCCGCAGCGCCGGTAATGCCAGTTATGAGGAACGTCTGACCCAGTTTGCCGGGCGACGCACCGATCAACTTCAGCGCTCCGCCAAGGATCAGTTGCGCGAGATCGATAAGGTCGTGGCGCGCGGCAAGCGCGGCAGCGAGACGCAGCGCAACCTGGCGCGCGCCGACCTGAAATTGACGGTGACAGAGTTCTATGCCATCAAACTTCTTGCTGCCGCCGTCGGCGCTGCGGTTGGGGCATTCATCGGGCGCGCCAGTTGGGAGGCGCAACTGCTGTCCGGAATCGTCGGTTTTGCGCTTTTCTCGTTCTTTCCCGATCTCTACGTCGGGTATGCCGCTAAACAGCGGGTCACGAAATTTAATGCCCAACTCGGCGATACGATCAATATGCTGGCGAATTCACTGCGGTCGGGGTATAGTCTGCTTCAGTCGATGGAACTGGTCAGCCGTGAAGCGCCGGAACCGACCGCTTCGGAGTACCGGCGCGTAGTCCAGGAGGTCGGTTTGGGGTTGCGCACCGAAGATGCGCTCGATAATCTGCTCAAGCGCGTGCCGTCGGAAGACCTCGATCTGTTGATCACGGCGGTCAAAATCCAGATGGAGTCTGGCGGTAACCTGGCGCAAATCCTCGACACGATTGGACATACCATCCGCGAACGAATTCGCATCAAAGGCGAAATTGCAGTGTTGACGGCGCAGGGGCGCATTTCGGCATATGTCATCACCGGCTTGCCAATCGGTCTGGCGATTTTCATCACGGTGATCAACCCGAACTATATGTCGCCCATGTTTTCGTTTGGCATGCCGCCTGAACACTGGTGCTGCCTGCCGGTCGCCGGGATTGTGATGATTGTGATCGGTTTCTTTGCGATTATGAAGATTGTCGATATCGAGGTGTGAGAAGGGGGCGCGTATGATGAGCATGTTGCCGATGATCGGATTTGGCGCGCTGATGCTGCTCGGCGTCGGGCTGATTGTATTTGGCATGCGGCGTTCGTCGCAGCCGGACGCGATTAGCGACCGGTTGAGCCAGTTTACCGAGCGGACCATGACGCTCGAAGAAATGGAACTGCAACAACCGTTCAGCCAGCGTGTGCTCGTGCCGCTGACGAAGAGCATTCTGGCAAAACTCGGTGAGTATGGTCCCAAACAGAGCGCCGAGCGCCTGCGCATCAGCTTGGCGCAGGCGGGCAACCCCGGCAACCTGACTCCCATTCAGTTCAGCGGCATCCGCCTGGCGCTGGCTGTCATCCTGTTTCTGGTGGTTGGCGCGGTCACTTTCCTCCAGGGTATGGAGATGTCGCAGGCGCTGATGTATACCGCCATCGGCGGAGTGATGGGGTATCTGCTGCCGGGCATCTGGCTTGGGCAGCAGATCAAGAAGCGCAAAAAGGCGATTATCAAGGCGCTCCCCGATGCGCTCGACCTGCTGTGCATCTGCGTCGAAGCAGGTCTGTCGTTTGATCAGGCAATGCAACGTCTGACCGAAAAATGGGAAGACCCGCTCTCCAAGGAGTTCAAGCGCGTGCTCAGCGATACGCGGCTCGGCCGCCCCCGCCGCGATGCGATGAAGGATATGATCGACCGCTGTGGCGTCGATGATGTGCAGACCTTTATTGGCGCGGTGATTCAGGCGGAACAGCTCGGTGTGTCCATCGGTCGCATTTTGCGCATTCAGTCGGACCAGATGCGGATTCGACGCCGCCAGCGCGCCGAGGAGGAAGCGCATAAGGCGCCGATCAAGATGCTCTTCCCCATGGTCTTCCTGATCTTTCCGGCGCTGTTCATTGTGATTCTCGGTCCGGCGGTGCCCCGGATTATGAAGTCGCTCGGCGGATTGGGGGGATGAGCACGCCATCGGTTGCATCGCTCACCGTGATCGAGAATCTCACCCGTGGCACGGTGATTGCCGACCGCGCTGAGGTGGCGCGGTCGCTGCTCGCGCGTGGACGCGGGTTGATGGGACGCACCAACCTGCCCGCCGGATATGGTCTGATCCTGGTCCCTGAGTCGAGCATCCACATGTTCTTTATGCGTATTCCGATCGATGTGCTGTTCGTGGACCGGCAGCACCGCGTGATCGGTGTGCGTGAGGCGTTGCCGCCGTGGCATCCGTTCGCCGGCGTGGCGCCCTGGCGCGGGCACTATGTCGTCGAACTGCCCGTCGGCGCTATCCGCGCCAGCGGCACTGAAGTGGGTGATAAACTGCGGGTGACGCCGGGTATTTAGCGCCTCTTCCGAAAATAGCCACGTGACATGTGGATGGGCAGGCAAAGGCAATGCCTTCACCTATCCGATGAACTTGTCTGGACAGGCTGCCTTAGCGATCTCGCCCGTACTGACCGTTTCCGACGCATTTTTTCGCCCTTGCCCCCACTCTCTCTAGCACGGCGAGAGCGGGCAGTGGCGGCGGCGGCACGCCATGACAAGCGATCAACTAAAACCTGGACATCAAGGACGTGGAGTGGTTGACGTTGGCTTCGAAAGGCTCAGTCCACATCAGCCGCGCGATGGTCAATACGGACAGTGATGGTGCAACATCTGGTTGATCGCTCTATCCGCATGGTTTTCGCTCATCTACGCCGCAACCGCCTGATAGCCGCCGCAATCTTCACCGCGCTGCTGCTCCTCTACCTGCCGACTCTCACGCGGGTGCATACGTTCGATGCGTTGTCGTATGTGACGAGCGTCGAACGCAAGCCATGGACGGAGTTGTTCCACCCGCACCATCTGGCGTATGGTCCGCTCGGTTCGTTGATGCTGACGTTGAGCCGCGCCCTGGGATACGATAACGGCGCCGCGTTGCCGATGCAACTGGTGAATGCTGTTGCAGGAGCGTTGGGAGCGGCGCTCTTCTATCTGACCGTATGCGCGGCAACCGGACGCGATGATGTGGCGCTGCCGGCGACGTTGTTGTTGGGTGTGGCGTATGCCTACTGGTACTACGCTATCGAGATCGAGGTCTATACGCTTGCGACGTTCTTTCTGATCGTCTGTCTGGCGTTGATGACCCGCCCAACACCCTGGACGGCGCGCCGCTGCCTGGCGTTGGGTATTGCACAGGGTGGCGCGGTGCTGTTCCATCAGACGAATGTGTTGCTCTGTGCGCCGATTGTATTGAGCGCCCTGTCCGACCTGCGCACTGCCTGGAAACCTGGCAGTGCGCGCGCGGCCGTCGGTCGCTGGAGCGGGTATGCAGTCGCGCTGGCATTGATCGTGGCGATGCCCTACCTCTACGCCATGCTGGTCGTCAGCAATTTTCGCGCGCCTGCGGAGATGCTGGCATGGCTCACGGAGTATGCGCGCACCGGATGGTGGGGCGGTCCGCTGACGGTTGCAACGATTGCCGATCTCGGCGCCGGTCTGAGCGACACGCTGGCGCAACCAGGGGGCGGCTGGTTCTACCTGGCGCTCGGCGGGGTCGTGGCGTGGGCGTGGGGCAGGCATTCCCAAATCCCGACCGGCGAGCAGGATGATGCACAGGGAAACCGGGTCGCGCTCACGCCGCTGATCGCCTGGCTCGCAACGTATGGCGCATTTTTCGCCTGGTGGGAACCGGATAATATCGAGTTCTGGATCGCCAGTCTGCCGCCGGCATGCCTGGTGTTTGCCGCAGCGCTCGCGCGGGCGCGCTGGTGGAGCGCACCGGTCTGGACATCCCTGGCAATTGTTGGAGTCATTGCGTGGGGCAATTATGGTTCTATCGTCCGGCGTGGCGATCCGTCAACTGACCTGCAACGCCTGATTGCGCGTGAACTGGCAGCGCGCAGCACACCGGCCGATCTGTTGATTGTTCCTGATGGATTGCAGGAACTCTACCTGCCCTACTATGAGCGCCGCGAGAACTTTCTGTCGCTCAACCAGGCGCTGTTCGACAGCGGCGGATCATGGGATGACGCCTGTGCGACGATCCGCAGCCGGATTGCCACGGCGCAACGCGCCGGCGCGGCGGTGCTGATCGCCGATGAAGCGCTCCATCCGCCGCCACGGGTGCTGAACCGCCACGGCATCGCGCAAGCGCAGGTGGATGGATGCTTTGCGCCATATCACGCAACGCTGGTCGATCTTGCGTTGGCCGAACCGCTTCCCTCCTACCGGCGGCTGCCTTCCGCAACTGAAACGGCGCTGGCGGGCGGATGGGTCTTCGAGCGCGATGCGATGGGCTGGCAGGCGTTTAACGTCGCGGGTGAACGTCTTGATGGGGGATGGCGCTTCCGTCCCGGCATCGACCCGGCGCTGCTCAGTCCGCTCTTGAACCTCGATGCGCGCGAGGTGACTGCCATCGAGATTCGGATGGCGAACGGCACGCGCGCCCGCGACGCGCAACTCTTCTATGCCGGAATCGATGGCGCGTTGACCGAGGAATATTCCGTGCGCTGGCAACTGGCAGAGACAGCCGAAGCCGTAACCTACGTCATCGATCTCCGGGAAGCGTCGGGATGGCACGGCATAATCACCCGCCTGCGGTTCGATCCGGTTGGGATGGGTGACGACGGCGAGATTCGCGTCGAATGGGTGCGTCTGCGCCTGGCGACGCCATCGGGGAAGCAGGCGCTCGCCAGTGTCGGTCGCCTAAGCTCGACTTTATCCATCTGTGCCGCTCACGCAGCATAGGCGAGCGCATCAGTCAGGCGAACAAGTAACGACTTCGGGATTTTGACCATGTCGGCTTCCGCAGGCGACATCCAAGAAATGGTGACCGGCCAGAGCTGCTTGCGGACGAAGGCCAGTGTGTCGCTGAAGGTCGGCAGCGCCTTGGTGTACCAGGCCGCCTGCCTCACGGGCAACTCGCCTGCTTGGAGTAGGTGATGGGCGAACAGCGTCACGAGCGAGAACAACCCCAACAGCACCGGTGTCGTACGCAGGATCGCCAGGTCCGACCACTGGCGCTGGGTCTCGATGCCCAAGTGTGCTCGCGCTTCCTCGAACGTGACCTCCACCTGCCAGCGCATCACGAACCACTCCACAATCTCCTTGGGGGTAGCCGCCGGGTTCGTGCTCAGCAGCGCCTGGGCCTCAAACTTCCCATCGGGGTCGGTAATGAGCACCCAGCGAATGCTCACCGGCGGCAAGCCACTGTGATACCAGACCGCCGTTGCCGATGCCAGCCGCACCGTTCGCGTCGTTCCGCCATACCAACGCACGCTCGTGTGCTGCCAGTCTGTGGTCGGGTCGCTGAGCCGCTGCTCCAGGGTCGGCTGCCGTGCGCCTTTCTTGCGCGGCCGACCGGGTCGCCCTGCTGGGTGCACGTACGCCGTGTCGTACAAGGCCGCATCCAAGCGCAAGCGCGTGACCACGGTAACGGGGTTGGGCAAGCCCTGGCAGGCGGCAAGCAGTTCGAGCGCGGCGTAGCTGCTGTCGGCCACAACGACCAGCACGCGCTCGGGCAGCCACTGACGGACTTGGAAGATGATCTGACGCGCCCAGTCGGTGAGCTGTTTGTGGCGCTTGCCGAGCTCCTGATGGCAGCGCTCGGAGGGCGCCAGGACGGTCAGAAAGGGCAAGGCCCAAACACGCTGGGCCCAAGGGATGGGGGCGAGCAGCATCAGACACAACCAGCGCAGGCCGCTGGTCTTGACGAAGAACGAGCGCGACGAGCGGACAGGGTCGCGGTAGATCCCCTTGGCCTTGATCTTGGCCCCGCGCCGGCGCTCGATATGGTCGTCGAGGCCGAGCACGATAGCCGTATCGGACGGAACGAAGGCGTCGACGAGCAGGCGCAGCAGGATGCGGCTGGCGGCGTAGGGCGACCAGACGGCGCGGTTGAGGACGCGATGGTAGTTCTGGAATTGCGCATCGTCGCTCAGCCCCATCACCCGCAGCGCCGAAGTGACCGTGCGCTTGCCGGGGGCTAGGATGGCGCCGATGAGCAGTATCTTCGCCCATTCCCATACACGCTCGCTAAACAGCAACTCGAACTTGCGGAGGACCGGTATAATCGCTCGTGGCAGGTTGCGCATGGCTGGCCCCTTCGTGGTAGTTGGGTTCTAGCCAAGCGTACCCTGCCTCCCGTTTTTCGTCTACCGAATGGATAAAGTCGAGCTTAGCCGCGATTCGTTGGACGGCACACTTGCCCCGCCTTTTCACGCCAGATCAGTCAAACCATGCTATACTGTTCCGTGACAGAACAACGTTCTGGTCGCGCTGCTGCACGGCGCAGGAGGAGCGGATGACCACCGAACCCCTTGAGGCCATTTTCGAACATGGCAGCTTCCGTTTAGTCCGGCCACCGAACATCCCCTTGCGTGAGGGGCAACGCGTGCGGCTG
This sequence comes from Roseiflexus castenholzii DSM 13941, assembly GCF_000017805.1. Lineage (GTDB taxonomy): Bacteria > Chloroflexota > Chloroflexia > Chloroflexales > Roseiflexaceae > Roseiflexus > Roseiflexus castenholzii. Next base: position 2,156,695 of record NC_009767.1, on the reverse strand, counting down.
GTGGTCGAGACCGAGGAGTCGCCCGACACGATTCTGGCGCTCGCCGCCAATGTCTACGCAGGGCTCTCACCACAGGACATTACGGAGGTTGAGCAAATCGCCCTCCAGCGGCAGAATTTCTTCGGTGACCAGGGATGAGCCAACCGATACGCGCGTCCCTGCTCGATACCGACATTCTCTCGGCAGTGATGCGCCAGCACCCCGTTGCGTTGGCGAGGGCCCGTGCGTATCTGGGGGTGCATCACCGCCTGACGTTCTCCATGCTTACCCGTTACGAAATCCTCCGTGGCTTATACGCGAAGCACGCGACCGCCCAACTGGTCGCCTTTGATCGGCTCTGTAGCGTCAGCGCCATTCTGCCGCTCACGGATGCAATCGTGGTGCGCGCCGCCGCCATCTATGCCGATCTGCATCAGCGGGGCGCCTTAATCGGGGATGCTGACATCCTGATCGCGGCAACTGGTCTCGAACACGGGCTGGTGGTGGTCACCAACAACGCGAGTCACTATCAGCGGTGCTGAGACATTCTGATGGTCAGACTGCCAATTACCTGTGACCATCCGGCATGGTCACCCCGAGCAGCGCGAGGGGTCGTGCGCGACCTGCGCAGATTCCTCGCTGCGTTTACCCTGAGCGAAGCGAAGGGCTCGGAATGACCCGTCGCTGCGCGCGGAATGACCCGCATGCGGCATCTTCAATCGTCATTGGCAAGACTACGCGATGCGCAATTTTGGACACGCTGAGACATCAATCCGTGTGAAGAGACAGCCCCAGAAACCTGTGTGGCACAAGAAGCGCAGACCCAGATGTCAACGCGCGCGCCGGGTGCGCCAGACGATCAGAGCGATGACCGCAGCAATGATCGGAATGGCAGCAAGCCAGTAGGGGAACAACGGCGCTGCGCCGCCAGGCATCACGCCGCGTCGTCCGCCCCATGGCGTGACGGTGGGCATTGGCGTGGAAACCACGTCCTGCGCCAGCACGCCTGCCGGCATCAGCATCCAGATCAGCGCGACGATCAGGACGACCAGAGCCACACTCCGGCAGAGACGGAGCACTTCTGCACCGCTGCGAGGGCGACGATGGTGGAGCACGGTTTCATCTCTTCGACCAATCATGGGGGCATCTCTCCGGCTAGCGCCTTTGCCCATTCGGTTGCGGTCCGGTGACAGGAGTGGCGGATGGCGCACTGAAACGCGGCGGGAGCGGCGGCATATCCTGCTGGCAGCCGCGCGGCAGGGGGTCGGGAGGCGTGATGCCGAAATACGCCTGCATGATCTGCGTCACCGCCGGCACGGCGATTGTGGCTGAACCGTCGTTCATATCGCCCGCCCCCTCGACCAACACCAGCACTTCGATCTCAGGATTGTCGTAAGGAGCAAAACCAACAAACCAGGCGTGGCTTTGACGCACCTCGCGCGTTCCTCTGCCATCGGGAGCAGGTATGGTCATCAGTGGACCGAATTCAGCGGTGCCGGTCTTACCGGCGATACTCAACCCGGAACACTGATCGCGCGCGGCAATGTTTGGTCCTTCCGTAACCGAGAGGCGCATCCCTTCGCGCACGACCTGAAGGTGCTTTGGGTCGATGGGCACACGGCGGATCAACTCCGGCTGAATCTCGCGGATGATATTGCCGCTGGAATCGGTAATCGCGCGAACAATCTGCGGACGGTAGAGCAGCCCATCGTTCGCAATCGCAGCCGACGCCATCACCAGTTGCAGCGGGGTCACCTCCAGATTGCCCTGCCCAATGGCCGCATTATAGGTATCACCCGTTGTCCACGCCGAACGCAGCACCCGCTGCTTCCAGGCAGGGGTCGGCACACGCCCTGCCTCCTCACCCCGCAAGCGCACGCCGGTCGGCTCGCCAAAGCCGAACCAACCGAGACCTTCCGCCAGCGCCGAGATCCCCAATCCTTTCTCAATGATCTGTTCTTCCGGTTTCAGGTTAATCACATTCTCGCGGTTGCCACCCGCAACCGACATAAAGAAAATGTTCGACGACACCTTCAGCGCCTGACGAACATCGATCTTGCCGTTGTCGCGCGATGAGGCGTTGACATACTGGTAGACGACGCCGGGCACATACTGGTCTTCCACCAGTAACCTTCCGGGGTCGCGGATGGTGGTATGCTCGGTGATCACCCCACGTTGGAGTGCGATGGCGGCATCGAACTGCTTGAGGGTCGAACCGGGCGGGTACTGGCCACTGATCGCGCGGTTCGTTTGCAGCGACAGGCGCGCCAGTTCTTTCTGCTTCTCTGGATCGCTGGGGAAGAAGAACTCCTGAAGTTCGGCGCTGCGCGCCGGGTCCCAGATATTGTTGTCGTAGGCGGGCCAGTTGACCATCGCCAGGATACGCCCGGTCTTTACTTCGACGACAATCGCCACGCCGCTGCGGATCGGATCGTAATTGCGCTTATAGGCGAAGCGATCCGGCATTGTCTGCCGCCGCCGCTCACTTTCATCGATCCAATTGCGCAGGATGATCTCCGTCTGGCGCTGCAATTGCGCATCGATGGTCAACACCAGGTTATGCCCATCGCGCGGCGCTTTGATCGTCTGCGGCGGACGCACCGGACGACCAAGCGCATCGACCAGCACTTCCTGCATGCCGAGTTGTCCGCGCAACTCTTCTTCATAACTGGCTTCGACGCCGAATTTGCCGATGCGATCATCGGGGAGATAGCGCGGCAACCCCAATTCATAGGGGTTGATCTGCTTTTGAATGATGCCGCACTCGATTGAATTGCCAATCGAATCGAGCAACCCGCTCATCCACGAGCGCGCTGGATTCTGGCGCACCAGTTCACACTGATTCACACGACCGATATATCCCAAAATGTACGACAGTGACGGCGTTTCGGCGCTCAGCGGATACCGTCGGCGATAATCCTGCTCAATAACAACCCCCGGCAGCGCGGCAGCGTTTTCGATCAGCGCCAGCGCAACGGTATGCGGAATATCCTCACGAATCGTCAGGGTCTGGTAGCCTGGAATATTCGCGCGTTCGACCATTGCCGCAACCGGATTTTCCAGGGTCAGTACATCGCTATACGCTGTGGACAAACGGAGCGCGTGAAGGGTCGAGGAAGGAGATGCTTCGATACGCAGCCACGACACCGGCGATCCAAGCGCCGTAACCGCCTGTTCGCCAACGGCTCCGGTAAGGTCTTCACGCAAAGCCAGATTAAATTGCAGCGCCGATGCTGGCGAAATCGTCAGTGTCACCGTGAGCGGGGATGGTCCCGGCGCCGGCGCATCATCGAGCGCTTCCGGCGACGCTTCGATCTGAACCAGGCGATGATAGCGGGTTGCAAATTCGTCGAGCGCCGCGCGCCGGTCGGGAGTCACAGCAAACGATGCCGTCAGCGGCGGTTCGACGCGCTGCGCGCGCGCGACGGCTTCGGCGCCAAGACCCTGGTTTAGATCGCTGCGCAACACCGGGTCGCGATCAAGCGCGGCAGCGGGGGAAACGATCAGGGTGCTGGTGATACCGATCGTCTGACTGAGGTGCGCAAAGACTTGCGCGCGCGCCACAGGATCGGCGGGCAGATCGGCAGGACGGACCGCGACGGTATAGATCGGAACCGTTTGCGCCAGCAATGTTTTCCCATCGCTGGCGAACACCTCGCCGCGCAGCGGGCGCATCGGCAGATAGCGCATAACGCGCACTGCCGTCGTATAACGGAACTGCTCCGCCTGCGCCTCGACCAGTTGCAACTGATAGAGCCGCCCGACGAGGATGGCAAAGATGAGAAGAGCGATTATTTGAAGACCTGCCAGGCGACTGATATTCATACACGCCTTGTGCGCCTCTCTAATACACATCCACCGGCACACTCCGCCGTACCCGGTTTTCATACCAGCGAAAGACCAGATAGACCGGCAGGGAGGGAATGGTAGCCATCAAGGTATCGGGCAGAAGCACATACAGTGCATACCCCTGAAGATCGAGCGGCGCCACCAGGAGCGCGGAGAGGAGCGCATAGACCCCATGATAGATCACGCTCCCCAATGCAACTCCGACAACCGGCACAAGCCAGTTATCGCGGCTCAGGCGCAGCAATGCCTGGGTTGCGCCGACCGTGCCCGCCAGCAGCGCAAGCGCATGCAGACCAAAGAGGGTCATCGCGCACAGGTCGAGTGCCAGCCCCCCATAGAATGCCCAGCGCGCGGCAGATGTCGTTCCGGCAATCAACCCGTAGCAGATTGTCAGCAACAACAGCAGATTGAACGTCACATCGAAGGGACGCGGCAGCAGCGTCGTCTGCACCAGCGCCACGACCAGCAATGCTGCGAGCAGAGCCACTTCGGACGCAATCACTTCTTCGATTCGTCGTTGGCGAGAACGACCCATGCGTAGCGCACCCGATCCGGATCGACAAACGGGCGCACGCTGGCAATCCGCTCGCGCCCGGTTTCCTGCACCGTTTCGATGATCCCGATCGGCACATTGGGCGGCACGGAAGCGCGCGGCAGATCGATGTCCAACTCCGCCGAGAGTCCAGCCGTCACCACGGTATTGCCAGCAGCCAGCGGCGCATCACGCGCAACCGAGTGCAGCAGCAGACGTGATCCGCGTTGCCACTGCCCCTGCACCACACCGCGCACCACATCGTTTTCGTGATACACCTGCGCGCTCAATGCGCTACTATAGTCGGTCATCAGCAGCACAGCAGCGGTTCGCGGTCCAACGGCTTCGACAACACCGATCAAGGCAGGCGGATTACTTCCTTCGCGCGCGATCACCGCCATTCCCGGCTGCACTCCCTGATCGGCGCCGGCGGCAATCAGCACCAGGCGTCTGCCGGAGTCGGGAGTGAGCGCCAACACATCGGCTCCCAGCAACTGCCAGGGATACGCCTGTTCGATACGCACCTGCTCGCGCAGCCGCGCATTCTCGAACTTGAGCGCATCCGCTTCGATCAGACGCGCCTTGAGATCGGCGATCTCGGCGCGCAGCGCCTCATTTTCCGCCCGAAGCGCCGGATCGCTCTTCAGTTGCCGGGGGATGGCGCTCATCCAATCACCAACTCCCTGCAACCTGCCCAACACCGGGCTGATGAACGTCTGCGCGTGGGTGCGCAGTGGACCGAGCAACCCTGCCTGATCGGCGGCCAGGAGCGCCGCTGCCGCAAGCACGAGCAGAATCACCAGCAATGGTGAGCGCCGCGCCGGATGGGCCAGGCGATAGGAACGATCGCGCAGCATGGGTTGAACTCATCAATAACGGACGCGACGGGTACGTTGCGCACTGGTCAGGATATCGCGATACACCGGATTTTCGAACTCCTCGACCATTTTCCCCGCGCCCCGCGCCACACACGAGAGCGGGTCCTCCGCAACGTGCACCGGCATCTTCGTTTCCGCAGCGATCCGCCGGTCGAGACCGTGCAGCAACGCGCCACCGCCGGCGAGCACAATCCCGTGCTCCATAATATCCGCCACCAGTTCAGGCGGCGTCTCTTCCAACGCAGCGCGCACCTCAGCGACAATCGCATTGACCGGACCGGCAATGCCCTCACGCAGTTCGACGCTGGAGATCTCCACTGCTTTCGGCAAACCGGTCAGCAAGTCGCGCCCGCGCAGCACGACCCGAATCTCTTCATCGAGCGGATAGGCGCTTCCGGCGGCGATTTTGACCTTTTCCGCCATACGCTCGCCGATCAGCAGATTGTATTCACGGCGGGCGAACTGGATGATCGCCTCGTCGATCTCATCGCCAGCGGTGCGGATCGAGTGATTGATCACAATCCCGCCGAGCGAAATCACGGCAACTTCCGTGGTACCGCCGCCAATATCGACAATCATCGAGCCGACCGGCTCATCGACCGGCAAGCCCGCACCAATGGCCGCCGCCATCGGCTCTTCCACAACATACGCCTCGCGCGCACTGGCATTGAGCGCCGCATCACGCGCCGCGCGCATTTCGACCTGCGTCACACCCGACGGCACACCAACAACGACCCGAGGACGCGGCGACACAATACCGAGTGATCGGTCGTGCGCTTTGCTGATAAAGTATTTCAGCATCTTTTCGACGACCTCGAAATCGGCGATGACCCCGTCCTTCAGCGGGCGCACCGCGATAATGTTGGCGGGTGTTTTGCCAACCATCGCCTTGGCTTCTGCGCCGACGGCTTTGACCTCCTTGGTTTTCTTGTCGATGGCAACAACTGATGGCTCGCTAATGACGATCCCTTTGCCACGCACGTGAACCAGGGTATTGGCAGTGCCGAGATCGATGCCAAGATCGCGACTGAGTGCGCCAAAAAACGAGTTAAGCGGGTTGAACCCCACGCGAACCTCTTCCTGAAACGCTACCGGCTTCCACCGGAATGATAATATGTTATGTTCATCCCTCTGCTGACGCGCATTATACCACACTGCGTTGTTACAAGGTTGCATCGATATTGCAATCATCGACGCCTGTCGATCACGCGCACAGGCTGGTATACTTAAGCGCAGGAACATCGCCGGTGCGCCGGGGAGCAGGCTGCGTCTGCGGGGCGCATAGCGCGATACGATGGCGCTCTCTTCGGATTCCGGTCCCCATCAGATATGATTGAAGCCCGTCATCTGCACAAAGTCTTTGGAGCGTTCCACGCCGTGCGCGATGTGTCGCTCACCGTCGATCCCGGCGAAGTCGTTGCGTTGCTGGGACCCAACGGCGCTGGGAAAACGACGACGGTTCGTATGCTGGGTGCGATCCTGCGTCCATCGGAGGGGTACGCGCGTGTGGCAGGGTACGATGTTGTCGAACAGGCGCGCGACGTGCGCCGGGTTGTCGGGTTGCTCACCGAGTTTCCCGGTCTCTATTTGCGCATGCGCCCGCAGGAATACCTCTGCTTCTTCGGCGCATTGCAGGGTATGTCTGCCACTGAAAGCGCCCGGCGCGCCGAACAGTTGCTGCGTCAGTTCGGGCTATGGGAGGCGCGCAATAAACGACTCGACAGTTTCTCGAAAGGCATGAAGCAGAAGGTGGCCCTGATCCGGGCGCTCATTCACGATCCCCCGGTGCTCTACCTGGATGAGCCGACCACGGCAATGGACCCGCACAGCGCCCGTCAGGTGCGCGATGCGATGCTGGAACTACGCGCCGCTAAACGCACGATTCTGCTCACAACCCACAATCTGACCGAGGCGGAGGAACTTGCTGACCGGATCGTGATTATCCGCAATGGCTCGATTGTCGCCGAGGGCACATGTGCTCAGTTAACCCGCCAGTTTCTGGGAGCGCCACGGTGGGAACTCCGCCTGGGAACCCCCGCACAGCGCGCCGTCGTGGTACTCGATGGCATGGTGTCGATCGAGCGTATCGATGACGAACGGGTGTACTACCATACCGATGATGCGCGCCACGTCAATCCCCAGATCGTCGCGCGGCTGGCAGAAGCGGGGATTCCGATTGTGGCGCTCAATGAACTGCCGCGTCGCCTGGAAGATGTCTACCTCGAAATCGTTGCCGGCAACGGGCGAACCGATGCCGGACCATCCGTTGAGCCATCCGCCCGACACGACCGATCATCGCCAGCCGATCAATCGACGTCGGAGGAGATGGTGAAGGTTGAGGGTTGAACGTTCTGGAGCAGAGGCATTCGTTCGTGGGCTGACGCATGTATCTGCACAGATGCGCAGAAGGACACAGTCTGGGCGCCTGCTGCTTCATTCGCTGATGCCTGAGCAGCATATGGAGGCTTGAGGTCTGGTTATGTCCGCTGTAAGCGCGATACGCATCATTGTTCGCCGTGAAGTCAACGACACACTGACCGATTGGCGTATTCTTGTGCCAATCTTTATTCTCACATTTGTGCTGCCACAACTGTTGATCGCTGCATCGAGCGTGGCAATCGACTTTGTCGGCGATCGCGGGTCGGTCGTTCGTCTCATTCCTTTCGCCATGTTGCTGGTCGGCTTCATTCCCGCATCATTTTCGCTGATCACCGCGCTCGAGTCGTTCGTCGGCGAACGGGAGCGCAACAGCCTGGAAGCGCTGCTGTCGATGCCCCTCTCTGACCATGCGCTCTACCTGGGGAAACTCCTTTCTGCGCTCATTCCGCCGCTCATGTCGTCGCTCCTGGCGATGACCATCTTTGGCATCTCGCTGCGCGTGCGTGAACCCGACCTCTTCTTCGATGGACTGACGTTCGAGTATCTGGTGGTGGTGCTGCTCCTGATCCTGGTGAAGGCGGTGGTCATGGTCGCCGGAGCCGTGATCATTTCGAGCCATACGACGAGTATTCGCGCCGCCAATCTGCTGGCAAGCTTCGTGTTGTTGCCGACGGCGGCAACCATTCAGCTCGAAGCGCTCCTGATCATTGCGCGCCGCTGGGACGTGCTCTGGCTGGCGGTCGCGCTCCTGCTCGTGATCGCCGCAGTGCTGACACGCACCGGTATGGGGGCGTTCAACCGTGAAGAGATTCTATCGCGCGAGCACGAGCAGCTGAACCTGCGCCATATCGCGCAAACATTCCTGACGTTTGCGCGTGAGTATCAGCCGGCAGGCACGCCGCCGGAGGCCTACACCGGCGCGCCGTTCTCGCTGCGTCGGTTCTACCGGCACGACCTGCCTGCGCTCCTGCGCGACTATCGCACGCCATTGCTCGTGGCGCTGCTGGCAGCAATCGCTGGCGCGCTGTGCGGTCCGCTCCTCGGAGGCTTCTTCGACCGGATCGGGCAGTCGCCGGGGCGCGTCGGCATCACGCCGGAGCCGAGCCTGGCGCTTGGCATCTTCACCGGCATCGCCAACAGCGCGCGCCTGCTGATCACGGCGCTGCTGGCAACCTTCACGTTCGGCATCTTTTCGCTCATGGTGCCGTTCTTCGCCTTCGGCGGCATCGGGTACATCGCCGGGGCGCTGATGGCAGGCGGCGGCGACTGGCTGACGCTGGGACCCGATAGCCCGCTTCAGTTTGTGATTGGCTATGTGCTGCCGCATGGCATCATCGAACTGCCCGCTGCCCTGCTCGGCGCGGCGCTCGGCATCCGCATCGGCGCCGCCGTGATGGCTCCGCCAAAAGGGTTCACCGTCGGGCAGAATATCCTCTGGTCGCTAGCGCAGTTCGGTAAAGTGTGGCTCTTCGTCATCCTGCCGATGTTCCTGCTGGCAGGGATTGTCCAGCAACTGATCACGACGCGCATTCTGGCGGCGCTGTACGGATAATGCCAATGACGATTGAAGATGCCGCATGCTGGTCATTCCGCGCGCAGCGACTTGTCATTCCGCGCGCAGCGAGGAATCTGCGCGGGTCGCGCACGACCCCTCGCTCCGCTCGGGGTGACCATGCCGGATGGTCACCGGTCATTGGTATAATTTGACGCAGCAGCGAATTCTGGCTACAATGTGCAGGTTAGAGCGGTGAAGCGCCGCTTTTTTGCGTGAAGAGCGAGTGGCGCCATGTTTGAGAGTCTCTCCGACCGATTGCAGGCGGTTTTCCAAAAACTCGGCGGCAAAGGCAAACTGACCGAGGAGGACGTGCGCGAGGCGATGAAGCAGGTGCGCATCGCGCTGCTCGAAGCCGACGTCAATCTCAAGGTGGTGCGCGAATTCGTTGCGCGTGTGACGGAGAAAGCCGTCGGTGAAGAGGTCACGAAAAGTCTGACGCCAGCGCAGCAGGTCATTAAGATCGTTCACCAGGAATTGATCGATCTGCTCGGTCAGGCGAATGTGCCGCTCGCCGAAGCGCGCCCGGGTCCGACGATCATTATGCTGATCGGCTTGCAGGGTTCCGGCAAGACGACGACCGCCGCCAAACTGGCGCTCTGGCTGCGCAAGAAGGGCAAACGTCCACTGCTGGTCGCTGCCGACATCTATCGCCCGGCAGCCATTACCCAACTCGAGTCGCTGGGGCGGCAACTTGGCATTCCGGTGCATTCGGAGGGCGCTCAGTCCCGCCCGCCCGACATTGCGCGCAATGCTGTGCGCCGCGCGCGCGACGAGAGCATCACGCACGTCATTATCGACACTGCCGGACGACTTCAGATCGATGAGCCGCTTATGGTGGAACTCGAACAGATCAACGCAGCCGTCGAACCGGTGGAGCGTTTGTTGGTCGTGGATGCGATGATCGGGCAGGAAGCGGTGCGCGTTGCCGAGGAGTTCAACCGGCGCGTCGGGCTGACCGGCATTATCTTTACGAAGATCGATGGTGATGCGCGCGGCGGCGCAGCCTTGTCGGTGCGCGCCGTCACCGGCGTGCCGATCAAGTTCCTGGGGTCGGGCGAGAAGGTCGAAGCCAGTACGATTGAGCCGTTCCATCCGGATCGGTTGGCGTCGCGCATCCTGGGGATGGGCGATGTGCTGTCGCTGATCGAACGCGCCGAGGCGATCTACGATGAAGAGCAGGCGCGCAAGATGCAGAAGAAACTGGTCAAGGGGTCGTTCGATTTCGAGGATTTCCTGGCTTCGATGCAGCAGATGCGTAAACTTGGTCCGCTCCAGCAAATTCTCGGCATGATTCCGGGGCTTGATAAACTGGCGCGCGAGGAGATTATTACCGAAAAGGACTTGAAGAAGATCGAGGCGATTATCTTCTCGATGACGAAGGAAGAACGCCGCAACCCGGATCTGATCAAGGGGCGGCGCAAGGAACGTATTGCGCGTGGCAGCGGTACGCAGGTGCAGGAAGTGACTCAACTGGTCAATCAGTTCCGTCAGATGCAGCGGATGATGAAACGTATGGGCGGCAAAGGTGGCATCGACCCGCGTGAGTTGATGCGCCGGCTGCGTTAGTCAACAGGAGTGGAGGAATAATCAGCACAATGGTTACCATTCGTCTTCGTCGCACAGGCAAGACCAAAAAACCGAGTTATCGTCTGGTCGTCGCCGATTCGCGCGCACCGCGCGATGGCAGGTTCATCGAAATTGTCGGGCACTACAATCCGGTGCGCCAGCCGAAAGAACTCAATGTGAAGGCGGATCGTGTGCGGTATTGGCTCGGAGTCGGCGCTCAACCGTCGGAAACGGTCGTGCGCCTGCTGAAACAGGTTGGCGTCCTTGATGCCGATGGCAAACCGGCGCCGGTGACACCAATTGAGGGGTAGGTCTGTATGAAGGCGTTGCTGGAATACCTGGCGACCAGTCTCGTCGATCATCCAGAAGCGGTGACGATCAAGGAACGCACCGGTCGCTACACGGTGACCTATCAACTGACCGTCGCACCCGACGAAACCGGCAAGGTCATCGGGCGCAGCGGGCGGGTCGCCAAAGCCATCCGCGACCTGATGAGCGTTGCAGCGGCGCGGCGGCATAAGCGCGTCCACGTTGATATTGAATAAGGATATGGAAGACCGTCCATCCGCTGATGAGGTGTTGTTGATCGGTACGGTGGTCGATGCGTTTGGACTACACGGCGAGATCAAGGTTCGATCGGTGACCGATCGCGTCGATCACCTCCGCCATCATGTGCAGACCGTTTTTGTGGGCGAAGAACGCCGCCCGTTTCCCTTGCAGCGCATTCGCGAGCCGAAGACGGGGGTGCTGATCCTGACGCTTGGCGGCGTGACCGACCGGACGATGGCTGAGGCGCTGCGCGGCGCAGAGGTGACCATCCGCGAATGTGATGCTGCGCCGCTCGAGGCGGATGAGTATTTCATTCATCAACTGTATGGTTTGCGAGTGGTTGAGAGCAGCGGCGCAGAGATCGGCATCGTGCGCGAGGTGTTGCAAACCGGCGCTAACGATGTGATCGTCGTCGAACGACATGGGCGCTCCGATACGCTGCTGCCAATGATCCACGACGTGGTCGAATCCCTCGATGTGGCTGCCGGGCAGATTGTGGTGCGTCTGTTGCCGGGCTTGATCGATGAGGAAGGCTGATCCCTTGCCGCTTGTGTCTGACCGTCTCGAAGGGTTCACCCGCTATGGGCGATAATGACCGTGCATCAGATGCTTTACCGCGTATCCCCGGCTTTGAACCGGCAGCGACGCCGATTGTCAGCCTCGGGCTTGGGCTTGCCGGCATCCTGCTGCGCGTCCGCCCGCGCCTTGCGCCTTTGCCGCTGGCGCTCACTGCGGCGGCGGCGCTCCTCTGCCGCGACCCGGAGCGCGCAACGCCCGACGACGCCGATGCGCTCTTCGCGCCTGCCGACGGCGTTGCCCACGGCACGAATGAACTCTACGAGCACCGCTTTCTCCATACCGACGCTGTTCAACTGTCGATCAACGTCTCGCCGTTCGATGTGGCAGTGCAGCGCAGCCCGGCGTCTGGCACAATCGACTATCTGGAGCATTACCCTGCGGACCTGCTCCCCCTTCACGCCGCACACGACGTTGCCCGGCGTACTGAACGGCTCTTTCTGGGCATTTCGACAGCGTGGGGACCGCTGTTGCTCGTGATTACGGCGCGCATCCCCGGGCAACCGGTCACGCCGCTGGTTCGCCTGGGGGATCGAGTGCGCGCCGGTCAGCGGTTGGCGCGTGTGCGCTTTGGCAGTCGCGTCGACCTGCTGGCGCCACGTGATCTGATCGAATGGCAACCGGCGCCCGGCGCCCGGCTACGCGCCGGTGTGTCGCTCATCGGTCAGGTCGTGCTGTTGTAGTGTGACGCTCTTCCGGTAATGTACGACATTTCTTCGTAACGATGCCGAGCGCAGGCGTTGGACGACACCAACGGGGTAGCCGATCATCTTGGCAACATCGCCGACCAGACGGATCACCGGGATCAGCAACGCCGCGCGCAACATACTGACGCCATCGAGCGCCGGAGCGCGCTGGCGTAGACGCCACAGCGGATCGCGTACATACGCGCATGCACCTGCTGCGATCAGCGCCAGCGTCCACGAATGCCGCCGGCTCGCCAGCAGCAGCATCGCTGCCGTGATATACGTGGCGTAACGGACGGCATGGCGCAGCGTCCAGAGACCGGCGACGCCATCACCACGCGCATAGAAGTAGTACTGCCGCGCAAAAGCGGCGAGTGACGAACGCGGGCGAAAGAAGACCAGCGCATCGGGAGCGAAGGCGAAGCGAAATCCGAGATGTTTGAGCGCCAGCGCAAACAGTACATCCTCGCAGTGATTCGCCCACTCTGGATAACCGCCGACCCGTTCCCACGCCTCACGACGAAAAGCGCACGATTTCCCAAAGGGCAAAAAGCGCGCCGGATCGATCTCTTCCGCCTCACGGTAGTTGGTCGCGCCGAGCACAAGTTCAAAGAGGCTGCGCGGCGCAGGGCGGAAGAATCCGCCAACCACGTCGGCATCGCCCCGACGGATAGGCGCCGTGATGCGTTCCAGCCAGTGCGGTTCGAGACGCAGCCCGGCATCGGTACAGGCGATCAGCGCGCCGCGTGCGTGGCGAATGGCGTTATTGCGCCCCGAAGGGATATTGTGACCGCCCTGCACCAGACGAATGGGCGCTCCGCATGCAATGTAGCGGGCAACGATCTGTGGCGTTGCATCGCGGCTCTGGCAGTCGTTGATCACAATCTCGTCCGGCAACAACGATTGCGCCAGCATCGAATCGATCAGTTCTGCAATATTGTCCGCCTCATCGCGAACGGTGCAGACCAGGGAAATGGAAGGAACATCCATGCCTGATGACACTCCGTTCTTAACTCCGTGGGGTTATTCGAACATGCTCTCAACGAAAGGGATACACCGCGTGATAAAGCAACATCAAGTCCTTCCTCTCGCCATTATCCTCCCGATCATCATTGCTGCGTGTGGCGGAACGCCATCCGCCGCACCCACGCCGCCACAATCGGCGCCGATCGTTTCCACGGCTCCAAGCGCAACGCAGGTAAGCGCCGTAGCAACGCCAGCATCCGACACACCGGCGGCAACCACCGAGGCAGCCGGACTGGAGCGAGGACGCACGCCGGAAGGATACCACTATTTGGGGAACGCCGACGCGCCGGTGACCATTCTGGAGTTCTCGGATTTTCTCTGCACTGCATGCGCCTTTCATGTGGAAGAGACGGAACCGGCAATTATCGACGCCTATGTTGCAACCGGAAAGGCGCGCATTGTCTATCGGCATCTCCTGCAACTCGGCGAGGAATCGCTGCGTGCAGCGGAAGCGGCGGAATGCGCAGGCGACCAGGGCAAATTCTGGGAAATGCGCGACGCCATCTACCGCAACCAGGCAGCACTCTACACCACCGGCGATGTTGGCGCAGCGCTGACATACCTGGCGCAAACAATCGATCTGGATATGAATGAGTATAACGTCTGTGTGCAATCGCGCAAACACCGCGCGCGCATCGAAGCCGATTTTCGCGCCGCGCAGGACGCTGGCATCCGTTCGCGTCCGGTGTTCGATATTGGCGGAACACGACTGGTGGGCGCGCGACCGTTCGAGGATTTCCAGGCGATTCTTGATCAGCAGTAGCGCGCCTTTCGGGAAGTGGCGATCACACCCTGGGGAATGCGCTGTCGGCAGTCGATCACGCAGGCGGACATGGCGGCGCAGTCTGGGTGGGCAAACGCGGCGCATGGAATCCAACAATTATCACCTGCGCTGCGTGCTGGCAACCCGGCGCGCGGGGCGCGCATCAACTGTCCGGCGCCGATTATCCCAGTGTATTGCGCCCCGCCATCGGCTGCGACCGCGACCCCTGTCATACCAATGACGATTGAAGATGCCGCATGCGTGTCATTCCGAGCGCAGCCTTGCTGGTCATTCCGAGCGCAGCCTTGCTGGTCATTCCGAGCGCAGCCTTGCTGGTCATTCCGAGCGCAGCCTTGCTGGTCATTCCGAGCGCAGCCTTGCTGGTCATTCCGAGCGCAGCCTTGCTGGTCATTCCGAGCGCAGCCTTGCTGGTCATTCCGAGCGCAGCCTTGCTGGTCATTCCGAGCGCAGCGAGGAATCTGAGCGGATCGCGCACGACCCCTCGCGCCGCTCGGGGTGACCATGCCGGATGGTCACAGGTCATTGGTATTAGACTGAAAGCATCCCTGTAGTGACCGTAGTCTATCCGCCAATGGCGTCACGCAGCGCTGATATGGCATTGCCATCAGCGATGTCTGGCTCACGTTGATCGCTCGACGAGAACAGATCGTCTATCCACACCCACGTTGAGCGTGATTATCGGATTCTTACGCTCTGGACAGGCGCGCGCAGACCCTTGCGCGTTGCCACACAGCATAGTACAGCGCATCTCTATCTGGAGCGCAATTTGACCAAACCTTAACCGGGTCAGGTCTTTCGCAGCGCCAGGCGTTCGACTATAATGAGAAAGGGATGCGCCTTACTACAAAGTAGAATATTCGCTAGTTCCATCACGCGCTTGTGCGTAACTCCCGATTATCTGGTCGCGTTGGTATTGAATAGGCAACCTGTTCGTACCAGCGACGGCAGAAGCACCAGCATCGACCGGACAGCAGGGGAAATATGGTTGCCGACACAAACGTCGAACTTCCGGCAATCATCGCTCGCGCTCAAGCGGGCGATGAGATAGCGTTCGGCGAGTTGTACGCCCGGTATGCAAGACACATTTTGCGCTACATGTATGTGCGCACGCGCGAACCGGAACTGGCGCAGGACCTGACGCAAGAGACGTTCATTCGCGTCATCAAAGGCATTGGCGGGTTACAGTATCGGGGCGAAAAGATGTTTCTGGGCTGGTTGTACACGATTGCAGGAAATGTCTTGATCGGTCAGACGCGGCGGCGGCAGATATTCGCTTCTTCGCTCGACGATACCATCGATGTGACCGACCCGCGAGGCCAGGAGGCGGTCTCGTCCTTGTTTGAGCGCCTATCGTTGCAACATGCCATCGCACAACTGACCGTTGAGCAACAGCATGTCTTGATGTTGAAATTTTTTGGCGATATGACCAATCAGGAGATTGCAACAACCATCGGCAAAACCGAAGGCGCAGTCAAGGCATTGCAGTATCGCGCTCTTCAGGCATTGCAGCACATCCTCAATCAGGAATCGGCATCCGCTGAGTCATTGATGGCGCGTGCGGTCGGGGGCGCCGACGCGTCCTGACACCGATCTGAATATATCGCGGTTGTGGTGATCGATGGTTCGACGCAGTCAACAACTGGACATTGCGGAGGCGTTCGATGAGGCGCTCAATCGATTGCTGAGCGGCGCGTCTATCGATGAGTGCCTGGCGCGCTATCCGCAGGCGGCTGCGAATCTTGAGCCATTGCTGGAGATTGCAGGTCTTGTGCGCCACGAGGCGGCATTGCCTCTGCCGCCAGAACTGGAACGCTGGCTGCCAACCGGCGCACAGGAGTTTTCTGCACTTGCCGGTCAGATGCTCGCACAGCGGCAGAGAACCGGGCATCTGCTACGTCCACTTCGCAAAGCCGCAGTGCAGCGCGTGCTAGCAGGCGCTCTGGCAGTGACGGTGTTGCTGGCATCGGTCGATACGGCATCTGCGCAGAGTCTGCCCGGTGATCCACTGTATGTCTGGAAAGTTGCGCGCGAGGATTTGACGCTCTCCATCACCACCGATCCGGCACAGCGCAGTAAATTGCATATCGACTATGCCCGCCGTCGGATGCTGGAAATTGAAATGCTGATCACCGGCAACGATTCGATCACTCCGCAGGCGCTCGAAGAACCGCTTGCCATTCTTTCGGTGCATGTTCGTGGTGCGGTCGTGGAAAGCCGTCAGATCGGCACAGCAGATGTGTCAGATGATGTGAATGTGCTGATCGATGAGGTGCGGAAGACGCTGTTCCAACTTGCGTCAAAGGTGCCGGACGCGAATCCGCTGATCGATACTGTGCAGGGGCAGATCGACGCGGTGATCGAGCCAACGGTAGCGCCGCCTGCAACCACGATTCCGCTGTCATCGCCAGCGCCGGCATCAACCACGCAAACTCCGGCAGCAACCGATGCACCATCCCCGACATCGGCTGATGTGCCGGTTGTGGATCTGACCGATCAGACCCCCTCCGTGGAAGACCGCCCAACACCCGACGGCGAATCTACTCAGGCTGTGGCGACCCCGCCGCCAACTGCTCGTCCGCCACGGCCCACGCCAACACCGGGTCAGGCTGCACCGACGGCAACGAATGCGCCGTTGCCGACTCGCACGCCGATGCCTGGTTCTCCTACATCTACGCCGTCGCCAACTGCAACATATACGGTGCAACCGACGGAGGTTCCGCCCACGGATACGCCGTTGCCGACGCATACACCATCGCCGACGCATACGCCGCCGCCAACGGCGACCCGCATCCCACCAACCGAGCCGCCTTCGGTAAGTTCGACGCCGCAACCGCCGCCAACTGCTCGTCCACCGCGTCCAACATTGACGCCCACACCGGCGCCGACCGCCACGCCGACCGACACACCTACACCGGCGCCGACCGACACACCCACACCGGCGCCGACCGCCACGCCGACCGACACACCCACACCGGCGCCGACCGCTACACCCACCCTCACGCCAACGGATCAGCCAAATACGCCGCCTGATCTTGCTGAAGCATCCAGCACACCAACCATAACGCCAGACGATCCCGACAGCGACGACGAACGTACAGACAATGGCGCTTCTCCCAATTCGGCGGCGCCATAAGGCGTATATGCTCCTCATTATCGCCTGGGTCGCGTGGAACCCTGTATAATGGAGCCTCTTTATTCCTGCGCACGTTAACGTTTGCACGTTTATGACGCTGATATTCGAAATCGAGGCGCGCGACACCCATAGCCGCGCTCGCATCGGACGGATCACCACCGCCCACGGAGTCATCGAGACCCCCGTGTTTATGCCGGTCGGCACCCGCGGCTCGATCAAATCGTTGACCCCTGATGAGGTGCGTGACCACGGCGCGCAGATTATTCTCGGGAACACCTATCATCTCTACCTGCAACCCGGGCACGAGTTGATTGCGCGCATGGGAGGATTGCACCGTTTCATGGGATGGGAAGGACCTATCCTGACCGATAGCGGTGGGTTTCAGGTGTTCAGCCTGGTGTATGGCGGGATTGCCGACGAAATTAAGGGTCGGCGACCGACGCAGCAGGTGCAGCCCGGTATGGTGAGGGTTACCGATGATGCCGTGATTTTCAAGTCGTATATCGATGGTTCGACCCATGTGTTCACTCCTGAACGGAGCATTGAGATTCAGAAAGGCATCGGCGCTGACATCATACTCTGCTTCGATGAGTTGCCGCCGTTTCATGCCGGGTACGACTACACTGCTCGTTCACTGGAACGCACCCACGAATGGGAACGACGCTGCCTGATATTCCATCAGGAAACTCGCGCGGGCGGGTTGCCATTTGCGCCGCCGAATCCTGATCAGGCACTGTTCGGTATCGTTCATGGAGGCGTCTTTCCCGACTTGCGGCGAGCAAGCGCCGAATATCTGCGTGAACTCTCATTCGATGGGTTGTGTATCGGCGGTTCGCTCGGCGGCGACAAGGAACAGATGCGTGCTGTGGTGGATATGACCGTGCCGCACCTGCCCGACCATCTGCCGCGCCACCTGCTCGGCATTGGTGATGTGGACGACCTGATCGAATGTGTGGCGCGCGGCATCGATATGTTCGATTGCGTCAGCCCGACACGCCTTGGTCGGCATGGGACGGCGCTGGTACGCGATATGAGCACGCTGCCGGCGCAGCGGCGCTGGAAACTGAATGTGACCAATGCGTCGTTGCGCGACGACCAGGAACCGCTGGACTCGTGGTGTGATTGTTATACGTGTCAGCGTTATTCGCGCGCCTACATCCACCACTTGTTTCGCGCTCAGGAATTGCTCGGCATTCGGCTTGTCAGTCTGCACAATGTCGCTTTCCTGCTCAAACTCATGCGCGAGATTCGCCAGAGCATTCGTGAGGGGCGCTTCGCGCAACTGCGCGCCGAATGGCTTGGAGATTGAACATTGACCAGAACCTGCTGCGGGGTCTATAATGACATGCTGGCGCAGAGATGTCGGCGCTGCGGCAAGGTACACAAACGGGGGTGGCGTTGCGGGATCGTGTGTATCGTTGTGAAGCAATCATCATCCGCAGATCCGATAGCGGCGAAGCGGATCGGGTGCTGACGATTCTGACCCCGTCGGGCAAGCAGCGTGTGATTGCGAAGGGAGCGCGCAAGATTCATAGTCGCCTGGCAGGGCATATCGAACTGTTTACTCATACCACCCTTATGCTGGCGATTGGACGCAACCTGCACATCGTGACGCAGAGCAGTCCGTTGGACCGCTTTGAGCATTTGCGCGCTGATCTCGAACGCATTGGCGCCGCGTACTATGCCGCTGAACTGGTTGATCGCCTGATCGCGGAAGAAAGTGAAAACCGACGCGCGTTTGAGTTGTTGCTCGGCGCTTTACGCGCACTCAATGCTGGCGCTGCCATCGATCTCACCCTGCGCGCCTATGAGTTGCACTTACTGGACGCAGTTGGCTACCGTCCACAGTTGTATGAGTGCGCTGCGTGCGGCGTGAGGCTGACCGAGGCGACGGATCGGTTCAGTCCGGCAGCGGGAGGTGCGCTCTGCCCACAATGCGCTGGCGCTGATCGTCGGGCGCTGCCAATGCGCCTGTCCACGTTCAAGTTGCTGCGCTATATGCAGATACAACCACCGGAGATCGCCGGCGAGTTGCGGGTATCAACCGCCACGCGCGCCGAAGCGGAATCGTTGCTGCGCGCCTATCTACGCCATATCCTGGAACGCGACCTGCGTTCGCTGGCATTCCTCGACGATGTTCGACAGCACCCTGAACCATCCCTGTTCGTCGGATCAACCGGAGCTCAAGGAGATGACGATGAACGCGATTGACACCCTCCTGGGGCGCGGTGAGCATGTGCGCTACATTGGTCGGCAACATGTGTTTGTGTTGATCGGGAATATTCTGACCGAATTGCTGCTGATCGGCGTGTTGATCGCCGCCGGCGTCGTCTCGCAGGTGGCATTTCCCGATAAAATGCTGGCCGGCATGCAAGTCGGCGTTTTGGTGTTGATCGTCTGCGTGGTTATCAGCCTCCTTGTGCTTGGCAGCGCTTTTCTCGATTATCTGCGCTGGTCGAATGAACAATGCGTGGTCACCGATCGGCGCGTGATCCTGCTGCGCGGTATTTTCAACACCGAGGCGGTCGATATTCCGGTCGAGAGGATCAACGGAGTGGAACTGCGCCAGAGTTGGGTAGGGCGTCTCTTGAATTTTGGTGACATCGAGATCATGACCGCCTCTGAGTCGGGCGTCAGTCAATGTCGCAGTCTGGCTCGTCCACAAGAGTTCAAGCGCGCGATGGATGATGCGCGCCACGATATCGAACGCGGCTATGCCTATATCGATCAGCGTGACATTGATGCGTATCTCGATGTCGAAGATATGCTTCCCGATGTCGATCGCGTGTCGCACGCTTTGCAGCGTCTGGTAGACATGCGGGATCGCGGACTGATCTCGCGGGAAGAGTTCGAAGCCAAAAAACGGGAATTGCTCGGTCGTATTTAGTTGCGTCATTCGGGAACACCGGATGACGCAGGGACGGAACAGTGGACGACCTTTTGAACCTGATCGAACCCGCCCGTTCGATCATTGCTGCGCGCATCAGCCTTGTTCCGCGCATTGCGCTCATTCTTGGATCGGGATGGAGCGAACTGGCGGACAATCTGGACAACCCCGTCGTGGTTCCCTACACAGACATTCCTGGCTTTCCGCCAACGACGGTCGTCGGTCATCGCGGTGAACTGGTCATCGGGGTGCTGGCAGGTCAACCGGTGGCTGTGATGCGTGGACGGTTTCACTTTTATGAAGGGCACTCAATGCAGCAGGTCACGTTTCCGGTGCGTGTGCTGCGCGCGCTCGGCTGCACCACGCTACTGGCGACCAACGCCGCCGGCGGGTTGCACGCCGACTGGAGCGTTGGCGATCTGATGCTCATAACCGACCATATTTTTCTGCCAGGGCTGGCAGGCCATCACCCATTGCGCGGACCCAACGATGAGCGCATGGGTCCGCGCTTCCCGGCAATGGTTGGCGCCTACGACCGCGAGTTGATGAGGCTGGCGTGCGCTGCGGCAGACGATCTGGGCATTCTGCTGCGTGAGGGAGTCTATTTGATGCTATCGGGTCCGGCATTCGAGAGCAGCGCCGAACTGCGCATGTGTCGCCTGCTCGGTGCTGACGCGGTTGGCATGTCCACCGTGCCTGAGATTGTCGTTGCGCGGCATATGGGGATGCGCTGTATGGGGCTTTCGCTGATCACCAACCTGGCGCTGGCGGACGGACCGCCCGCCAATCACCAGGAAGTGCTCGATGCCGGCAAGTCGGCGCGCCCACGAGTTACTGCGCTGATCCGCGCCATCCTGGAGCGGATGGATCGCACCGCTACCATCCCCACGTCCCCGGACCGCCCTTGAACGGCCCGACGATGTCCGAGGTAATCCAACCGCCGTAGAAGTCCCCTTCCTGTGCGACCACCGGTTCATCATCGACGTAACAGGCGTCCATACGACTTGGATAGAACGCAATATACCCGGCAAGCGCCTCATACCCCGGCGACGGACGGGCATAGAACCATGCCGCGTTCTCGGCGCGTTTTTCACCGACCTGGACGGTGTAGTAGCCGGCTATACCCTTGAATTCGCAGAACGACTGCCGGACGGTTGGCGTCAGATACTCCATCCGAACATCTTCGGGCGGGATGTAGTAGGTTGGTGGGTGGCTCGTCTCCAGCACCCGCAGCGCGCGGCGAGTGTCGGCAATCATCACGCCGCCGAAAAGTACCCGCACCCGACGTGATGTTGGTTCGACACGCGGTGGGCGCGGATAATCCCAGACCGACTCCTGACCCGGACCGGGAGGAATGCGTCGCATGGACCTCATAGCGCGCTCCTTGCCGGAATGGCGACATCCGCTGCTTTTTCCTCCACCGGTTGCAGCGTCATCCGGGCGGCGGCAACCTCTTCGACCCGCGAACGACTCCAGGACATGGGATGATACTGCACATTGAGCCAGGGTTGCACAAAATCGCCATAGTGACGACTACCCGGATGCCCGGATTGACCGGTTGGCTGAATGCTCTGACTGCGATCCCAGTCGGACGTATCGCAAATCTGCCGGTACGAAGGCGCAATATAGAACGGCGGTCCAGCGAATTCGCGCGGCAGGTATCCCATATTCACCGTATCGAGATCCCCACCGGTCGGAAACGGTCCCCGATTAAAGATCGTCGCCAGCGCAGGCAGCGAGCCGAGTGGATGGCGGATAGTCAGCGTATGGATG
Source organism: Roseiflexus castenholzii DSM 13941 (assembly GCF_000017805.1). Taxonomy (GTDB): domain Bacteria; phylum Chloroflexota; class Chloroflexia; order Chloroflexales; family Roseiflexaceae; genus Roseiflexus; species Roseiflexus castenholzii. The sequence continues at coordinate 2,134,543 of NC_009767.1, read as the reverse complement.
CGCCCATAGCGCCAGGTTGCGACGTCGTCGCCGAGTTCGGCGCGCAATTCCGCAAGCGTTGCATTCCAGGCGGCTGCAAGAATGTCATCGGTGGTGCGTTGACCGAAGAAATGGTCGTCGCGCTCGATCAGGCGGCGTAGCAGGCGCGGAAATGCCCGATGTGCCATATCACGAGCGGGCAGTGTTGCAAATGCCCCTAACCCGACCACAGCATCGAATGTAGCAGCAGCATCGGCATAGATTGTGCTCAACAGGCGCTCGCGCAAACGTGAATAGATCGTACCACCGATACTATCGGCGCTCAACTCCCCATTCCAGGTTGCGAGTGCATCACGCGCCTGTTGTGCCAGCGGTTCATCAGCGGGGAGGCGCCCGGCAAGCGCTGCCAGTTCCAGGCCGGGCAGACTGCGAATGTCGGCGTGGATGCGCGCAAATGACTCGGCGTCGTGGCGAGGTGTCTGTTCGATCAACTGTCGGATGCGCTCGGCACGATAGCCGTTGAGCCATTCCGCCGGGAACGGATAGGGATAGGAGTCGCCGACGATCCGATTGTTGGCTGTGATCACGAACCCTTCCGACGGATTCAGGACGTGCGGCAGGTCAGCGTGGGGAATGATGCCCGACCATTCGTATTCACCCGTCCAGCCAGGCGCCGGCAGGCTGCCATCGCCCCGGGCGCGCAGTGGAATGTCGCCGCCGAGGGCATAACCAATATTCCCCTCGACATCGGCGTAGGTAAAGTTTTGTGGCGGGACGGTCCAATCAGCCAGCGCGTCACGAAAACTCTCCCAGTCGCGCGCGCGATTCAGGCGGAAGACCGACCGCAGCAGGCGGGTTGGTTGCAGCGCTGTCCAGCGAATTGCCAGCGGTTGCTCAGTACGCGACGCCTCACCATTCGTTCCGCTCTGCCCATGGTCGGGAGTCAGCGCATTAATGATCGGACCGTGGCGGGTAATCCGCACCTCTTCGATCACCACTTCGCGTTGACCGCGCACGACGATCTCTTCGCGCACCAGTTCGGCGATTTCCCACTGACCCTGATACTCATACCGCAGCCCGGTCGGATCGGTCGGATCGAACTTCTCCACATAGAGGTCCTGAACATCATTGCCGCTGTTCGTGACACCCCAGGCAATATGCTCGTTGTGCCCGATAACAACGCCGGGTGTGCCGGGAATGCTGGCGCCGGTCACATGGAAATCGCCACCGCTCAGATGATTTTCATACCAGAGTGAGGGCATCGTAATCGCCAGGTGCGGATCACTGGCGAGCAGCGGGCCCCCGCCGATGGCGCGATGGGCAGCAACTGCCCACGAATTGCTGCCCTGCCCTCCGCCATCGGGGAAGAAACGGGAAGTGGCATCCGCCCGTTCCATCGCCGACTGTCCCATAGTCGGCGTGTACTGAATGCCAGGAGGCACAATGATCGGATGATCGTCAGGGTAGTGCGGCATCAAGGTTGCGGCGCGCTCTGCACCCAGGGTTGCAATCAGGCGCGCGCGCACCAGTTCTTCGCGCCAGTTGCGCGACAGTTGCAGCGCCATCATTCTGCCCCACACCAGCACATCAGCAACCGTCCACGGACGTGGACGCAGGCGCAGAACAGTAAACTCAATCGGCAGATTGCCGGCGTGCTGCTCGATAAAAGCATTCACCCCGCGAACATACGCTTCGACCAGTCGGCGCGTTTCCTCGTCCAGCGTGTCTACCTCGCGCTCTGCTATTCGCCTGAAACCCAGCACGCGCACAAATCGGTCGGAGTCGAGCGCGACGGCGCCAAACACCTCGGCGAGTTGACCGGAGGCGGCGCGACGCTGAAACTCCATCTGCCAGAGCCGATCCTGGGCATGCACATATCCCTGCGCCATAAACAGATCATCGTTGCCGGCAGCATAGATATGCGGCACACCCCAGCGATCACGAATAACCTTCACCGGCGCCTGCAACCCCGGAAGGGGCAGCGTACCGGAGGTGCGCGGAAGCGGTCGCCGCAGCGCTGCGACTGCTCCCACGCCGGCAATCCCCGCTGCCGCTCCGATAATAATACCGGCGGTTTTCCCCAATTGACCAAGCGAGATCATGCCATCACCCGTTTCTCATATTCCAAAAGCGCTCACATCATTCCTACTACTGTTCCTTTGGCAACGATGTCGCAATGTCGTACACCAAAACCTGCACGTCCAGTCCATCTTCGGTGAGCAGTTTGAGCGTGATTTCCTGTGTTGCCGATCGGATCGCCTCCTCGTGGTCCGCTGGCGCATATGCGCGGATCGCAGCCTCTTCAGCCGAGCGACGCTGAATCTTGAGAACAGCATCAGGGCTCACGTTTTTGATTCGCTGCGACAGATCGGCAATAGCTTCATCCAGAGTCATGGTATGCTCCTTCTGTCTCAGGATGCTTCTGCATTATACGCGATTCTGGCGATTCGCATCCGGGTTACGAGTTCGCTGAGAATGAGCGCAGTGGCGCCCCACACTTTGTAGCCGGCAATCGCAAAATACGGCACAAGAACCTCATGACCGTGCAAGGTCCAACGTTCGACCACAACCGTGGCAGGATTGAGCAGTTCGCGCAACGTGACGGTAATGACCCGTTCCACTTCGTGATGGTTGATCGTGAGGTGCGGCAATGTGCGCAAGAATCCCACAACCGGTGTGATGCGAAAATTGCTTGGCGGAATATAGATTGGTGTCAGCGTGCCAAGTACGGTCACCGTCTCGGTCGCAATTCCCAATTCTTCAGCGCATTCGCGCAGTGCCGTCGCCTCTGGTCCATTATCTTCCGGATCGGTGGCGCCGCCCGGCAACGACACCTCCCCTCGATGGCTGGCGACGTGGTTGCTGCGCACCGTCAACAGCAGACGCAAATCGGCGCCATCGGGATAGAGGGCGATCAACACGGCGCCGATGCGCGGAACGATACCTGGCGCAGGTTCGCGCGGGCGAAAGGAGCGACCATGCACGTCGCGTATCAGCAGCAACTGATCTTCCGACAGGGAGACGGTGACATGGAGCGCCCTTCGAAGAAGGTGTTCCCATTCCGCCCAGGGCGCATCATTGTGTGCGATGTCCACCGCCTGCACTGCTCCTCCTGCATCTGCTGTACGATAGAACATAGCATGAACCATGTCAAGATGCAAATGGAACGGCAACCTGAATATCGCTACTCTCTATCATACATGGTTATCGTAACCGACGCGGCACAGGCGTTGGAGTCGTTGGCGGAACCAGGCATGTCACTGAGCGCACGACCTGACCTGTGCCGCGCACCCGCACGGTTACCTGATACTCGCCTGCCCGTTCCATTCCCATGATCAGCGGCATAGCAAAATCACCGGATGCGCGCGCGCTTCCTCCGCTCACAATCCGCGTTCCGAAGTACAGCAGCAGCGGCGCATGCGGTGACGCGACTCCACCGATCATAATGGTCTGGCCGGGTGCGCACGACAGAATGCCCGGCGGCGTCGGCGTGACTTCGGCAACCTGAGCCAGCTGCGCCGACGTCGGCGGCACGCGCGTTGGCGACGGCGCGACGGTCAGGGTTGGGCGAATAGTCGGTGAGAGGGTCGGCATTGTGGGTATCGTGGTTCCTGGAACAGGGACCGTCAGGGTGGCAGGCGTCGCCGGAGTTGCCGTGGCAGCGGGACGGGTTGCCGTCGACTCGGCTGGCGGCGGGTAGGCGGGAGTTGTGGCCGGGGCGGGGTATCCCGATTGGGCGGTTGTATGTGGCGGCGCACCGCTCAGGACCAGTAATGCCATCACTGCTCCCAACGCTATACCCATCGCGCTTATCAAAAATGATACAGCCGATGGCTGATGCGAGTGATTATTCATACTATCGCTCAGTTCATAACAGTGATATAATGTCCGGTCAAGGATATATCTTACACCATTTCCCTGCGGAACGCCGTGAGACAACAACTGCCAGTGGCGTCCTTAAAGGAAATAGGGTTTAGACAGGAGGATTTGGCTATGTCGTGGGCAGAGAACGTACTCAAAGACCTGAGTGCGCACGGACATCGAGTGACCGCCCCGCGTCGCGCCATCCTTGACCGGATCATGCAGTACTCTCAACCGTTCAGCGCCGAGCAGTTGTTCCGCGATCTTGGCGGCGAGACCGGTCCGATTGGGCGCGCAACCATCTATCGCACGGTGGATTTGCTGGTCGAGGATGGCTGGCTCTCGCGCGTTCACTGGAGCGCTACGAAGGAAACACACGCGGCAAGCGAACATGCGTATGTGCCAGTCGAGCAGGGTCATCAGCACCACATGATCTGCCGCAAGTGCGGAACGGTCATTTCATTCGAGGGATGCGATATCGAGACGCTTCTTGGAGGGCTGGCGCGCCGACTGAACTTCAAGATCGAAGGGCACTGGCTCGAGGTGTACGGATTGTGTCAGGTCTGCCAGCGCGCTGAGTGATGCCGGCGCCAGGTCGGGGCGCGCCGACCAGACTCCCTTAAGGGCGGACAGAACACCCGCGCGAACACCGGCACGCCCACCCGTGGGACGCACACCTTCCCCCCCGCCCCTCTCCCGCCTGCGGGAGAAGGACGGGGGGTGTGTGCTGTCCGCCCTTGACCCAGACCCCACGGCGGGGAGCGTCCGCCTGCTTGCCGCAAGCGCATAGATAGACTATACTGAACAACAAGAACCGATAACACATGCATATTTGACGATTCCATGAAAATTGCCATTATCGGACTCGCCAACAGCGGCAAAACTACGGTGTTCAACGCGCTGACCGGCGATACGGCAGAAACGACAACCTATAGTTCCGGGCAATTGACCCCCAACCTGGCAACGGTCAAGGTGCCCGATCCACGCCTCGATGTGCTGGCGCGGATGTTCAACCCCAAAAAAGTCACCTGTGCCGATGTGCAGTATATCGACATTGGCGGGTTGAGCAGCGGCGCGCGCGAGAGCGGCGGTCTTCCGCCGGCCGTGCTCAACTATATCAGCGGCGCGGACGCCCTCCTCCACGTTGTTCGCGCATTCGAGGACGATGCCGTGCCGCATCCAGATGGCAGTGTCGATATCCTACGCGACATCGAGGCGGTCGATCTGGAACTCGCCTTTTCCGATCTTGCCATCATCGAGCGGCGTCTGACGCGCCTGAACGCCGAGATCGGCAAGATGTCGGCGAAGGAGCGTGAGATGCGCATCGTGGAACGTGATGCGCTGGTGCGCATTCAGGCAGCGCTGGAGGGTGGCGCACCCATTCGCGACCTCGACCTGACCGCCGAAGAGGAGCGGCTGCTCCGCGGCTATCAGTTTCTCACCGCCAAACCGTTGCTGCTGGCGATCAATATTGGTGAGAATCAATTGAAGCATCCGCCGACGGTCCGCTACGAGCATCGACGGAGCGGCGTGGCGACGCTCTGCGGCAAGATCGAGGCTGAACTTGCGCAGCTCGACGAAGAAGAAGCGCGCGCCTTCATGGACGATCTGGGCATCACCGAACCGGCGCGCAACCGGGTGATTGCGCTCTCGTATGAATTGCTCGGGCTCATCAGTTTTCTCACCGCCGGTCCTGACGAGGTGCGCGCCTGGACTATCCGCCGCGGTACGCCAGCCGTTGAAGCTGCCGGCGTGATTCACTCCGATATTCAACGCGGCTTTATCCGCGCCGAAGTCGTCGCGTTCGACGATCTGGCACGTGCCGGCAGCATGGTGGAAGCCCGCAAACACGGACATGTACGGATGGAAGGGAAGCAGTACATCGTGCAGGATGGCGATGTGTGCCATTTTCTGTTCAACATCTGACCATGTTCCGACGTCCGTGGCGCCTGCGCAGCGCCGAACTGCGGCTTCTCCTGATTGCACTGGTCTTCTTTGCGGCCGGCTACACATTGGTGGCGCTAGCCGGCGCCGACGGACCAGCCGCATCGACCACGATCCAGGGTGTGGCGCGTATTCTGTGGCCCTCGATCCTGCCCTTCCTGCTCTTTCTGGCTCTGTCGCTTGGCTTGAGCTGGCGGCTGCCCGGCGCCGATCAGATGGTGCTCCCTCTGGTGGCGCTGCTTACCGGGCTGGGATTAATGGTGATCGCCCGCCTCGAACCCGACCTGCTGCCGATTAAGTGTCAGCAGCGCGATGGAACACTGGCGCCCTGTTTCGCCGGGATCGACGACCGGCAGGCGCTCTGGGTGTTGCTGGGGATCGCCATCTGCGCTATCGTGCTGTTCATCCCCTGGGATGACCTGTTGCGACGGTATCAGCGCACCTCGTTGATGGACTGGCTCGATCACCATCGATACGCCTGGTTGACCGCCGGGGTGGCGCTGATTCTAGCGACCTTCCTCTTTGGCGTCGATCCGAACAACAGCGGCGTGCGCGCCTGGTTCAACTTCGGTTTCTTCCTGTTTCAACCTTCCGAACTGCTCAAGATCGTACTGGTTATCTTTCTGGCATCCTACCTGAACGAACACCGCGAAGTGGTCGCTGCCGGTTACCGCATTGGTCCGCTGCCGTTGCCGCCGTTACCGTATCTCGTCCCATTGATCGCGATGTGGGGGCTGGCGATGGGGCTGATTATTGCGCAACGCGACCTGGGGGCGGCGCTGCTCCTGTTTAGTGTATTCCTGGCGATGCTGTATGTGGCGACAGGACGCGGATGGTATGTGGTTGCCGGATTGTGCGCCTTTGGCGCCGGTTCGTATGTGTTGTACACCATTGTGGCTGTGGTGAAGACGAGGGTGTCTATCTGGCTCGACCCGTGGGCCACGGCGCAGGGCAGCGGGTATCAGATTGTGCAGGCAATCTATGCGCTGGCGTCGGGAGGCGTGCTCGGTACAGGGCTTGGTCAGGGACTGCCCACGGTCATTCCGGCAGTCCACACCGATTTTGTCTTTACTGCACTGGCAGAGGAAATGGGACTCGCCGGCAGCCTCGCAGTTTTGGTCGCATATTTGCTGCTGATCTTTCGTGGTTACGCCATTGCCATCCGTATTCCCGGTCGCTTTCGCGGATTCGAGCAACTCCTCGCCGTCGGCCTGACGACGATCCTTGCCGCACAAACCTTCATCATCATCGGCGGGAATCTGCGGGTTATTCCGTTGACCGGCATTACGCTGCCATTCATCTCGTATGGCGGTTCGTCGGTCATTATGAACTTTCTCATTATCGGGCTACTGTTGCGCATTTCCGCCAGCGCGCCTACTCCCGCGGCAGAACAACCGTAAAGGTGCTGCCAGCCTGAACAACGCTCCGCACCGTCAGATGACCGCCATGCGCTTCGACCACATGCCTGGCGATTGCCAGACCAAGCCCGGCGCCGCTGTAGGGGCGCGCCAGCGTGTCATCGATCTGATAGAAGGGGAGAAAAATCTTTTCCTGGGCTTCAGCGGGAATACCGATCCCCGTGTCTTCCACGCGCACTAACACCCGCGACGGTTCATCGATCAGGGTCACATCCACCCGCCCGGAGGGGGGAGTGAACTTAATGGCGTTGTCGATCAGGGCGCGCAATGCCTGGCTGATGCCAATCGGGTCGCCCATGTACACAGCAGTCGGTTGAAGGGACGCGGACAATGTCACATTCGCAGCGCGCGCCAGCGGTTGCATGTCTTCAATGACTTCCTGCAATACCTCGTGGATGACGACCGGCGCGCGCCGGATTTCAGTCGAGCGCACCTCTTGCAAGTAGAGCAGGTTGTTGAGGATGCGCGACAGAGTCCGGGCATTGCGCGCAATCACGTTGATTGCCTGCCCCTGCACGTCGTTCAACGATCCAAGGGTGCGCCGTTCGAACAGTTCCAGGTAACCGAGGATCGCTGTCAGCGGCGTGCGCAACTCATGTGAAAGGGTGGCAAGGAAGGTGTTCTTGAGACGATCAAGCTCTTGCAGTTCAGCGTTGCGCGCGCTCAGTTCGCGCACCTGCCGCTCGAGCCGCTCGACAAGCCTGGCATTATACTCGCGCAGCATGATCGTCTCCAGGCTTGTGGGCAGCAGTTCACGCTTCCCGCCCAGAAACTCGGCAATCTGTTCGGGGAGCAAGCGGGGATCGATCGGCTTGGTGATAAACCCATCACATCCCGCAGCCAGCGCGCGTTCGCGCGTCCCAGGACGCGCATCAGCAGTAATGGCAACAATCGGCGTCGATTGTAAATGAGGCAGACTGCGCAGGCGCGTTGTGGTCTCATAGCCGTCCATCCCCGCAATGTTGATATCGACCAGAATGAGCGCCGGCTGGCTCTCTCGCGCCAACGCAATGCCGGAAGGTCCGTCTTCGCAAATCTGTAGCGCATACCCGCGCGACTCCAGAATGCGCCGCACCAACAACTGATTATCGCGGTTATCTTCGATATAGAGAATGGTCACAGCGTCGATCATCGATTATCAAGAAGAGCGGTTTGCACTTCGACATGCTGGACAGCCTGCTCACCCGCAACGCCGGCGTTGCGGGTATGATCGCTGCGAACTCCAATGGCGCATGGAAGGATAAATGTGAAAACGCTCCCCTTACCAGGTTCGCTTTCCACCCAGATACGCCCACCGTGCGCCTCGATCAGACGGCGACTGATCGCCAGTCCTAACCCGCTGCCATGCTGCCGGTTGCCAGAGCGCACCTGATTGAACGCCTCGAAGATGCGTGTCAGGTCTTCTGCCGCAATGCCGATGCCGGTATCGCGGACGCTGACTGCGATGTAGGGATGCAGACGCTGCCCATTGCGCACAATGACGGCGCCCGAACCCGTTGCTCCCGGATGATTCTCGGGCGCGGCCACACAGCGAGCGCTTACCGTGATGCTCCCTTGTGGCGTGAACTTCACCGCATTTGAGAGCAAATTGAGGAGCACCTGGCGGATTCTGGCGGCGTCGCCACAGGCATATGGCAGACGCTCAGGCAACAAAAGATTGAGCGCGATCTGCCGGTTGTGCAGCAGTCCCTGCACCGTTTCCGTCACCTCGACGATCAAGGCGCGCATATCGAGGGGCGCAAGTTCCAGGTCGATTTTTCCGGCTTCGATCCGCGCCAGATCGAGCAACTCATCGATCAGGTGCAGCAGGAAGCGACCATTCCGATTGATAATCTTCAGGTCCTCACGCTGCAACGGCGTGATCGGACCATCGATCTCATCGAGCATGACGGTCGAAAACCCGATGATGGCATTGAGCGGCGTGCGAAGTTCGTGCGATACTGCTGCCAGGAATTGACCCTTCAGACGATCGGCCTCCTGCGCGCGCGCCAGAGCGGCCCGCAATTCTGCTGTGCGCTGCGCCACCTGACGTTCGAGGCCAGCGTAGAGCATCGTATTTTCGAGCGCCAGACCAGACATACCGGCGAAGGTCATCAACTGCGCAGCGTCGCGTGGCGTCGGCGCGCGCCCTGCGGCATCGAAGGAGGCGACGAGCAAGCCAATCACCCGTTTCTCGCGTCCGAACAGCGGCGCCTGCACAGCATTGGCCGGTGCGCTGTGCGGCGCCACGTCGCTGATAATCACTGCCTGCCCGCTCCGCACCACATCTGCCGACATCGTATCGCTTTCCAGCGGAATTGACGCGGCATCCGCCAGCAGACGAGCGATCTGATCCGCATCGCCTGTGTTGATCCAGGCGCTCACTGCACGGAGATGGCGTTGTTCGATCAGGTAGAGCACGGCGCGTTCAAACCCCAGGCACGCGCATACCCCCTTGGGAATGGCGTCGAGTTGTTCGCGCACCGACCCAATGGTGCGAAACTGATTCGACATCTCGTTCAATGCTGCCAGTTGACGCAGGTTCAATTCCAGTTCGTTGATCTTCTCGTGGAGCGCGTCGGTCATAGTATTGAACGAATGCCCGACATGTGCGATTTCATAATCACCCGCCTCGGGGACGCGATACGTCAGATCGCCGGCGGCGACCCGCTGTGCTGCCGCCTGCAACTCGCGCAGGGGGCGCGTCAGGATCGACGCCGCAGGCATGCTCAGCACCGAGACGACAATCACGCACAGAATGATGACAAGGACGATCTGCCCGCTGAGCACTTCCTGGCGAAGAGAAATGACTTCACTCACCTGCTGCGCCAGACCAGTGACTTCGGCTACGGGAATGACGATGCCGACGCTCCATTCTGCGCTGGAGATCGGCGCAAACGCCAGATACACCTCTTCACCCTGAAGCGTCAGGCGTTCGACCCCCTGTTCCGCGCGCGTCATGCGCCCGGCAATGGTGCGCACCTGCGGATTGGCGTCGTTCAAGAGATTGTCGGTTGCAATCGGTTGATCCCATTGACCCTGACGGCTCAGCAGTGTGTTGTGCAGTAGCACATCGCCCCGCTGATTGATCAGGAACGCCGATCCGCCGGGAGGAATATCGATCGCCAGGATATCCTCCTGGATGGTCTCCAGTAAGACATCGAACCCGACAACGCCGGCAAATGCGCCATTCCGGTCGTAAAGCGGCGCAGCGCAGGTCGTCGTCAGTTTCTTGGTATTGGCATCGACATAGGTATCGACCCATACCGGCTTGCCCGCCTCACGAGCAGCGATGTACCAGCTGCGCTTGCGCGGATCGAACGGCTTGATGGCGTCCAGCACATCGGTGATGTCGTGATCGAAAGCGAGCACGCCGCCATCTTCAAAAGCCACATATGCCAGGCTCACCATCCCTTCCTGATCGACCGATGCGCGCAGGAGCGGGATATACCGACGGGCGAGTGCGATGGTATCGGCATGTTTGCGTAGCGCTGCGGGCGTCGGACCGTCCGGCGCAACCCAGACACGTTCAGAGACGGTGTTTGCATCCGCCCCGCCGCCCGTTAACGGTTGGTAGCTGACGATCGTTTCAACTTGTTGATAGACGCGCTCCAGTTTGGCGTCGTAGAGGTTCGCCTTGTCGGTCACCCAGCGCGCGAGGTCTTCTTCGGTTTGCTTGCGCAGGGCATCCGACGCGGTTTGCACTGCAATGCCGCGGGCGCGGTCGAGCGCCGAAAGACTGAGCGCACTCACGAAGATCAGTGGCGCTAGCGCAAGCACAAGCGCCACCAATGTCATTTTGGAGCGTATCGTCAAACGAAAAGACCGGCGAGTCAGCATAGGGTGTGAAAAGATTGCACAGTGATACACCTATCCGAACAACCCCGTGCCGCCGTCGTTGTGAGAGGCGCTAGCGCCGCCTTTCGTGAGCAAAGCCTGCGAACGCGCCTCCTATCGGGTAATACCAATGACCTGTGACCATCCGGCATGGTCACCCCGAGCAGAACGAGGGGTCGTGCACGACCCGCTCAGATTCCTCGCTGCGTTTACCCTGAGCGAAGCGAAGGGCTCGGAATGACAAGTCGCTGCGCTCGGAATGACACGCATGCGGTATCTTCAATCGTCATTGGTATAAGGGGGGGTGCTGCTTCGCTCGCCATGACATCGATCCCCGTGATTATTCGGATAGGCACTTCGGGCGCAGTGCAGTATACAGTCGTTCCGCCTTGCATCTATCGTACCATATGCCGTCACAGGCGTTCAAGCGATAAAGATGAAGAATATCTTACAGGCATGTCATGTTGACCTGCTCCCTGGGATTTGCATCAGGAACAGGTTCCCGGTATACTGCCACCGGTTCGTATGATATCGAGGACGGTATGGAGTACGCGCTTGACCGTTTTGTGCGCGAGGCGCATCATGCGATTGCCGCGACCGGATTGGTCGCCGGGCATCTGATCGAACTCGTCACCCCCAAGCCGAATATTCCGGCGGATCTGGCGTTTCCGACGTTTCGCGCCGCAAAGGAGGCAGGCGTCACGCCACCGCACCTGGCGCAGCGCATCGCTGAGAAAGCGCACGCACCGCATGGATCGCTGATCGGATCGATTGTCGCAACCGGTCCCTTCGTCAATTTCAGCCTCGACGCCGCGCGCCTGGCGGCTGCCGTGCTCGATGAGGTCGAACGGCTTGGCGCGCGATATGGCAGCGATGATCAGGGCGCGGGGAAGACGATTGTCATCGATTATTCGTCGCCGAACGTAGCGAAAACCATGCACGTCGGGCATATTCGTTCGACGATCATCGGGCAGTCGTTGTACCACATCTTCGACTTCCTCGGCTATCGTGTGATCGGCGACAACCATTTGGGCGATTGGGGCAAGCAGTTCGGCATGAACATCGCCGCCATTGTGCGCTGGGGGAAGCCGGAAGGCGATGATGAAGACGCGATTGCCGCACTCGACAAGTTGTATGCGCGCTACAGCGCGCTCGTCAAAGAAGATGTGGCGCTGCGCGAGGAAGCCGCCGAGTGGGCGAAGCGCCTCGAGCGGAATGACCCGGAGGCGCTGGCAAAGCGTGCGTGGATCGCCGAACTTCAGGCGCGCGCAGCGCAACCCAACCACGATGATGAAGCGCGCGCATGGTCGCTCAAACTCGAACAGGGCGATCCACTGGCGCGCGAATTGTGGCAGTGGATGGTCGATCTGACGCTTAAAGCCAATCAGCGTAATTACGACCGGTTGGGAGTACGGTTCGATTATACGCTTGGCGAGAGTTTCTATGCGCCCATGCTCGACGGGCTGATCCAGGAAGCGATTGACAAGGGCGTCGCCTACCGTGACGAAGATGGCGCAGTGGTGGTCGATGAACTGGCGCCTGGCTTGCCGACATTTCTGCTCCGGCGCAGCGACAGCGGCACGCTCTACCACACTCGCGACCTGGCGTGCATCGTCTATCGCGAGCGCGAATTTCGTCCGGCAAAGATCATCTATGTGGTCGATTCCCGTCAGGAACTGCACTTCCGGCAGTTGTTCGCGCTGGCGCGTGCGATGGGATATGCGCAGGAGACGGAATTGATCCATGTAAAGTTTGGGACGATCTTCGATCAGCAGGGACGTCCGCTCTCAACGCGCGCCGGCAACATGGTGTACCTGGCGGATCTCCTCGACGAAGCGCATGCGCGTGCGCGCGCCGTCGTCGATCAGGCAAGCCCCGAATTGCCCGAAGTGGAAAAAGAGGCAATCGCCGAAGCGGTTGGAGTCGGCGCAGTCGTGTATAACGACCTGTACCAGGACCCGCGACGCGACATCCGGCTCGACTGGGAGCGCATGCTGGCGATTGAGGGAAACAGCGCGCCCTACATTCAGTACATGCATGCGCGTTGCTGTTCCATCCTGCGCAAGGCGGCAGACGAAGGAGTTGACGCAGAACAAGGTGATGCTGCGCTTCTGACGCATCCTGCGGAGACGGCGGTGATCAAGCAACTGGCAAAATTGCCCGGCGCAGTGCGCGAAGCCGGAGAACGGTATGCGCCGTTCGTCATTGCCGAATGGTGCTACGAGACGGCACGGGCGCTCTCGGCATTCTACCGCGATTGTTCAGTCCTCAAAGCGGAAACGCCCGCCCTACGCACAGCGCGTTTGCGCCTTGTTGCGGCGACAGCGCAGGCGCTCCGAAATGGGCTGGCGCTGCTCGGCATCAAAGCGCCCGAACGGATGTAAGGAAAGGGTATGACGCCTGCATTGAACCATTTCACCGCCGTGCTTTTCGATATGGACGGCGTCCTGTATCGCGGATCGCAGGCGCTGCCGGGGGTGAGCGAGTTGCTCGCGTTGCTCGACTCACGTGGCGTGACATACGCCTGCTGCACGAACAACGCTACCATGACTCCCGCCCAATACGAAGCCAAACTTGCGCGCATGGGCATCCATATGCCCGCATCCCGCATTGTCACCTCCTCGGTGGCGACGCGGCGCTGGCTCGAAACGCAGGCGTCGCGCGGAACAGGGGTGTTTGTGATCGGTATGGATGGGTTGCGCAGCGCACTCTTCGACGATGGCTACTTTGTCGAAGATGAGGAGCATCCGGCGTTCGTCGTCGTAGGAATGGACTTTGAGGTGACCTACCGGCGGCTGCGCAAGGCATGCCTGCTCATCCGCGCCGGCGCGCGATTTGTCGGCACCAACCCCGACACCACCTTTCCTGCCGAGGATGGGATCGTGCCGGGGTGCGGCGCGCTCCTGGCGCTGCTGCGCGTCAGCACGGAAACCGAACCATTTATCATCGGCAAACCAGGACCGACGATGTTCCACTCGGCGATTGAAATTCTGGGAGCGGACGCAACGCGCACCCTGACAATCGGCGACCGCCTCGACACCGACATCGCCGGGGCGCGCGCTGCGGGTCTTGCCGGCGCACTCGTGCTGACCGGCGTCACAACGCCGGACATGCTCGAGCAGAGCGCCATCCAGCCCGACTTCGTCTTCCGCGATCTGATAGCATTGCGGGAGGCGTGGACCACCGGATGACGATATACCCTGCCAGGTCTCAAAACGGCTCGATCCCCGCCTCCGACAGTTCATCGGCAAACCGCTCGACATCGCGATTGCTCTTGAGCATCTCGATTTTGCGCAGCAGCGCCTGACGATCCGCCCCTTCGGCGATCATCGCGCGCGCCACGTACTGGTGCAGATAGGAACGCAACAGGCGCAGATCGTCCGGCGATAGTCGTTCGCCGCTGAAGTATCGCTCGACCGCAACCGATAATTTGCCGGTCTGTTCGGTCATCCAGAAATGCGGCGGTTGCGGAACCGGGAACGGGTAGGGATAATCGGGATCGGGCGCATAAATCAGATCATCGATCTGTTCTGGCATATCGGACATCGCCTATACTCCTGGACAAGTCATACCAATTCCCTGTGACCATCCGGCATGGTCACCCCGAGCCGCGCGAGGGGGTCGTGCGCGACCCGCTTCGATTCCTCGCTGCGCGCGGAATGACCCGTCGCTGCGCGCAGAATGACCCGTCGCTGCGCGCGGAATGACCCGCATGCGGCATCTTCAATCATCATTGGTATCACTCGCATTGCAGGATAGCGGGCTTTGGGGTATGATACCAGTCAAAGTAAAATGTGAGCAACAGAAGAGAGGAGGTGGGTCGACGTCTGTGGCGAACGGTCGAAGAGGGGAAATATGAAGATAACGAGACGATCGTCGTCACGAAAGCCCTGGTATTTGACCCGACATCTGTCGGCGCACATTGGTCGTGTTAGCGCAAAGACAGCAAGCAAAACAGAGGATTATCCCATCTCTTGGAGCATTCTTTATGTCGCAAAACGGGAATGGCACAGCGGGGGGAATGCGGTGGTTTCGAGCAGATTTGCACATTCATACTCCTGCCTCAGAAGACTATGCAGAACCAGACATCACATTTCTCGACATTCTGCAGGAGGCCGAGCGACGAGGTCTCGACATCATCGCATTTACCGATCACAACACGGTTCATGGCTACGAATTGATGCGTCAGGAGATTGAGTTTCTCCAGACGCTCGAACGCCAGCAGCGCATCACGCAAGAAGAGCAGAGTCGTCTCAACGAGTATCGGCGTTTACTGGCGCGGATCAGCGTTCTGCCCGGTTTTGAATTCACATCACACTACGGCGCGCACATCCTGGGTATTTTTGCGCCGGATCGCCCCATCAGCCTGATTGAAGCGACGCTGCTGCAACTTGGCGTTCCGCCCGATCTCCTCAAAAAGGGGGCATGTTCGATTGCCGATACGCGCCATGTAACGGACGCCTACGAGATTATTCATCGTGCTGGCGGTATTGTTATCGCGCCACACGCCAACGGACCGAACGGCGTCATCACCGAGACATTGCGGATGGGGACCAGTGGCCAGGCGCGCGTCGCCGCCACCCAGCATCCAGCGTTACACGCGCTCGAGTTCATCAATTTCTACACCGACCACGAGAAGTTTACGTCGCCAACGTTCTACAACGGGAAGACTGAGCATTACGAGCGGCGCATGTTCTGCATCCAGGGATCCGATGCTCACCGGCTGCGGCGCGTGAATGCCGGCGAAGGGAATGGCTGGCATCGCCACGGCATCGGTGACCGTTATGTCGAGTTTCTTTTGCCTTCGCCAACGTTTGCCGCGTTGAAAGAACTGTTTGCGTCGCACGATTTCGACCGGGTGCGCGTTCCTAAGCGCGACCAGAAGCAGTGGGAGATCGATACGCTCCGGTTCGGCGCACACAACGATCGCCAGGCGTTGCGCCCCGAATCCGCCATCGATACGCTCTGGCAGGATGTGGCAGCGTTGGCGAATGTCGGCGGCGGGACGTTGATCATCAGCGGCACAGGCGCTGAACTGACCGGCGTCGAACATCCCGAGCAACTGAGCGAGACGTTGCGTCGCAGCGTTCAGGAACGACTGACGCCGCACCCATACCTGACCTTCGAGCTGATCGGGTACGAAGGACGCGATCTGCTGCGCGTCGAAGTGCGCGCGACCGAATCGCCGCCATATGTCGGGAGCAATGGCGTCATCTACACGCGGCAAGGAGGGGAAACGGTCATCGCCGACCGCACTGAAATCATTCAACTCTGCCGGCGCGCGCTGGCGGAAGGCGCTGCCACGCCGCTCGACAACGGTCAGGACCTCGACCTTCCGCGCAGCGGCGTCGAGATTGTCGAAGCCCAAAAGCGTGCCGGCGTCTGGCTGTATGAAGTGCGCGACCTGCGCACGACATCCGGGGTCACGCGCGATCATGCGCAGGGGTTGTGGGCATACGCGATCAGTCGCTATGAGGATGTGCGCGAAGGGCGGATCGATCTGCAAAGTCAGGTGAAGTGGAAGGGGCGCCTCGGATTGTGGCGCGCCTATCGGCAGGGCAATCGCACGAAGTACGATCTGGTGCATCGTGACGCCAACGGTGTGATCGACCATATCTTCTTCGGCGTCTCCGATTGGGGCTTGAGTCCGTCCTGGCAGGCGCTCATCGGTGATCGCGCGAGCGACACCCTCGAACACGAGCCGCGATCATTCGGCGACGATGCGCCGGGCGATCCGGATGTGTTTGAGGAGCCGGTCAATGGCGCAGCGCCCTGGGGCGACCGACGACCGCGCTGGCGCGGACGCGGCGGCGTCTGGCGTATTGGGCGCGATGCGCAGGGGAAGGTGTACTTCGACCTGATAATGCGCAGCAAGGAGGGGAATGAGGTTAAGGAGTACCCCGGCGTGCCGCGCGAGAAATTGACCGAGGCATGGATGAACCTGATCCGCGTACCGCGTCCACGCACCGGTATCGAAGTCGTCGAGATCATCGTTGATGAGTTCGGTGAGCGCCGTTTTGTCTTCCGCAACCTGCGCACCGGTGAGTTGAGCAATGCGCCCTGGCGATTGCAGGATATCGAGGAAGGAACGGTCCGTCAGTACGCAGCGCGTATGGCGCTTCAAGATATGCCGCTCGATGAGAGCAGGGTGCGCTGGTGGGGCAATCTGGGGTATATGCGCCCGATGCGCAAACAGGTCGATCTGGTCTATCGTGACGAAAATGGCATCGACCATATCTATTATGCAGCGCGCCGTGATGAACTGTCGGGCGAGTGGCGTGAACTGCTCGATGAGTATGGGGAGTTGTAGGCAGTGATGATGCGTCTCTTCCTGGCAATCGTTCTTCTGGCTGCGCTGATGGCGCCCGGCGCCTCCCACAGCGCAGCCGCGCAATCGCCTGTCCTGCCGGCAACGGTCTATCCGTCCTCTGGTCCGGCAGGAACGCGCTTCGATTTTCTGGCGGATGGGTTTCAGAGCGGCGAACGGATCGATATTTGGGTCAATGCGCCTGATGGTCGCGCCCTGCCTGCCCGCCCCGACAGCGAACTGCAACGGCGAGTCGCCCGCGATGGTCGCGCTGCCTGGAGCTGGACATCCCCCAACGACATCCAGCCGGGGATGTGGTCGCTGGTGGCGCGTGGTCAACGCAGCGGCGCGGTGCGCGTTGGTCTCTTCACCATTCTGCCGCCGGCGGCGCCCGCTGCACCGGATGCCAATGCGTTCCCTGCCACAGGACGACCCGGCACGCGGTTTGTTTTCTTTGCTGCCGGGTTTGCTGCCGATGATCCTATCGGATTTTTCCTGAGCGCGCCTGATGGTGAGGAAACGCCGGTTGCCGTCGAGCAGCCGCGGATCTTCAACGGGCGAGTCGATTGGGCATGGACCGCGCCGGACAATGCTGCGCCTGGCGTCTGGCGCTTCCGCGTGAGGGGCGGGAACAGTCGATTTGAGCAAATGCTTGCGGTGACCATCGAACGACCGACGGCGACCGTCGGCGTAACGCCGGGGCGTGGTCGGGCAGGGACGCGCTTTCAGTTCTTTGCGGAAGGGTTGCAGGGGCGCGAAGGAGTCGTCTTCTGGTTCAATCGTCCCGATGGTCGTGCTGAGAAGGCGATGGTCGAGCGCGTTGCGATCAACGACGGGCGCGCGGAATGGTCGTGGATCGCTCCCGACGACGCGCAGCCCGGTCAATGGTCGATGGTCGCACGCGGTGTCAGCAGTGGCATCGAGCGCGTGGTGTTGTTCGAGATACGCTGAGATGAGCGACATTGAACTGGCGCAATGGCTGTACGAAGGCGCCCTGGCGTTGAGCGAAGGGCGGCGTGAGGAAGCGCGTCGCCTGCTCATGCAGGTCATCGAGCGCGATGAACAGAATGAGCAAGCATGGCTCTGGCTGAGCGGCGCCGTCGAAGATCCGGCGGATCAGCAGATCGCCCTGGAGAATGTGCTGGCAATCAACCCAAACAACGCAGCGGCCCTGGCAGGATTGGAATGGCTGCGCGGCGAGCATGGTCAGCATACCGCTGCCACAACTCCGCAGGACCGCTCGGGTCCATGGGTTCCGCCGCCACCGTATGATGAGAATGAGGTCGTCGAAATCATGTGCTGGCAGTGCCAGGCGACGCTCTATAGCGTCGCGCCGTTCTGCTGGCAGTGCAACGTGCCGGTGCATTCATGCAACAATTGCGCCTTCCGCGACGACCCGCGCTGCAAACCACTTCAGGGGTTGACCAACCCGCTGGCATGGGCAGCTGTCAACGAGTGCCCGTGGTGGCGGCCTGCGCCATTGCGTTGAGCGTCGCTGCGTCTTCCCAACCGACCCAAAAATTGTTGCGCTGGACGTAACCGGCAACGCGCACCCGGATGCCTGGCAGGTCAATGTGGTCCGCCTCGTTGACCAGCACAACATTCGGGCGCGTTTTGAAATGCCGCATATACGCTGCGACCGCCTCGTCGATCTTGCGTTCGACCGGCTTCTTGTTGTTATCGTCGAACCACATCATGTACATGGGAGCGCCTCCATTACCTGCGTGGATGCATGTCCGAATGCAGTGTATCAGAACATACGTTCGTCGTCAAGCGCCAGAAGAACTGAGAACCGAGAACTGAGAACTGATACCAAGTGGCGTTCAGTCAGACAAGATGTCCGAGCGCCCGGTTCGCACGGCGTAACGATCCACACCGCGCGTTGGCGGTCGTGGACGCATGACGGCGCATAGCATCAGCAGCCCCAACGGGGCTTCCATTTGCCTCAGCGAGGGCTTTCGCCCGCAGCGGACCTGTGGAAGTTGGCACGGCGCGAGGACGCTGCAAGGAGGCTTTCTCAAGCGAAGGCGGAACAGTCACTACGGCAACAGTGGCAGTCGACAGACCCGTAACCGCCGCTCCTGAACGATGACTACGGCGTCCTGATTCAGGTCTGACCGGCACTGGGTCATCACCGTCTGCAACAGGCTGACAAGCGCTGCTGCCCGCAACCCTTCGATCCGAATGCGAATGAATGATGGAGCGGCGGCGCATAAGAGAGCAAGAAGTTCGCGGAAGTCGGCATCAAAGGTAACGACGACGCGCCGCTCATCGCGGGCAAGCCGCAAGATAGTCGCATCCTCGGCTGTAGCATCTCCAATGTCGCCAACATGAACAGCATCAATGCCGGAAGCGCGGAGTAGTTCCACTGATATGCGCGGCAGACCCTGATCAAGCAGCAGTTTCATACGGTACCGGCAACTCGACAACCCGATCATCGAGGCATGCAGCAGCATAGAGCAAGGACTGTCGAATATCCTCGTCTTCAAGTTCAGGATATTCCCGGCGCAGATCTTCACGGTCGGGATAGAGTGCCAGTAATTCAATAACACGGCGGACCGTCAATCGCACATTGCGGATCGATAGTTGACCATTCATGCGTGCGGGGTTAATGGTGATACGGTCCAATTTCATGACGCCTTGCCTCCTGCTTTTCGGGATCACATTGTCTATAACCAGGTACGATGAGGCCCAGAGGAGAATGCTCGAGTTGTATTGTACTTCTGCTGTTGCCTGAAACAACAGGACCTACGCAGTGGCGCATTTTTGGCGCCGCTCTGCCGAAGGCAAAAAGAGCCGTCACGCGGCTTGTTCGTGAGACGGCCGCGCAACTCCTGTCAATCAAACGATCTTTCCCCAACCCCTTGCGCTTGACAAATCGGCGCTCTTCTCATATCATACGCCTAATAGTGTCAATATCACAATAATAATCCTGGGGATATGCCATGAGCATCTTCGACAACCGTCGCCTGACGAACGAAACATTCAAACTCGATGCAGAACGCATGCGCACCGGATGGTATTCCGATAAGTACTTCGAGAACATCGTCGGCATGCTCAGCGCGCTGGCAAAGCGCGGCTACCGGTTTGGCGGCGTGTCGCCGCGTCTATCGAAGGCAAGCATTCCGCTCAACGATATCGATATCGGCAATATCGAAGTCGAGATGCAATGGTTTACCCGTCGGCGCCCATTTTCCGTTGTTGCCGGCGTCGATAAGGCACTGGCGATGTTGCAACTCTGCACCGGTTACTTTGACGAGCAGGGTCATTTTGTCAACACCTACGATCAACTGGAGGTCGATGCCGTTCACGATGGAGTGATCGTGCGCTACGACGGCGACCCGATGAACGTTCAGCCGGTGTTGCGCGTGCGCGGTCGGTACCGGGACTTCGCGCTATTGGAGACACCGACGCTTGGGACGCTCACGCGCGCCACACGGATCGCAACGAATGTCTACAACGTTCTGGTGGCAGCGCGCGGGAAGCCGGTACTCTTCTTTCCGGCACGTTTCGATGCGCACGAAGTACAGGCCGCCGATGGCTACGCCTACAATATTGCCGTTCAGCGATTCAATCTCGACTATGGCAAAACCCTGGGCGCATTCATCTCAACCGACGCGCAGGGTGACTGGTGGGGCGGGTTCGGCGGCGGGACGATTGCACACGCTGCGATTGCCGCATTCCTCGGCGATACGGTTGAATGTATGCTGGCATTTGCCGAGACCCGTCCAACCGATATTCCGCGCATCGCTCTGATCGACTTTGAGAACGATTGCGTCGGCACGGCGCTGGCAGTGATGGACGCAATGTTCCAGCGCTACCGTGAATTGATGGACAGCGGGCAGACAACCGAAGCGCGGCGCTACAAATTGTTCGGCGTGCGCCCCGACACGAGCGACAAACTGCGCGACATCAGCGTACCGCCGCTCGGCAACCGCAAACTCGACATGGGAGTCAACCCGCGGCTGGTCTTCCACCTGCGCCAGGCAATCGACGACGCCTGGAAACGCTGGTCGTTGCCGCCGGAGTGGGTGGAACCGGCGCAGCAGTGGTGCCGCGATGTCAAAATTGTCGCAACCGGCGGGTTTGGTCCGAAAAAAATCCGGCGCTTCGAGGAACTTGGAGTGCCGGTGGACATTTACGGTGTTGGCTCATCGCTCTTCTCCAACAGTGACGAAGAAGGCACCAACAACGATTTCACTGCTGATGTGGTGCGGGTCAAAGTTGGCGGAACCTGGCACGACATGGCGAAGGTCGGGCGGCGCGCCTGCGACAACCCGGACTTGCAGCGCGTTCAGACGCCTCAACGTTGAACATTCACCTCTCCATACCCGTCGGTCGTCGATTCGCGCAAGGCGCCGACCGGTTGTACGCCAGCCATGAGCAGCCCCAACTCTTCGCGTGTGGCGCTTGCGGCGGGCAGAGTCGCCACAATCCGTCCGTGATACATCACGGCGATCCGGTCGGAGAGCGCCATAATCTCGTCGAGTTCCGCCGAGACGAGCAACACGGCGGCGCCCCGGTCGCGTTCGGCGACGATCTGCTGGTGAATGAACTCAATCGAACCGACATCGATGCCACGGGTCGGTTGGGCAGCGACGAGCAGGCGCCCTTCGCGTGAGAGTTCGCGCGCAATGATCACCTTCTGCTTGTTGCCGCCGGAAAGCGCCGACACCAGCGTGAGGGCGCTGGGAGTGCGCACGTCGTACCGTTCAATCAGGCGGACCGCATGGTCGAGGATCGCGCGATCATCCCGGATCACACCATGCGCGAACGGCGGCGTATAGTAGGTGTTGAGCACCAGGTTATCGGCGACGCTGTAGGTCAGCACCAGGCCGTCTTCCTGGCGATCTTCGGGAACGTGGGCGCAACCGGTTTCGCTAATACGACGCGGCGAAGCATTCGTCACATCGCGCCCGTTGATCCGCACCTTTCCTGAATGCACCGGGCGCAAACCGGTGATCGCCTCGACAAGCTCGGTTTGGCCATTTCCCTGAACGCCGGCAATGCCCAGGATTTCGCCAGCGTGGACTTCGAGCGATACGCCATTGACCACCTGTTGACCGCGATCATCGAGGACGGTAACATCTTCGAGCACCAGCATCGGCGCGCCAGGATGCGCTTCGCCTTTTTCGACTTCCAGCATGACGCTGCGACCGACCATCATCTCCGCCAGGCTGCGTTCGGTCGCTTCGCGCGGCGTCGTCTCGCCAACCACACGCCCGCGCCGGAGCACGATAATCCGATCGGCAATCGCCAGCACCTCCTTCAGTTTGTGCGAAATAAAAATGACCGACGCGCCCCGCGCGGTCAATGAGCGAATAATGGCGAACAGTTCTTCGGTTTCCTGCGGCGTCAGTACGGCTGTTGGCTCATCGAGAATCAGAATATCGGCATTGCGATAGAGCGCCTTGATAATCTCGACCCGTTGCTGCTGACCAACCGACAGGTCTTTCACATAGGCATCGGGATCAACGTCGAGATGGTACTGCCGCGATAACTCACGGATGCGCTGACGGGCGATATTGAGATCGAGGAAAGGACCCTTAACCGTTTCGGCGCCAAGAATGATATTTTCGGCAACCGTGAAGACCGGCACCAGCATAAAGTGCTGATGAACCATGCCGATCCCGCGCCTGATCGAGTCGCTTGGTCCGCCGATCCGCACCGGCTCGCCGCGGATCAACACCTCGCCTGAGTCCTGATGATACAAACCGTAGAGAATGTTCATCAGCGTCGTCTTGCCGGCGCCATTCTCGCCAAGGAGCGCCAGCACCTCGCCACGCCGCAGCGTCAGGCTGACCTGCTCATTCGCCACGACGCCGGGGAAGCGTTTGGTGATATTGCGCGCTTCGAGAACGATCTCAGGCTCGGCAGTCATCGTCATTCCTTCTCGTACACCTTCCCAATTGCGGCAGGCGGGCGGGCGCGCCCGACGAAGCCGGCCAGCACGGCGATGGTCAACACATACGGCAACATCCCGATAAACTGCGGCGGCAGATCGCCGATCCACGCCAACCAGGATGGGAGTTGATTCTTGAGGAACTGAATCTGTGATTGCATCGCATTGGCAAAACCGAACAGCAGCGACCCGCCCCACGCGCCAAACGGCGTCCATTTGCCGAAAATCATCACCGCCAGCGACACGAAGCCGCGCCCGTTGGTCATATTCCGCTCGAACGAACCGACCGATTCGAGCGTCAGGAACGCGCCTGCCAGCCCGGCGAGCATGCCACCGACAATAACGTTTATGTAGCGCACCCGATTGACCGCAACACCGACGGTATCGGCAGCGGCGGGATGTTCGCCGACGGCGCGCGTGCGCAGCCCCCAGGCGGTGCGAAACAGGAGCACATGAATGACGACGATCAGGATCAGCGAAGCGTAGGTGATCGGCGGGTTGCTGAAAAACACCGGACCGATAATCGGAATATCCGCCAGCACCGGAATGCTCACCGGCGAAAACTTGCCGCGTGTCGTCAGACCCTGCTGGTAGAAATAGCCGGTCAGACCCACGGCAAGAATATTGATGACCGTTCCGGCAATAATCTGATCGACCTTGAGCGTTATCGACATCAACGCATGAAATGCGCCCACCGCCGCACCGACAAGCAGCGCCCCCACTGTCGCCAGGAACAGGTCGCCCGTCCACACATTGAACAGAAAGCCGAGGAACGCGGAGAGCAGCATCATCCCCTCGATGCCGATGTTAATGACACCTGAGCGTTCGCACATAATGCCCGCCAGCGCCCCAAGGATAATTGGCGTCGACTGGCGGATCGTCGAGGTCAGCACTGCGGTCGTCGCCTGTGGCGCGCGCGCATAGGCGATCAAAACCAGGAGGAGCAGCCCACCCCACACCCCAACCGTCACCCAAGGGATCCGCGCCGCCGAGGGTCGCGCAATACTACCCGTGATCTGCATGCCCCTTCCCCCTACGAACCCCAACCACTGCTCAGGGTCACCCGTTCACCCTCTTCGGCGCGAAGGCGCAGCACCCAGCGAATAAGGCTCTCGGCAGCGACAAAGAAGAGGATGATCGCCTGAATGACATCGACAATTTCGGAGGCCACGCCCGAATTGAATTGCATACGACTGGCGCCCGCCTGCATGACGCCGATCAGGAGCGACGCCGGAACGACTGCGATTGGATGAGTGCGCGCCAGCAGCGCAATGGTGATCGCTTGAAAGCCAAGACCGGCATTGAATCCCGGCTGAAACCGCCCGACGACGCCAAGCGTCTCGATCGCCCCGCCAAGCCCCGCCAGGAAGCCGCTAGCGACCATTGCCAGCACGGTCATGCGACGCACCGAGATACCAGCATACTTTGCCGCACTCGCATTCTGCCCGACGGTGCGCAACTCGAACCCGATTGTTGTGCGCCAGATCAACCACCAGACGGCAATCGCCATCAGCACCGCCAGGATCATCCCGAGTGGTACGCCGGCGATGTCGGGCAGGCGTGCTTCGGGCGCCACGGCAGGCGTGCGCGCCACAATATTCCCCGGCGAGCGATCCTTCCAGGGTCCGTCCGCTAACCAGTCGGTGAGGTTGAAAGCGACGAAATTGAGCATGATCGTCGTGATGACTTCATGCGCCCCGGTGAACGCCTTAAGCGTACCGGCAATCGCTGCCCACAGCGCGCCCATGATCGCCCCAACCAGCAGCGCCAGCGGAATATGCGCCATGGCGGGCAGTCCTTGCAGGCTGAAGCCAATAAACGCTGCAAACACGGCGCCGAGCAACAACTGACCCTGCGCGCCGATATTGAACAACCCGCACTTGAACGCCAGCGATACTGCCAGACCGCCAAAGATCAGCGGCGTTGCCTTTTCGAATGTGCGCCCGATTGCCCGCGCGCTCCCCAACCCTCCCTCGAACAGAGCACGATACGCCACCAGCGGGTTCGCCCCGGAGACCGAGATGATCACCGCGCCAATCGCCAGCGCCACCACGACTGAAATAACCGGCACAATCATGGCGCGCAGCAGACCGCGCAGTGGCGCCAGACGATCCGCCTGCGGAGAAGATTGCGATTCAGCGCGTTCCATAGAACGTATGCTCCTGATGGGGCAACCCTGGAGCCTGGCGGCTAAAGGATTGTGGACAAGCCCGTACCTGTACCGTGTGGTTTGGTTCTCAGCATGCCTGAGATCCCCCTCTCCGGCGCCACCGGAGAGGGGGCAGAGGATAAGGACAAAAAGGCATCAGGACGGAATGCTCATCTCCGAGAAGCGTCGCCCTCGCAGAACACAGCCCTCCATGTTCGACATCTACGGAGTATATCCCGTCGAAATTGAACCATCGCGCAGGCCTTTGTCGATCTCGGCGATCTTCGCTTTCACCTCAGCCGGGATCTGGGCATCGAAGTCGTGGAACGGCGCCAGCCCGACTTCACCGACATAATTGCCAGAAGGGAACGCGCCTTCCTGCGCCTTCTTGATCAGGTCGAACACACCCGGCGTAATCAGTTTCATTGCGCTCGAGATCAGGCACGGGCGAGCCTCCGGCACCGTCTCCCACTGATCGGTATCGACACCGATGCAGTACACCCCCTGGTTGGCTGCCGTCTCGATCAGCGCGCCGTTGCCAGTCTTGCCGCCAGCGCCGAAGATCACATCGGCGCCCTGGTCAATCGCCAGTTTTGCCTGGTCGGCGCCCCACTTCGGGTCGGTGAACGCCGTATCGAGACCACCCGGATGGTAGGTCGAGATCACCTGGATATCGGGCTTGACATACTTCGCGCCATTCTCGTACCCTTCCTTGAAGGCGACAACCGGCGGAACCAGGTTGGTGCCGAGCACAGCGGCGATCTTGTTGCTCTTCGACATTTCCGCTGCAAGCACGCCCGCCAGGAAACCCGCCTTGTCCTCAGCGAAGATCAGGCCCGCAACATTCGGAATTTCCGTTGCCTGGAACTGATCGACGCCAATGAACTTCACATTCGGATTCTCCGCCGCAGCCTTCGCCGTCGCTTCGCCGAGCGCAAAGCCAACGGTAACGATCACATCGTACCCCTTCTCGGTGAACAACGCGATGTTCGCATCATAATCCTTGGCGTCTTTTGTCTCGACATAGTTGACGATCGCGCCCAATTCGGCTTCGGCGCGCTTGACCCCTTCCCAGGCGGACTGGTTGAAGCTCTTGTCGTCGATCTCGCCCACGTCGGTCACGAGACCGACACACAGAACTTCGGGTTTGGGGCAATCTGCTTCAGTGGGTCTGGCCGGCGCGGCAGTTGCGCCGGTGGGGGCGGTCGTTGGGGTGACTGTCTGCTGCCCGCCACATGCGGCAATCAACACCGAGACGAGCAGCAGGATGATGAGAGAAACCGGCCGTTTCATTCTCGCCTCCTGTACTATGCGCCTCACAGGGCGCGGGTAAGGAATCTGCACACGGCTTCAACAACACCGTTGTGGTGGCCACAGCACAATAATCGGCGTTTTGAAGCCATTTCCCGGAATCGGGCGGATTATAGCATAGTCGTGGTTGGATGCCAAATGGCAGGGGTAGGCGCATAGGGTGCAGGCATTAAGTGTCAGAAACCGCCGTTTCGCTGCGGGCTGAAGCCCTCGCTGAGGACGGAAAAGCCCCTGCGGGGCTGGTGAGAATGATGAGTCCACTGCACACCGGCTCAACCGCCAAGGACCCGAAGCGCACGAAGGGGAATAATGAAGCGCATGTCCTTCGCGTCCCTTGGTGACCTTCGTGGTTGCGTGTTGCCGTGAAGTTAGGGTGCAGGCATTAAGTGTCAGAAACCGCCGTTTCGCTGCGGGCTGAAGCCCTCGCTGAGGACAGAAAAGCCCCTGCGGGGCTGGTGAGAATGATGAGTCCACTGCACACCGGCTCAACCGCCAAGGACCCGAAGTGCACGAAGGGGAATAATGAAGCGCATTGCCTTCGTGTCCCTCGGTGACCTTCGTGGTTGCGTGTTGTCGTGAAGTTAGGGTGCAGGCATTAAGTGTCAGAAACCGCCGTTTCGCTGCGGGCTGAAGCCCTCGCTGAGGACAGAAAAGCCCCTGCGGGGCTGGTGAGAATGATGAGTCCACTGCACACTGGCTCAACCGCCAAGGACCCGAAGCGCACGAAGGGGAATAATGAAGCGCATTGCCTTCGTGTCCCTTGGTGACCTTCGTGGTTGCGTGTTGTCGTGAAGTTAGGGTGCAGGCATTAAGTGTCAGAAACCGCCGTTTCGCTGCGGGCTGAAGCCCTCGCTGAGGACAGAAAAGCCCCTGCGGGGCTGGTGAGAATGATGAGTCCACTGCACACCGGCTCAACCGCCAAGGACCCGAAGTGCACGAAGGGGAATAATGAAGCGCATTGCCTTCGCGTCCCTTGGTGACCTTCGTGGTTGCGTGTTGCCGTGAAGTTAGGGTGCAGGCATTAAGTGTCAGAAACCGCCGTTTCGCTGCGGGCTGAAGCCCTCGCTGAGGACAGAAAAGCCCCTGCGGGGCTGGTGAGAATGATGAGTCCACTGCACACCGGCTCAACCGCCAAGGACCCGAAGCGCACGAAGGGGAATAATGAAGCGCATTGCCTTCGTGTCCCTTGGTGACCTTCGTGGTTGCGTGTTGTCGTGAAGTTAGGGTGCAGGCATTAAGTGTCAGAAACCGCCGTTTCGCTGCGGGCTGAAGCCCTCGCTGAGGACAGAAAAGCCCCTGCGGGGCTGGTGAGAATGATGAGTCCACTGCACACTGGCTCAACCGCCAAGGACCCGAAGCGCACGAAGGGGAATAATGAAGCGCATTGCCTTCGTGTCCCTTGGTGACCTTCGTGGTTGCGTGTTGTCGTGAAGTTAGGGTGCAGGCATTAAGTGTCAGAAACCGCCGTTTCGCTGCGGGCTGAAGCCCTCGCTGAGGACAGAAAAGCCCCTGCGGGGCTGGTGAGAATGATGAGTCCACTGCACACCGGCTCAACCGCCAAGGACCCGAAGCGCACGAAGGGGAATAATGAAGCGCATTGCCTTCGTGTCCCTTGGTGACCTTCGTGGTTGCGTGTTGTCGTGAAGTTAGGGTGCAGGCATTAAGTGTCAGAAACCGCCGTTTCGCTGCGGGCTGAAGCCCTCGCTGAGGACAGAAAAGCCCCTGCGGGGCTGGTGAGAATGATGAGTCCACTGCACACCGGCTCGACCGCCAAGGACCCGAAGCGCACGAAGGGGAATAATGAAGCGCATTTCTTTTGCAACCTTCGTGGTTACCGCTTTTTGCAGTGAAGTCAATGATGGTTTTTGAATAATTGTTCCGCCATCCGCCTGACCGCCCGGCGGCTGAAGCCACGGGCTACGGGCGCCAAGCCTGCCTGCGCGGACGGGACTCGGCAAGACCGAAGGATTCGCTCAAGAACCGTAAGCCGCAGGCGACGGTTGCGAAACTTACCTTTGCATGCTACGCTGTCCAATATGCTCTGGTTCAGGTCGGGCAAACCCTGCAGAGATGTCACGTGATCGGGATGCAGGCGAATGCGCAAGAGAGCCACAACTTCACCCCGGGGACCGAGCGACGCCGGGCGTGCAAGCCAGCCCTGAAGGAACTTTCACTCGCGGTAAGCACGATCAAACCGCGTCCTCAGCGAGGGCTTTAGCCCGCAGCGAGATAGTGTTTCCCGGAAAGCACCGTATCACAGCGCGAGGAGAACGCTATGACCACCATTTCCTTTACGGCGAAAACCTGCATCGTCTGCCGCGCGGAACACGAATATACCGAAATCGACAGCACGATGGTTTTCGATTCGCCCGATCTCGACTCGCGCCCGCCTGAGATGATGCGTTCGACGATCTTCGCCTGGGTGCAATGCTGTCCTGCGTGCGGCTATTGCGCCGAAGACGTCAGCAAAGCGCCGAAGCAGGCAAAAGTTATTGTCAAAAGCACACAGTACCAGGCGCAACTCGCGGACCCCGCCATGCCTGAGCTGGCGAACCATTTTTTATGCCAGGCGATGATTCATGAACATGCAGGCGACTATGCCGCAGCAGCATGGGCAATTGTCCATGCCGCCCGGGTATGCGACGATGAGGAGAAATCTGAGTCGGCGAAGACCTGTCGGATCAGAGCGGCCAATACGGTTTTGCGTGCCATTGCAGCCGGGCAGGAGTTCACCGAGCAGCGCGGAGCGGAGACCGTTATCCCGGCGGATCTGCTGCGTCGCGCCGGCGCATTTGCTGAAGCCAGGACAATCATTGCGCGCAGACGTCCTGGTATCACAGACAGTACGATCTTGCGCTTGCTCGCTTTTCAGGACTCGTTAATTGCGCGCGGCGACGTAGCGCGCCATACACTGGACGAAGCGATGGGAGAGGACGAATAGACAAACCATTCTCCCATTCACTGCTTGCCAGATCATATCCGGGAGGCGCTCGACGGTAAGCGCCTGTATCTCCGCCTCGTTACAGCCATAATCTGGTTCAACCCCGCCTGTCGAAGGAGAACTGTTATGAAGCTACTGCTATGTGTTATCGCCCTATACGTCATCTAGTCGCTGATCACCTGTAGCACAGCATTTCCCGAATAGCAATCGTGTGATGAACTCCCATCCGTAGAAGCGATCAAGCATGCTCTGGAGCAACATGCAAGTACACGAGCGCAGGTCGAACAACTGAACCCAAATGCTATCGTGTTCGCTATTGAAGAAAGCCAACATTGCCCTGGCAGGGCGACGCTTGTTATCTACCATGCAACCACATCCGAGGGGAAGCAAATCCGACAGTTGCTCGGCGATACTTTCTTCGAGATACCCTATAAACTTCGCAATGTGTAGAATGCCGGCTTCTTTCGAGCCGCTCTCCCCGTCCTGTACGGGGGCGCTACTCTTTGCGCCATTGCACCGTTGCGTCAGTCTTCTCGAGACTATTCAATCAACGCAATATCAGCGAGCGACGACCGGCGCGCTTCGTTCATGCTGCCGCTGCGGAATCCCTGAAGATCGAGAGTGACATAAACATACCCCAACGCCTTCAGGCGCGCCACAATGGCGTCGCGCTGCTCGATAACCGCAGGCAGGTCTTCGGATGGAACCTCGATGCGCGCAATCGTGTCGTGGTGGCGGACACGCAACTGGGTGAACCCCAGGTGACGCAGGAAACGTTCGGCTTCGTCGAGAACTCGCAATTTATCGGCGGTCACCCGTTCGCCATAGGCGATCCGTGACGAGAGACAGGCATACGACGGCTTGTTCCAGTTTGGCAATCCAAGCCGCCGCGCCAGTTCACGGATTTCTTGTTTTCCCAGCCCGGCTTCGATCAGCGGGCTGCGCACAGCAAACTC
Organism: Roseiflexus castenholzii DSM 13941; assembly: GCF_000017805.1. Classification (GTDB taxonomy): domain Bacteria; phylum Chloroflexota; class Chloroflexia; order Chloroflexales; family Roseiflexaceae; genus Roseiflexus; species Roseiflexus castenholzii. The sequence continues at coordinate 2,103,959 of NC_009767.1, read as the reverse complement.
CATCGCCGCACGGTGACCTGGGCGATGTGTGCCGATGTCGTCTGCCATCGCGCCATAGAGGATAGCGGCAACGCCAAGTTCGGCAGCCAGTGGTTGGAGTTCGGTGAACAGCGTGCGCTTGCAGTAGTAGCAGCGGTCCGGCTGGTTGCGCGCATAGTGTTCGTCGGACAACTCATTGGTGCATACCACGATATGGCGGCAACCGATCAACGTCGCCAGGGCGCGCGCCTGTTCGAGTTCCTCGCGTGGGTAGGTCTCGGAATCGGCAGTGGCGGCAATGGCGCGCTCACCGAGCGTATCGTGCGCCACCTTCAGCAGCAGCGTACTATCGACGCCGCCGGAGAATGCGATCAGCGCCGAACCGATCTCGCGCAGGATCGCCTGGAGATGTTCATATTTGAACTCAAGTGTTGTCTCCATAGATGATTGTCACCTTCGACAAACTACCTGCTGATGGTCAACTGCTCCAGAGGCGCCTGTCCCACAGTTGCTGCCCCGCTCGCCCAGATGACCGTCACCGCCGCCAGCGGGGTTGCGCCGATCCCTCGTCGTCGCCCCACCCGCCCAAATGACGGTCATCTCCGCCAGGCGACCCATTCGCGATTGACTGCCAGGAGGCTGCCGCTGATCCCTCGTCATCGCCCCGCTCGCCCAGATGACCGTCACCGCCGCCAGCGGGGTTGCGCCGATCCCTCGTCGTCGCCCCACCCGCCCAAATGACGGTCATCTCCGCCAGGCGACCCATTCGCGATTGACTGCCAGGAGGCTGCCGCTGATCCCTCGTCATCGCCCCGCTCGCCCAGATGACCGTCACCGCCGCCAGCGGGGTTGCGCCGATCCCTCGTCGTCGCCCCACCCGCCCAGGTGACGGTCAGCTCCGCCAGACGGTCATCTCAGCCTGCGGGCATCCGCCGCTCGATTGGCGATCCGCCCGGCAATCGCCCCGGCGCCAATACCGTTGTCGATGTTGACAACGGCAAGCCCGGGAGCGCAGGTTTGCAGCATGCTCGTCAACGCGCCGACGCCGCCGCCGCCAAAACCGTACCCGACCGACGTCGGCAATCCGATGACCGGCACATCGACCAGACCCGCCACCACCGACGGCAGCGCGCCGTCCATTCCGGCAGCGACAATGATCACATCGACCGGTGCGTCGAGCATAGCACGCAGTGGCTCGAACAAACGGTGCAGACCCGCGACGCCGACATCACTGGCGCGCCAGATTGCGCATCCCATTTCGATGCACAGCGCGATAGCCTCTTCGGCAACCGGCAGATCGCCGGTTCCGGCGGTCAGCACGCCGACGCGCCCACCACGCTGCGGCGGGGCAATTCCCGGTTTACTGAGCGTCAGGGTGCGTCCTTCGCTATAGACCGTCCACTCAACCGTGTCGGCAAACGCCTCCTGCAACGCCGCTCGCACCTCCGGCGACACGCGACTGATCAGCACGCGCCCAACCTGATCGAGCATGCGCCGGGCAATGGCCATGGTTTGTTCAGCGGTTTTACCCTCGGCGAGCACAACCTCCGGCACGCCGCTCCGCGCAGCGCGCCCCAGATCGAGATTGGCGAACCGTTCAAGATACTCGCGCGCGGAGGTCATAGACACATTATTACTCCACTGTTACCATCACGTCACATAAAGTTTAGCATCTTTTTATGCCGACATCGTACAATCACGCTCAGATTGATATTCAAAGATAGTCTGCCATGAACATTCTCCTGCTGACCCAGATCGTTCCCTACCCGCCCGACAGCGGTCCGAAAGTCAAGACGTACCACCTGCTGCGACATCTGGCAGCGCGCTACAGGGTCACACTCGTCTGCTTCACGCGCAATGCCCAGGAAGAAGCCGATGCCAACATCCTGCGCAACCTGGTTGCCGAAGTTCACACCGTACCGCTTAGGCGATCCACTGTTCGGAATGCGCTGACTCTGGCGGGCAGCCTGGTGCGCGGACGCTCATGGATCATCGAACGGGATGATAGCGCCACTATGCATCGGTTGCTGACACGCCTGGTGCGCGAAGCGGAGATCGCCGGACGACCGTATGACCTGGTGCATGCGGATCAACTCAACATGGCGCAGTTTGCCGAACCGTTGCCGTTGCCGCGCCTGCTCGACGAACACAACGCCGTGTGGACAGTCTTTCGCCGGGTAGCGGCACAGGAACGGGGTCTCAAGCGGCTCCTCTGGGAACGTGAGTGGCGTCAGTTGCGCACCTACGAGGGACGGGTCTGCCGCGAGTTCGAGGCGGTCACAGCCGTCAGTCACGAGGATCGTCAGGCATTAATCGACGCGATGGGGATAGAGCGCCATATTCCGGTCATTCCGATTGCCGTCGATGCCGAACGGGAACAGCCAATTGCGCGTCAGCCGGATGCGCGTGGCATCCTCAGCCTGGCGACGATGATGTGGCCCCCGAATGTCGATGGCGTGCTCTGGTTTGCCCGCAGTATCTACCCGCTGATCAAACAACAGGTTGAAGGAGTGCGCTTCTTTATCGTCGGGCAGCGCCCCGTACCAGAAGTGCGCGCACTGCCAGAACAAGATCCGACGATTGAGGTGACCGGCTACGTGCCAGACCCCACGCCATACATCGCCGCCTCTGCCTGCCTGATCGTTCCCTTGCGCAGCGGCGGCGGCATGCGCGTGAAAATCCTCGAAGCGCTGGCGCGCGGCATTCCGGTCGTTTCGACCACAATTGGCTACGAAGGGATCGACCTGGTTCCCGGCGAACATCTGCTGGTCGGCGACACACCAGAGGCGTTCGCCGATGCAGTCGTTCGCCTGCTGCGCGACCCGGACTTCGGCGCGCAACTGGCGGCATCCGGGCGTCGGCGCCTGCTCGAACGCTACGACTGGCGCGCTGTGTGCCCGGCAATGGATCGGGTGTATGAGCGGATGAAGAACCAAGAACCAAGAACCAAGAACCAAGAACCAAGAACCAAGAACCAAGAACCGGAAACTGAGAACTGCAAGCCTATCCAAAGCGCCGAAGAGGGCTGACGATGAATATTCTGTTTATCTCCGCATATGTTCCATCCGCCATTCGGGTACGGCCATACGGCTTCATTCGCGCACTGGCAAGGCGCGGTCATCACATCACGCTGGTGTGCGGCGCCAATGCCGATGACAGACCGGCGCTCAGCGCGCTGCGTGAGGTATGCGCGCGGATCGTGACGGTTCACATGGGCAAAGCCGAAATGCTCTGGAATGCACTGCGCGCACTACCCGGCGACCTGCCGCTTCAGGCGGCGCTCAGTTTCGGTCAACGCATGCTGGAAGCGGTGCGCACTGAAGATCGCAGCAACCGGTACGACATTGCCCACATTGAGCATATGCGGGCATCAGCACTGGGGTATGCGCTTCTGCGCACACCCGCCGTGCTCGACTCGGTGGACAGCATCAGTCTCCTGTTCGAGCGCGCGCTTCGTGGCAGCCCATCACTCAAGAGCCGCATGCTCGCACTGATCGATCTGGCGCGCACTCGCGCTTATGAGGCGCGATACACCCGCCATTTCGAGCAGGTTATCGTGTCATCGCCGGAGGATGCCTGGGCATTGCGCACTCTCCGCCGACACCTGCGCCCACACCCTCAACCCGAACCGCAGCGCTGGTGCGACAGCGCCACCAACCATAACGTCCATGATGCCATCACGGTCGTGCCCAACGGCGTCGATCTGGACTATTTCGCTCCCCAACCGATTGCGCGCGAGAGCGCAACAATCGTCTTCAGCGGCAAGATGAGTTACCACGCCAATGAAGCCGCCGCGCTCCACCTGGTGCGCGACATTATGCCACTGGTCTGGGAGCGCCGCCCCGAAATACGTGTGGTGATCGCCGGAAGCGCGCCACCGCCATCGGTGCGGGCGCTGGCAACCGACCGACGCGTGACCGTGACCGGCTACCTGGACGATCTGCGTCCGGCGATTGCCGGCGCAACGCTGGCTGTCGCCCCGCTCCGCTACGGCGTTGGCATTCAAAACAAAGTGCTCGAAGCCATGGCAATGGCAACGCCGGTCGTTGCCGCGCGGCATGCAGCGCGCGCGCTGCATGCCGTAGAAGGACGCGACCTGCTGCTGGCAGAACATCCGCGCGAGTACGCCGACGCCATCTTTCGCCTGATGGAAGACCCGCAGCGCGCCGCTGCCATTGGCGCGTCTGGAAGGCGATATGTCGAACAGCACCACACCTGGGACGCCGCAGCCGGGCGATTGGAGACCGTCTACAGCACCGCCATTGAACAGTTCAACGATGTGACAAGGCTCAGCCAGACGGCAGATGAGCGCGTTGCTCACCCGATAGGAAGATAACAAAGTGACGGTTGCTGTCACAACCTCCTGATATGATGCTGGCAAGTCCGGCATCAGATGATCAAGGAGTACGACTATGGCAACCGCTCCAGGCGCTGACTATGCTGCGATGCTGAAACGCTGGCTGTCGCAGATACTGTGGATCGCCCCTGAAGGTGTCATCATCGCGCTCCTGCTCGCAATCAACGCCATTGTCCCATCGATCTGGATCGGAGCAGGAATGACCCTGCTGGTCGTAACCTTCATCAGCCGCATAACGGCGCTCTATCTAACCAGCCGCGCCCTCTTTCAGGCGCGCTGGGAGGCTGCCGACGCGCTGGCGACCGTGGCGTCCATGCTGCATCCCTGGTCGCCGGATGCGCTGGCGTTGCGCGGCGCCATTGCGCTGGCGCGCAGCGATAGCGCCACAGCAGTACGGTTGTTGCAACGCGCGCAGCGTCTGGCGCCGAACCGATCAGCAATCACCGCAGCCCTGAGCGGCGCTTACCTCGAAGAGGGAGAACCGCAGGCAGCAGCAGTCGCCGCGCGTCGAGCGCTGGAGTTGGATCCAGCGAATGCCGCAGCGCACCTGCATCTGGCACAGGCGCTGGCTGCCATCGGCGCGCGCGCCGAACTGATCGAGGATCAACTGCGCGCAGGGCTGGCGCACCACCCGGAGCCGGACGCCGAGGCGTCGCTGCGTTGCGCACTGGCGCATCATCTGGCGCAGGAGGAGAGATGGGCGGAAGCGGCGCTGGCGCTCAGCGCCGCGCGCGCAGTGTTGCCCCATTGCAGCGCCGCACAACGCGCGATTGTGAGTCAACGCATTGCAGAGATTGACCGGGCCATTCACTCAGCGCGTGAAGATCACGCTGCCTGACCATCGTGCTCACGCGGTTGTTCACTCACATCTTCACGGCGCACCACCGGCGCAACACCATTACGTCGCGCCTGTTCGAGACCATCCATAAAGATTTTGATGGTATCAACCGGCAGCGGGAAAATGATCGTGCTGTTCTTCTCGACGGCGATTTCGGTCAGTGTTTGCAGATAGCGCAACTGGAGCGTCACCGGCTCACTGGCGATCACTGTGGCCGCCTCGGCGAGCATGCGCGACGCAGCCAGTTCACCGTCGGCGTGGATGATCTTCGCGCGCTTTTCACGCTCGGCCTCCGCCTGCTTCGCCATCGCGCGCTGCATCCCCTGCGGCAACTCGACATCCTTCACTTCGACAATCGTGACTTTGACGCCCCATGGCTCGGTCTGCTCATCGATAATGCGCTGCAACCGCTCATTGATCGACTCACGACGCGCCAGCAGTTCGTCGAGTTCAACCTGCCCGACCACACTGCGCAGCGTCGTCTGCGCGATCTGCATGGTCGCCCGAATATAGTCCATCACCTTCACAATCGCCTTTTCGGGATCGACCACCATGAAGTAGAGCACTGCATTGACCTTGATCGTCACGTTATCGAGCGTGATAACCTCCTGCGGCGGCACATCCATCGTAATAACGCGCTGATCGACCCGCACCATGCGCTCGATGATCGGAATCAGAAAGAACAATCCCGGTCCGCGTGCGCCGACCAATCGCCCGAGTCGAAAGACAACGCCGCGCTCATACTCCGGCACAATCTTGACGGCGGAAAAGCCGATCATCAACACGGCGAACAGAAGAACGCCGAGACACAAAAAAAGCGCTCCAGAACCCATGACATGCTCCTTTGCCTAGACGACACGTCCTGTAGAAGGAGGTTGCGCTTCGCGGGTCGTTGACTCCTCGCTTTCGAGCGGTCGCACAATCAACTGCAAGTTATGCACCGCGACCACGCGCACCCAATCGCCAACTTCCACCGGATCGGTCTCACTGATCGCCTGCCACAACGCACCTTCGACAAACACCATCCCGCGCGGATCCAGTCGCCGCCGCACCTGCGCCAGGCGCCCCACCAGCGCCTCGGTTCCAATGGCTGCCGGACGTTTGCGACTGCGCAGGGCAAGCGCCAACCCCAGCGCAGCAGTGGCCGCGATCCCGCCGATCACGATCAACAGCGCCCACCAGGCGACTCCGGCGCCGGGCGCCTGTGTCGCATCGATCAGATTTCCTCCGCCAATACCGAGCATCACCAGACCTGTGATCATCAAACCGCCATGAGTCGGCGCTACAAACTCAGCACCGATCAGCACCAGACCAAGGATCACCAATGTCATTGCCCACCACAACACCGGAAGCGCAAGAAACCCGGCAGCCGCGCCTAGCAGCAGCAGAAACCCGGCGCCGGCGAACAATCCGATCCCCGGCGTGTTCAACTCAAGATAGATCGCCATCGACCCGAGCACCAGCAGCGCAAACGCGACAGTCGGATCGGTCAGCGCCAGGCGCAGGCTCTCGAAAAGGGTCGGCTCGATTGGGGTTGGCATGCGACCGATGGACGAAATACGCACCACACGACCATCATCGAGGGTGACAATCCGCCCATCGATCAACGTCAGCAATTCACGCAGATCGGCGGCCACCAGGTCAATTGCGGGAGGATCAAGGCTGATCGCCTGCTGATTGTTGAGGATGACCCCCTCACGCACCGCACGGTCGATCCATTCCGCGTTCCGCCCACGGGTTTCATTCCATTTCCGCATTTGCGAACTGACATTATCGAGAAGAAGGTCGCGCGTTTGCTGGCTCAGCGTATCGTCCACCTGCGCCAGCGGGAAAGGACTGCCGAAACTGGTATCGGGCGAAAGGGCGCTGATGTGTGCAGCAGTGACGAACAAAGCGCCGGCCGGACCCGCCTGCGTTCCCCGCGGAGTAATGAAGACCACGATCGGCACGCGCGCCTGAGCAACTTCTGCCGCGAAGACGCGCACATCGCGAAGGACGCCGCCGGTGCTGCTGTACGAAATAATCAGCGCGTCGGCGCTCGACGCTTCCGCAATCTGCACGGCTCGTCGCAGATAATCAATCGTCGGTGCGCTAACGATACCACTGACTTCAATCAGGTACAGCGGGCCCCCGCTCTGTTGCGCTCTCGCGCTTCCAGCGGGCCAGACGAGGAGCAGCAGCGCAATCGCCAGCGCTGCAATCAGCATGCCGCTGCGCTGATGAGAGGAGCAGTTTGCAGGCATCGTGGTGCGCCTCGTTTCCAGGCTGATATTTCATGCATGGAACCCACTGCACATGATACCGCGATTTGTGATCATATGCCAGTAGCGCCAGCAACTACGTTGCACGCTCAACGATGCGTTTGAGCCGACGCTCGAAATCAGAGCGCAACAGCATCACTTTTCGGTGGCAGGTGAGGCAACGAATGCCAATTTCCGCGCCAATCCGCACGACCTGCCATGTGTCGCCGCCGCACGGATGCGGCTTGCGCATCTGAACAACATCGCCAACACGAATGTCGAGCAATGGTTTTGGCATATCCTCCACCCTGGACCCTGGCAGGTCCACGGCATCAGCCATCGTCACGCGCGCGTTCCCACAGTGCCAGTTTTTCGTCGATGCTCAGAGAGCGAAGATCGCGCCCGTTGAGCAACGTTTCAAGGCGCGCGAAGCGGCGCCGAAAACGCGCAACCGCTGCGCGCAACGCACTTTCCGCATCCACATCGAGCCGCCACCCCAGACGGGCAACCGCCAGGAGCAGATCGCCCAATTCTGCTTCCGCCTGCGCAGGATCGGTTGTGACGGCGCGTAGTTCGGCAAGTTCTTCCGCCAGGGCATCCCAGGCGTGGTCAATCTCCGGCGCATCGAACCCGGCTCTGGCGGCCTTCGACACCACCTTCTGCGCGGCTGCCAGCGCGGGCAATGATGGCGGAATGCCATCGAGCGCACTCTGGCGTGACACCCCTTTTGTGGCATGCTCGGCGCGCTTGATCGCTTCCCAGTTGTGCAAGACCTGATCGCTCGCTGCGACATCCAGCTCGCCGAAGACGTGGGGATGGCGGCGGATCAACTTGCCAGCCACGGCATTGAACACCTCGCCAGCGTCGAAGCGCTCTGCCTGACGCGCCATTTCGCTCAGCATCAGCACATTGATCAGCACATCGCCCAGTTCTTCGACCAGCGCCTCGTCGTTGCCGGCATCGAGCGCCTCCAATGCCTCATGCACCTCTTCGAGCAACGATGCCCGCAACGATTGCGGAGTCTGCTCACGATCCCACGGGCACCCGCCCGGACCAAGCAACCGCGCGACGACATATGCCACACCGTCCGGTCCGCGCAGGTCGGCAAGGGGCGTCAGTGGCGGCACAAACAGACTCGTCAGGTGATCGAAATCATTGCGATGGTCGAGCGTGTGGAGCGGCAATTCAACCGCCGCCTCCGCATCGACGACCCCGGCGGCGCGCACCAGCGTCACCAGATGGTCAACCGGGTAGCGTTCCAGGAGCGACAGTTTGACGTGTGACGCGACCGACCGGCTGTAGACCTGACAGATCAGCGCCGGGCGCGTCGGCGTCAGCGGAAACGGCAGGAGCGGCGGCGTGTACGTAAAGCCGTGGAGCGACGCCCACGAAGGCGCATCGACCGTTGTGTCGCCGACCATCAGATCGAGCGCATCGAGCAATTGCAACCCATGTTCGAGTGGATCGACACCCAACAGCGCACAGACCGGTTCGACAAAACTGACGCCGGGGACAACCCGCGCCGGAACGCCCTGCGCGCGCGCGCGGCGCAGCAGATGGCGCGATGTGGCTTCCGCCGTCAGCGGGTCGCCCGGCGTCGCATACACCACGGCCTCACCGCCGCGCGCGCGCGCGATCAGTTCATCGGCGATCCGCTCATACACCTCGTCGAAACGCTCTGCCTGTTCGTACAGATCGTCAAAGGCGCGCACGACGACCGACGGCGGCAACGCAGCGACCGTCGGATGCACAGCGGTGCGCAGATAGAGCACGCGCGCTGCGGAAATCATCTCCCACGCCGCGCGCGTGATCAAGCCCGGATCGCCGGGACCAAGCCCCACAAGCGTGATCATGGCGCTGGAGTCGGTAACGGAGCAATCGTCGGCAACGGTTCGGGTGTTGGCGTCGGGAAGGTCGGCTCGACCAGACGCTGCTCCTGGATCGCTTTCTGTTTTTCACTCTGCAACAGACGTTCGAGCGCGCTCTGCTGCTCGAAGGGCAGTTCCTGCGCCACCCGCTGCTCGATGACCGCCGGCGCGTTGGCAGGATCGAGCGCTGGCGCCTCCCCGCGTGACACCAGACGGATCACATGCCAGCCAAACTGCGTCTGCACCGGTGTCTTCGTCGTTTCACCCGGCTGCAAATCCTCGAACATGGCTTTATCGAATTCGGGAACGAACTGCCCACGCTGGATATTCTCGTAGACACCGCCATTTTCCGCCGAACCGGGGTCCTGCGACAGTTCCTTTGCCAGATCGGCAAAATCCTCGCCCTTGTCGAGGCGCTCAATCACCTGCTTCGCCTCGTCTTCCGTTGCCACCAGAATATGCGCCACTGTCGCCACATCGACCATGCGCTGCGTATCCGCCATCACTTCGTCGGAGATGCGCTGCCGGATGTCCACTTCGGAGACCAGCGTCTCGCCAAGTTTCTGGCGCGCCAGGAAATACGTCACGAACAGGCGAAACTCCGGCGATGACTCACCCGGCAGGCCGAGCTGCTCCTGGATGGCTTGTTCGAGCGATATGCCGCTTCCCGTCTGAATCTGCTGGCGGAAACGCTCGATCTGCTCGTTCACATCGGCGTCGCTGACGGTAATGCCGCGCTGCCGCGCCAACCCAAGGGTCAACTGCTGATCAATGAATTGCGAGACCAGTTCTTGTTCAATATCGAGGCGCGATGGCAATGGAAACCCCGTCCCCGCCTGCTGCTGAAGCCCTTTCTCAATACGATCGATCCGCTGATCAAGCTCCTGGCGCGTGAGGGTCACATTATCGACCCTGGCAACGGTCTGCGATCCGGCGCCGCACGCGGCAAGCGACAGCACGACCAGAACTGCGGCGATGGCATGTTTGAGATTCACGGAAAGTCCTTTCACCAATGGTTGCCCAACCGGAGAAAAACGGCTTACGTATCGGCATTCAACGAGAGCACCGCCATAAACGCTTCCTGCGGTATCTCGACGCTGCCGACCATTTTCATGCGCTTTTTGCCTTCTTTTTGCTTTTCGAGCAATTTGCGTTTGCGCGTCACATCGCCGCCATAGCACTTAGCGAGCACATCTTTGCGCATCGCCCGAATGGTTTCGCGGGCGATCACCTTGCTGCCAATCGCCGCCTGAATCGGAACCTCGAACATCTGACGCGGGATCAGTTTGCGCAGCCGCTCGACCAGCGCGCGTCCCTGCGCATAGGCGAAATCACGATGCACAATGAGCGACAGCGCATCCACCGGTTGCCCATTCACCAGAATGTCCAGTTTTACCAGATCGGCGGGCTGATACCCGGCGAGCGTATAATCGAGCGATGCATACCCCTGCGTGCGCGACTTGAGCTGATCGTAGAAATCGACCACAATCTCAGAGAGCGGGATTTTGTACTTCAGCGCCACCCGCTGTGGATCGAGATGTTCCATACTCTCGAAGACGCCACGCTTGCCGGTGACCAGTTCCATGATCGAGCCGATGTAGCGCGTCGGCGTGATGATCGTGATCAGCATGATCGGCTCTTCAATCGACTCGATCCGCCCCGCGTCCGGCATATCCGCCGGATTATCAACGGTGATTACGTCGCCGTTCGAGAGCAACACCTGATACTCGACGCTTGGCGCGGTAATCAACAAATCAAGACCATATTCGCGCTCAAGACGTTCACGCACAATCTCCATGTGCAGCAGTCCCAGGAACCCGCAGCGGAAACCAAAACCGAGCGCCGCCGATTTTTCAGGCACGAACGACAGTGCCGCATCGTTGAGTTTCAACTTCTCGAGTGCATCGCGCAGGTCGGTATAGGCATTCGTATCGACCGGATAGAGACCGGCGAAGACCATTGGCTTGGCGGGGCGATAGCCGGGGAGCGCGATCTCGGCTGGCATGCTGGCAAGGGTGATGGTATCGCCCACCTGACACTCGCCGATCTGCTTGAGACCGGTGGCGACATATCCGACCTCACCGGTATCGAGGAGATCGAGCGGCGTCATCTGCGGACGAAACGCGCCCACTTCCAGGGCGTCCGCCTCGGCGCCGGTACCGAGCATACGCAATCGCGCACCAACCGGCAGCGCGCCATCAACGATGCGCACATAGGCGATGACACCCTTATATGGGTCGTAGTGACTGTCGAAGATCAACGCGCGCAACGGACGGTCGTGCTGTCCGTGCGGCGGCGGAATGCGCTCGACAATCGCTTCGAGCAATGCGTCGATTCCGACTCCCTGTTTGGCGGATACGCGCAGCACGTCCTCAGCAGGCAAACCCAGCACCTGCTCGATTTCCATTGCCACATGGTCGGGATCGGCGCCGGGCAGGTCAATCTTATTGAGCACCGGGATGATCGTCAGGTCATTCTCCAGCGCTAGATAGACGTTTGCCAGCGTTTGCGCCTCGATGCCCTGCGATGCGTCGACCACCAGAATGGCGCCTTCGCCGGCGGCGAGTGCGCGCCCGACTTCGAAGCCAAAATCGACATGACCGGGCGTATCGATCAGGTTAAACTGGTAGGTCTGACCATCGCGCGCCGTGTAGTGCATGCGCACGGCTTTGCTCTTGATCGTGATGCCACGTTCGCGCTCGAGATCCATGGCGTCGAGCAATTGTTCACGGCGCTCACGCTCGCTGATCGTGCCTGTCATTTCGAGCAACCGATCCGACAGGGTGGTTTTTCCGTGGTCAATATGGGCAATGATGGAGAAGTTTCGGATATGCTGCTGATCGACCATGCTCATCGTTCCAAAGACGCGACGCCACCACTCAAGATAGGATGGAAGTATAGCAGATGCTGTGCTGCGTCGCAACGCAAGTTGACAGACGCTCCTATCATCGAGATAATCGGCGGCGATGCGTATTCCAACACTCAGCGCTTCCTTCGGCGCGGAAGCGACGTTGCTGCTGACAACGCTGCGCGATGGCGCGCTCTGGCGCATGCTGGTACTCTTTGCGCTGTTGCTGACGCTGGCAGCGCAACTGCCGCTGCACTACGCCATCGATGTGGGACGTGAGGACGGCATCGGCAGCGACCTGCCGCTGGTGCGCGGCATGTTTCCGCCCGAAGAGGCGGCGGTCGGTTTGTTTCGCTGGACGACCGAACGCGCCGTTGTGCGGCTTCCGGGTGTCGGGCAGCGTTCGCTGGCGGCGACCATCCGCGTGCTGGCGGTGAATGACGAAGTGGCAACCCGCGGCGCGCGCGAACTGGAACTCTGGTCGTTCGATCAACGCCTGGCGCTCCTGCCGGTGCGCCCAGCCGGTGCAATCTATCACCTGTTGATCCCGCCCCCTGCCGATTGGTCGGGCGATTACCAGTTCGAGATCCGCAGCGCAACGGTAACGCCAACCGGCGACCGACGCGCCGTTGGCACGCCGCTGACGACCGTGACCGTCTTCGCAGGCGCGGGACCGGCGCTGCCGCCGTGGCGTTCGATCCTCGGCTGGTTCGGCGCGGGGTTGGCGCTGTGGGTGGCGCTGCGGCGTTCAGGCTTCGATCCGAAAACGACTCAGGCGCTTATGATGCCGCTCCTGGCGCTGGCCGCGACCGGCGCATGGCTTGATCCGCCCCGTTTTGCCTTTGGCGCCATGCCCGCGTTGATCGCGCTGACTATTGGATGGGCGCTCGTGATGCTGCTGCGCGCCGCGCCGCAAGCACTGCGACTGACCGGTCTGGCGTTATTGGTAATCTCGGTGGCATTGTGGTTGATCGACTGGCGTGGACCCACGCTCGACCTCGGATGGGCAAACATCCATCTACGCGCAGTCGCCGGTCTCGTGGCGCTGGCGTCCCTGGCTGCGGCTGCAATTCGTCCGGCGTGCGCAAGCATAGCGGCGCGCCTGGGCATCGCGGTTCCAGCATCACACTGGCGCTGGCTGCTGCTGATTGTTGTGGTCGTCTTTGCGACACGCTACGGCGGTAAAATCTACCCCGATTCGATGCCAGGCGACATTGGCTTCCATGCCAATCGTTTCGTCGATGTCGCGTCTGGCAGGGTATTTCTTGTGTCGCGCAATCGCGGCGTCGATTTTCCCTATCCGCCCGCTTTTTATCTTATCCTCGCACCATTCACCCTGCTCGACATTGATCGGCGCGCATTGCTGCACCTCGGCGCAGCGCTGCTCGACGCCATCAGTCCGCTCCTGGTCTATACGCTGGCGGCGGCATTGCACCGGCGACGCGGCAACGGATCGGCATACTGCGCCTCAGACTGTTCGTTCTCGACCCCGCTGGTTGCGGCTGCGCTCTATGGGCTGGCGCCCGCCGGGTATCTGACGACGTGGTGGAATTTCAGCACCCACATCTTCACGCAGTTCGCGCATCTGCTGCTGATGACGATCCTGGTCGTGGCATGGAAGCCGGCACGGTCAGAAGACGCTCTATCGGCGCATCATCTGCCTCTTCACCAGAGACGACGAACCATCCTGTTTGTAACGCTGGTCGTGGTTCAGATCCTGGTGTACCTGGGGCATTTCGGTTTCTGGATGAATATGTCGCTGCTGGGAGGCTTTGGGCTTGCAACGCTCGCTGTCCTGGCGCTACGTCGGCGGCACGGCGCGCTTCAGGCGCTCGCGTTCTATGGCGCCGCCTTTGTGACGGCGCAAATCGTCACTACTCTCTTCTTTTATAGCGCGTATGCGACCATGTTTGCACAACAACTGGCAACCGCCACGACCGGCGGGCTGACCGGGCTGGCAGGGCGCGCGCCGGCGCCATTCGAGGTGTTGTGGCGCACCCTGTGGGATGCCGGACTCCGGCAACACTACGGTTTCTTTCCGCTTGCTCTGATTCCGGCCGGCATCACCTGGCTGATGAACGGTGCAGCGACACAGCCAGACCGACGCCGGGTGACTGCTGTCGTTCTGGCGTTGGGAACAATCATCGTTGCCGGCGGATTTGCGGCATTGCCCTTCTTCAGCGGATCGACTCTTTCGACGCGCTGGTTGATGTTCTCTGCATGGCTGGTCGCCGTTGGTGCAGCGGCCGGCGCAGCGATGCTTTGGCGACAGGGATGGGCGGGGCGCATCACCACGCTGGCTGCGGGCGGGTATGTCGTCTGGGTGACCGCCAGTATGTGGCTGGCGGCGCTCCTGTGGCGTATTCGCCCGCCGGAGCCGTTCTAGTGCGATCACCAGACTCGAAACCGGCTCTGATGGCACACGGATGCACACGAATATGAACGTAACGGAAGATTCATCGCTGCCAATTGTTCCTGATGGCACACGGATGCACACGGATATGAACGGATTGCCGCGGATTCATGCGGATGCGCGCGGTGCGCATGCCTGTGCCCGGCGGTGGCTTCGACAGGGACAGCCAACCCCACCCGCGCTGGCGTCGGGCACACGGATGCACACGGATATGAACGGATTGCCGCGGATTCATGCGGATGCGCGCGGTGCGCATGCCTGTGCCCGGCGGTGGCTTCGACAGGGGCAGCCAACCCCACCCGCGCTGGCGCCTGGCACACGCGAGCACAGTGATACCAATGACGATTGAAGATGCCGCATGCTGGTCATTCCGAGCGCAGCGACTTGGCATTCCGAGCGCAGCGACTTGGCATTCCGAGCGCAGCGACTTGGCATTCCGAGCGCAGCGACTTGGCATTCCGAGCGCAGCGACTTGGCATTCCGAGCGCAGCGACTTGGCATTCCGAGCGCAGCGACTTGGCATTCCGAGCGCAGCGAGGAATCTGAGCGGGTCGCGCACGACCCCTCGCGCTGCTCGGGGTGACCATGCCGGATGGTCACAGGTCATTGGTATGAGATGTGCGCGAACATAGAACCTTTGCGCCCTGGCGTCTGTGTACGAGTTCGAGAAAAAGCGCCGGCATTAAAGTGGTGGTATACTGAATGACAGCACCCCATCCACTTTTCTGAACGCCGGAATGATCAGGAGCGACGAAGGGGACGCGCATGAAACGGATTGTAAGCATCAGTCTTGGTTCCGCACGACGCGATTATCAGTTCGTGACAACCGTCCTGGGGCAACAGATCGAGGTGCGGCGCATTGGCGCCAATGGCGATACGGCGCTCGCAGCCTCGCTGGTGCGCGACTTCGACGGCAAAGTGGATGCTATCGGATTGGGAGGTCTGACTCCCGTGTTCCACGTCGGCGCAGCGCGCTACCCGCACCACGAAGCACTCACGATTGCGCGCGAGGCACGCCGTACACCGGTCGTCGCCGGCAACCTGATCAAGCAGACCCTCGACCGGTGGTGCGTGCAGCAGGCGAACCAGGCGCAGCGCGGTATGTTCAACTATCGCCGCATCCTGGTAACGAGCGGCATCGACCGTTATGCGCTGGCGCAGGCACTGGCGCAGTACGACGCAGAGTTGCGCTTTGCCGATCCGGTCGTTCACAGCGGACTGCCGTTTCTACCGCTGCCGCGGTCCATCCCGCAGCTCGACATGTATGCCGCAACAACGCTGCCAATCGCAGCGCTCCTGCCCTACCGCGTGCTGCATCCGGTGGCGCTGGGCAGCGAAGGGCACGATGCGCGCGCCGAAAAACACTTCGCCTGGGCGGATGTCATTGCCGGCGATTTTGCCTACATCCGGCGTTTCGCCCCGCGCGATCTGAACAATAAAGTCATTGTCACCGATGATCCGTCGCCGGAAGAGATCGAGGACCTGCGCGCGCGTGGCGTCCGCACGCTCGTTACGCTCTCGCCGCGCCTGGAGAGCGCCGATAAGACGCACCGCCCCTTCGTCGCCGCTGATGTGCTCGAAGCGATTGTCGTGGCGATTCTTGAGTCAGGTCCGACGCCAACTGAGGGCGATATCATCAATTTCATCGATGAGGCGGATTGGGAACCGGAGGTGATGACGTTGAGCGACACGGCGGAGAAGCCACGGTTTGCCTTCGTCATCCATCCGCTGTCGCCGAAGTATATCGCCAATCACCCGCGTTTCCGTTTTACGCGCTACCTGCCAGAACGCCTGGTCGAACGGGTGGCGGCGCATTTCCCGCCCATGTACATCTCGAAAATCCGCGGCATTCGCTCACAGGCGACCGGTGAGGAAATCGAAGGATTGTTGTTCACCCTGGGGGCGACGCCACGCGAGTTGATGCGCCGCGACACGGCGTTCACCTATCGCCGCCTGATCAAGTGCGCTCGCATGGCGGAGCGGATGGGCGCGAAAATCATGGGGCTTGGCGCGTTCACGTCGGTGGTCGGTGATGCAGGCATTACCGTTGCACAGAAGAGCGACATCGGCATTACATCGGGCAACTCGCTGACGGTTGCGGCGACGCTCGAAGCCGCCAAGCAGGCGGTCATCAAGATGGGCGCGACCGACCTGACGCGCGGCAAGGCAATGGTCGTCGGCGCAACCGGTTCAATCGGCTCGGTCTGCGCCCGGTTGCTGGCACAGGCGATCGGTGATGTCGTGCTGGTTGCACCGCGTGTCGAACGTCTGCTGGCGCTCAAGAAGCAGATCGAGGCGGAAACGCCAGGCGCGCGGGTGACGGCGGCGACCAGCGCCGATGCGTACCTGGCGGAGTGCGATCTGATCGTCACCACCACGTCAGCGTTGAGCGGTCGAGTGATCAATGTCGATAAGCTCAAGCCCGGCGCCGTTGTGTGCGATGTGGCCCGCCCGCCCGATGTCAAAAAAGAAGATGCCGCCCGCCGCCCCGATGTGCTGGTGATCGAGTCAGGTGAAATCCTGCTGCCGGGTGAACCCGATTTTGGCTTCGACATCGGACTGCCGCCGGGCACGGCATATGCCTGCCTCTCCGAGACGGCGCTGTTGACGATGGAACATATGTACGGCGATTACACCCTTGGGCGGAATATCGACATTGAGAAGGTCAAGGAGATGTATCGCCTGATGAAGAAACATGGGCTGCAACTCGCCGGTCTGCGTTCGTTCGATGAGTATATCACCGACGAGATGATCGCAGAAAAACGACGCCTGGCGGACGAGCGACGTCGTCAACTCGGGATGCCAGTTGCAGCAACACGGTAAGATATGCCGCTCGCGCCCATCATCGAAACCGAAATCGCTGCGCTTGCGACTCGCTATGGCGCGCCACGGCGTATCATCGCCATGATCGATGGCAATCCGTTCGATCCGGTCGCGCAATCCGATCGCTACGGCGAGGTGTGCATGGTGGTCCAGCGACGCAACGGACGGCTGCTCACTGCGATCAAGACGTTCTATCCCGCCGGATGTTTTCGGTTGCTGACCGGTGGCGTGGAGCATGGCGAGACGATTGAGGCCGCGTTACACCGGGAGGTCGCAGAGGAAACCGGACTGCATACCGTGATCCGGCGTTTTCTGGCAGTGGTCGAGTATCCCCCCTATGCATTCGCAACCTTTGCCTTTCTGCTCGATGAGTGTGGCGGCAAACTCGGTTCGCGCGACCCACACGAGCGAATCGGCGCATTTCGCGACATCGACGCGCATGAGTTGCCGGCGCTTGCCGCAACGCTGGAAGCGGCGCCGGATCGGTTCGATGACGAGATCGGCGGAAACTGGCGCGATTGGGGTCGCTTTCGCGCCATCATCCACCGTGTGGTGTATGAGGTCTTGACCCATGGCGCAGCAGACAAGGACTGAACCACAGGTCACTGCACTGCTTGCATGGCTGCGCCGTGTGGCGCTGAGTCTGCTGTTCGCGCTTGCGGCCGGGCTGATCGTCTTCATCGTGGCGCGTGGCATTTCCGGTGCGTTGCTCTTCATCGAACACCAGGAATTGCTCCGTTCAGCGACGGCGGCGTTGCGCAACGGCATCGAAGGATTGCCGACTGCCGACCTGCACGCGGCGCGGTTACGCGCCGAGCAGAGCGCAGAGATGCACATGCGTATTGGATTGATCCTGGCATTCGTTACGGCGGCGCTCGCGGCGGCTGGTGGTTACCTGTGGCTCGAACAGCGCGCAGCGCGAGATGCCTGATCCGGCACAACCGTCTGACACGCCAACACAAAGGCGCAAAGACACAGCCTTCTATGCCGCTGTACGCGGTTGATGAGCCGAGATCGAGCGCCAGAACACAAAGGCGCAAAGACACAGCCTTCTATGCCGTTGCCGCGCTCCGCAACCGAACGCCTGCACAACGACGATGCACACAAGCGCGCGATCTGGAGATCGCCAGATGGTGAAACGCGCGTGATCGCCAGCATCCCCGATGCGATCACTGCGATTGCCGGATTGACGCGCGGGTTCGATGCCGATATCGTCGGGTTAGGACTGCATGCGCTGCTGCTCACGCTCCACGCGCGGCGCGGATACCCGTCGGACGCCGTGCGCGGCGCGGTGATACAGGCGGCTGAGACGTTGCGGAGCGTCGTCCCTCCACAGCACGCGGCGGTCTTCGATCAGGCGCTCGCCATCGCCGACAGCGCCCTGTTGACCGGCAACGATGCGATACAGGCACTGGCGACCTTCACAACCGACGCCATTGCGCGCCTCGACCGCGCGGCAGAACGGTGCGGACGGCGCGCTGCGGCGTTGCTCGACGAGCACGATTGCCTGCTGATCCTCGGCGATGGCGCGGCGCTGCGCTGGATGCTGCACATCGCTGCTGGCGAGGGGACGACGCTGAAGATCGCTGATGCGGACTGTCCACACGAAGCGACCGTCTGTGTGGTCGCCGGGGGATGCGCTTTGATGGACGGCGCCATCGTCGGGATGCATCCCTCAGCGATTGATGCCGTCGCTGCCGCGCGCCGGAGGGGAATGCCGGTTTACGCGCTGGCGCCCGACGGACCAACCACCGCTGCGGCGCCAGGCGCGCGCCTCCCGGCGCCGCTCGTCAGCGCCATCGTCACCGACCGCGGCGTGTATCGCCCGGAGCGGATCGCCGCTTATCAGCATCTCCCGGTGTGATGGGGCATCCCGCGCATTGCGGAGCGGTCAGAGCGTCAGTCCGCGTGCTGAGCGCGCGTGGTGTCTGCAACCCAGGCGGTTGGCGGGAGAGGATAAGAACCGGACAGAGTCCTCGCAGGATAGGAATATCCTCAGCAGCAAACAAGGCTCTCTCCATAGCCATTGTCACACTGCCCCTCCCCGAAGTCCAATCGGCGCCAGCGGGACGCCCATCGGCCCGCCCTTCCTATGCGACCACGATCCGCCAGCAATGGGGCACGAGCCACCCACCGACCCGGAACACGCAAGCGCTGCGCGTGGCAATGCACTGCTCCCGATGCGCCGCCTGCGGGCGCACATTCCGGCGCGATCCGGCGGGGGTGGCGCGGGCCGATCCGCGCCTGCGGCTTCCGCACGTGGCGACCATCGCGTGGGCGCTTGGATGGAGTGTGCGCTCGGTGGCGTGGATGATGCGGCCGTTCGGCAGCGGGTTGTGCCAGATGACGGCGTGGCGGGACGTGCCGGCGCTCGCAGAGCGGGGGCGCCGGCACGTCAGCAAGCGTCGGGGGCGGGTGGGGGGACGGGATGGGGGCGGTGGCTCTGGGGAGCGGGCCGTCGTTGCCGTTGGCAGAGAGAGCGGAGCCGGGGCTGCGCGTGAAGGCGATGGGACGACGCGCGGGCTGGTCGCCGATGACGTGGCGATCGTCACGGGGAGCGCGCAGCGGCGTGCGTTCGAGCGCCAGGGGTGCGACGTTCATCGGCTGCGATGGGTGGGGCGTGCGTGGGCAGGGCCGGCGCAGGCGCCGGGGGAAGGGCATCCGGGAGCGATGGAGGCGGTGAGGCGGATCGTGCGTGAGCCGCCGCCGGATGGCGGGCCTCGCCGGGAGCGGAGCGGGGAGCGCATCCGTCCGCTGGGGCAGAGGAAAGGTCCGCTGGAGGCGGGGCATCGGGTTCGGATGGGAGTGGTGCGGCTGGCAGAGCACCGGGGAAGGGACACGCTGTTGCTGAGACAGGCAGGCGTGCCGCGCACGAACCATCGAACCGCGCATGCCATTGGGCGGTGGCGGGTGCGCAGCAGGAGCGGACGCGGGTTCCAGCGTTGGGCGGGTGGGCGGCAGCCTGCTGGGGAGGCGCCATCACGGTCGCCTGAGCTACGGCGCACGCCCTTGAGCAATCCCATGGCATGCGCCAATGCACCCACTGCGTATGGTACAGACACGGGTGTGCAATGTTATACCGGGATGGGGAATTATCGCTTTGAACAGGCCGGTGGGGCTTGCATGCCCGGCACCTTGACGGAGGTCAACGATGGATCCCAACGTGGTAGAACTGGCGCAAAAGATTGGAGCGTTCCTGCTTCCCCTTCTCCCCTACCTGCTCAAGGCGGGTGAGGAAGCGGACAAGGAAGCGGGGAAAAAGTTTGGCGGCGAGGCGTGGGAACAGGCCAAGGCGCTGTGGGGTAAACTGGCCCCCAACGAGCGGATGCACAAGGCCGCCGAAGCCGCTGCGGCCCTGCCGGAGAATCCCGCCATTCAGCAGGGACTGGCGGCCGAGATCGCCCGCGCGCTGGAGGAGGATCGAGACCTGCAACAGGAGATCGCCCGCCTGTGGGGCGAGGCCCAGGCCGCTGGCGTGACTGTCATCGCCGGCGGCGAGCACGCCGTGGCGATTGGCGGGGACGTGACGGGCAGCGTGATTGTCACCGGCGACCGGAACACGGTGCAGCAGGGCAAGTACAACATCCAGATTGACCAGGCGTCGGGCCTGGCCATCGGCGACGGGGCGACTGTCCATCGTGATGCAGGTCAACTGCAAGCAGTTGACCTGCATCACCGGCGGCGTACACGGCGGTGCAATGCCCCGATGATGACCTGGCTACATTGCAATAATTTGCCATCTATGGTATTTTATCGGTATGAAATTCGATGAGCTGTTGCGGATCGTGGGCGATGAACCGGTCTTTGAGACCGGACTGCTGCTGGCCGGGCCGACGGACCCGGCCGATGTGCGCCGGCAGCTCTCGCGCTGGGTCAAAGCAGGCTCTCTGTACCAGGTGCGCCGCGGACTCTACGCCCTGGCCCCGCCCTACCAGAAGGTCAAGCCGCATCCGTTCCTCGTGGCCAACCGCATGGTGCGCGGCTCGTATGTCAGTTGCCAGTCGGCGCTGGCGCATTACGGGCTGATCCCGGAGCACGTGCCGGTGACCGTCAGTGTGACTGCCGCGCGGCCGGGGCAGTGGGAGACGCCGCTGGGCGTCTTTGCTTTTCATCACCTGCAGCCGGCTTTGCTGCGCGGCTATCGGTTGCTGGACCTCGGCGGCGGGCAGCGGGCCTTTGTAGCCACACCCGCCAAAGCTCTGCTCGACCTGATCTACCTTTACCCCGGCGCCGACTCGGCCGCCTATCTGCGCGAGCTGCGCCTGCAGAACCTGGAAAGCCTGGACCTCGCCGAGGTGTGGCGCTGGGCGGAGACATTGGACCGTCCCAAGCTGAAGCGGGCGGCTGCCGTGCTGGACGAGCTGGCGCGCGCTGACGTGGAGGAGTACGAAAGGCTGTGAAAGACTATCTGGCCGAACTGGTGCGCGCGGCGCCTACCTTGTCGGAAGGGCGCAACCGCGCCCGTGAGTATCTCCAGGCGTGCATCCTGGGAGCGCTGCAGCGCGCGGGCGCGATGATTCCGCTGGCCTTTCACGGCGGCACCGCCCTGCGTTTTCTCTACGCCAGCGCCCGCTATTCCGAAGACCTGGATTTTGCCCTGGAGCAGGAGCGAGAGCACTACGATTTGCGCGCCTATTTGCGGTCCGTGCAGAGCGCATTGGCCGTCGAAGGCTATGCCGTCGAGTTCAAAGTCAACGATCGCAAAACGGTGCATAGCGCCTTTGTGCGCTTCCCCGGCCTGCTTTACGAACTGGGACTGTCGCCGCAGCGGGGCGAGGTCCTGGCGGTCAAGATCGAGGTGGACACGGCCCCGCCGACCGGCGCCGGACTGGAGACCACCCTCATTCGCCGACACATTCCCCTGCGCTTGCAGCACCACGACCGGGCCTCGCTGCTGGCGGGCAAGATCCATGCCATCCTGCAGCGGCCCTTTCTCAAGGGGCGTGACCTGTATGACCTGCTGTGGTATCTCAGCGATCCCGCCTGGGCGCAGTCCCACGTGGACGAAATCCTGCGCGACCTGGAGCGCGGCTCGCTGGACGGCACGCTCGACCCGTTCGGCGTGTACCTCACCTGCTACCGCGTGCTGCGGGCCCAGTAACGCCCCGAGGCCGGAGCGTTGCTGGAGAGGGCCTATCGGGGTTTGCGGGAGCGCGCCGACAGAATACCGGACGAGGCGCTGCGGCGGTCGTTTCTGGAGAACGTGGCCTCCAACGCGGCCGTTGTGTATGAGTGGGATGATGACAAGCCAGAACCAAAACCACACTTTTGCACGTTGCATTGGAAGCAGGTGCAATATACAAGGGAGGCGTGAAACGTGAGGCGTGAAACGTGAGGTGTGAAACGTGAGGCGTGAAACGTGAGCTGCTCGTTGAGGAGGAAATTATGCACCAGGTCAAACGGATTCCCTACGGCATCGCCGACTATCGGCGGATGAAGTTGCACCTGCCGGTCTATTATGGGTGGGAGTTGGTCTATCAAGGAGAATTGAGCGAGGTATAGCGTATGGACATGCTTATTCGGCCCGGCGACATTGTCCAGGCCTCACGTTGGCCGGAACCGCTCAAGGTGGACCTGGTAGAGCCATTCGGCGATGACTATGTGCGCCTGGTAGGGGTGTTGATGAATGCCCGGACCCATATTGACCAGGTTTTACCCCTCCAGGAGGTGGCGCAGTTGCGCCCCCTTCGGCTGGATGGACAGTTTCATGCATCGCCGCGCCAGGTTTTTTTGGGATTGGAAGCCCGCCGTTATCGCTACGCCTCGCTCTATGACCCTCTGCTGGCAATGAACATCTCCAAAGTGGACCCGCTGCCCCATCAAATCGAAGCGGTTTACGGGTATGTCCTGCATCAGCCGCGTGTGCGCTTTCTGATTGCCGATGACCCAGGTGCCGGGAAGACCATCATGGCCGGGCTGGTCATCAAGGAAATGAAATTGCGCGGGCTGGTACGGCGCATCTTGATTGTCGCTCCCGGCCACCTGAGAGACCAATGGCAGCGTGAGTTGAAAGAACGCTTCGACGAGCGTTTTGTGCTGATGGACCGCCAGACCATGCGCAACCGCTTTGGCGAGAACGCCTGGGAGAGCGAGTTCCAGGTAATCACCTCGCTCGACTTTGCCCGCCAGGAGGATGTGATGCAAGCCCTGGCCGGGGCGCACTGGGACCTGACCATCGTGGATGAGGCTCACAAGATGGCCGCCTATAAATACGGCGACAAAATGGAGAAGACCAAACGCTACCGCCTGGGTGAGTTGCTCTCACGGAACAGCACACAATTGCTTTTCCTGACTGCCACTCCCCACCGCGGTGACCCGGAGAATTTTCGCCTGTTCCTGGACTTGCTTCAGCCCGGCGCCTTTGCGACCGTGGACATGCTCGATGAATCCATCCGCGCCGGGGACAATCCGCTTTTCATCCGCCGCCTGAAAGAGGACTTGAAAGACTTTGAGGGCAAGCCGCTTTTCCTGCCGCGCCAGGTCAAAACATTGACCTTTGACCTGGGCGTAGAATCGCCCGCCGAAAAAGAACTCTACAACGCGCTCTCGCGCTATGTCAATGAACAATACAACAAAGCCCTGGCCAGCGACCGGCGCCGTAATGTAGCCTTTGCCATGGTTATCTTGCAGCGGCGGCTGGCCTCCAGCACTTATGCTCTTTATCGTTCCCTCGAACGGCGTAAGAGGCGGCTCGAAGAGATGCGTCAACAGGCCAACGCCTTCAAGGAAGGCAGACTTAGTACCCCAGCATCCGCCTTTTCGCTGGATGACGTGGAAGACTTGAGCGAAGAGGAACGCTGGGAACAGGAGGCAATTTGGGAAACCTTGAGCGGCGCCGAGAACCGCGCTGAACTGGAAGCCGAACTTCAGACCCTGGAACAACTCCTGCAGCAGGCGCGTGCCATCATCGAGCAAGAAAACGAGGTCAAGTTACGCCATTTCCGCCAGGCCCTGCGCACCCTGCAGGAACAAGACCCCGGCGCCAAAATCCTGATTTTCACCGAATCGCGCGATACGCTTGATTACCTCGAACGGCGTATGCGCGATTGGGGCTACCGCGTATGCACCATTCACGGCGGGATGCCACTGGATGCCCGCATCGAAGCCGAGAAAACCTTCAAGAACGAAGCCCAGGTGATGGTGGCGACCGAAGCCGCAGGCGAAGGCATCAACCTGCAATTCTGCCACCTCATGATTAACTACGACATCCCCTGGAACCCCAACCGCCTGGAACAGCGCATGGGACGCATCCACCGCTACGGTCAGACGCGCGAGGTGACCATCTTCAACCTCGTGGCCGCCGATACGCGCGAAGGCCGCGTTCTGCATCGCTTGTTCGAGAAACTGGATGAGATTCGCTCCGCCCTGGGCAGTGACCGCGTCTTCGATGTGATTGACGAACTGTTCCCCGGCCGCGACCTGGCCCGACTTCTGGCCGACGCCGCCGCCAACGCCCGCACGCTGGAGGACATCCTGCGCGAAATCGAAATCCAGGTGGACGAGACTTATCTGCGCCAGGTGCGCGACAAGTTGGGTGAAAGCCTGGCCACACGCTACATTGACTACACCCGCATTCAGGAGATGAACGTCCGCGCTCGCGAGCGCCGTCTGATCCCCGAATATACCCAGGCGTTCTTCCAGAAAGCCTGGGAGCACCTGGGTGGCGAGATGCGCCCGCGCGCCGAGGTGCGCCGCCGTGGCTTTTTCACCCTGGAGAAGATCCCCGTACCGCTGCGCACCCTGGCCGAGCAAGATTCCTTCAAGAAGCGCTTCGGAAATTTGCAAAAGCGTTATCCGCTGGTGACTTTTGACAAAGAACTCGCCATGAAGGAATCACAGGCCGAGTTCGTTTCGTTTGGACATCCCCTCTTCGAGGCCGTGTTGGAATGGGCCGAACAAAGCCTGGTTGAGATCCTGGTGCAGGGCGCAACCTTCCTCGACCCCGATGGTCGGCTGGACGGCGTCCTGCTCTTTTACGAAGGGCAGATCAATGACGGGTTGGGACAGGTAGCCGGAAAACGTCTGTTTTCGCTTTTCATCCCCCATGGAAATGGCCGGCCGCAGCCAATGGACCCCGCCATCCTGTGGGACCTGGCGCCCGCCGAGACCCCCGCCGCAGCGGAGAGCCTTGACCTGGAAGCCCTCAAACGGCAGGCTCAGGGCTGGTTGTTGACCCACCTGGAGTCCTATCGCCAGGAACTGGCTGCCGAGCGCGAGCGTGAGGCGCACATCAAGCGCAAATACGGAGTGGAATCGCTGCGCTACCTGATTCTCGACCTGGATAACGACCTGGTCCATTTGCAGGAGCGCGCCCAGGCAGGCGAGGATGTTTCACTGGTCATGTTCAACAAGGAACAGCAGAAAAATGCTTACTTGCAGGCGCTCAAAGACCTGCAGGAAACGCTCGAGCGCGAGCGCCAGTTGACGCTGGAGACGCCGCGTTTTCTCTCCGCCGTGCGGGTGCTGCCGCTGATTGCACCGGCAGGGGGAGGAACGGACGAGATGCACAGCGACTCAGCCATCGAGCAGGCCGGGATGGACCTCGTTCTGCGCTATGAGCGTGAGCATGGCCGTCAGCCGCAGGACGTGGCCGCTGAGAACCTGGGCTATGATGTCCTTTCGCTGGAGCTGCCAGGCGGGACGCGGCGCTACATCGAGGTCAAGGCCCGCGCCGGGATCGGGCGCGTGGCGCTGACCCAGAACGAATGGTTCACCGCTCATCGCCTGGGCGAGGATTATTTCCTGTACGTGGTCATGAACGCCGCCACGGCGCAGCCCGACCTGTACATCGTCCGCAACCCTGCCACCCGCCTTGCGCCCGAAGAACAGCATGAAGTCCGCTATCTCCTGCCTGCCGAAGCCATTCAATCCATAGCCGAAAGAGAAGACTTATGACCCATCCCGACCGTCGTTTCATCGAAGAAACCTTTCCCGTCAAAGAAGTCAGCCAACATTCCGCCAAAGAAAAGAACATCCGCCACGGGCACATCAGCACGCTGCACATCTGGTGGGCGCGCCGACCGCTGGCGGCCAGCCGCGCCACTGCCTACGCCGCCCTGGTGCCGTCGCCAGAAGACATCCTGGACTGGCAAAAGCAGCGTAACTTTCTCGTCGAGTTGAGCAAGTGGGAGAATTCGCTCAACCCGCACCTGCTGGAGCGCGCCCGCCACGCCATCTACGCCGCCCACGCCGAACGTCTGAGCGCCGAACTGGGCGTGCCGGTGACCGCCGCGGACATCGAAAGCGGCAAATACCCTCCGCCGCGCGTGCTGGACCCGTTCTCCGGCGGCGGTTCGTACCCGTTGGAAGCCCTGCGCCTGGGTTGCGAGGCATACGCCAACGACTACAACCCGGTGGCGGTGCTCATCCTCAAGGCCACCCTGGAATACCCGCAACAGTACGGCCGCCCCTTCGCCGGTATGCCGGAGCACTTGTGGCGCAAGAAATCATCCCGGCAGAAAGCCCCCGCCGGGCAAATGGCTTTCGGCTGGAACGAACCCGCTCCGGCCGATGCTCCACCCGCTGATTTCAACCCGCTGCTGACGGCAGTGAAGTATTGGGGCAACTGGGTGCTGAAACAAGCCCGCAAGGAACTGGCGGCGTTTTACACCCCCACCCCCGGCCCCTCCCCCATCGAGGGGGAGGGGAGGCTTGCCCCCGGACCCTCCCTCATCGAGGGGGAGGGGAGGCTTGCCCCAACCCCCGGACCCTCCCTCATCGAGGGGGAGGGGAGGCTTGCCCCCACCCCCAGCCCCTCCCCCATTGAGGGGGAGGGGAGGCTTGCCCCCATCGAGGGAGAGGAGACAGTGCGCTGGGACGTTCCCGAAAGTCTGCGGCGCAAGATGGTGGAAGTGGCCCGCGAATTCCGCAAAAACCCGACTCCCAGTGAAGCCATTCTCTGGCAGGCGCTGCGCGGGAAGCAATTGGACGGCGTCAAGTTTCGCCGTCAACAGCCGATAGGCCCCTTCGTGGTGGATTTCTTCGCCCCTTCCCACCGCCTGATTGTAGAAGTGGACGGCCCAATTCACGAAAGCCAGAAAACTGCCGATGCAGAGCGTCAGCGGCTGCTCGAATCGCTTGGATTGCGTTTCCTGCGGCTACCTGCCAGCCTGGTCGAACAAAATCTCCCTGCGGCGCTGGAAGAGGTACACCGAGCGTTGCATGCTTACCCCCACCCCCGGCCCCTCCCCCTTCATGGGGGAGGGGGGCGTTATACCCAGCCTCTTCCCCATGAAGGGGGAGGGGGGCGTTATGCCCAGCCCCTTCCCCATAAAGGAGGAGGGGGGCAGATTCCCCCCTCTCCCCTTGTGGGAGAGGGGGGCAGGGGGGTGAGGGGTGAGTGCCAAACCCCCGTCGGCTACATCTGGGCGCGCACCCTGCCCTGCCAGAATCCGGCCTGCGGCGTGGAGATCCCGCTCATGCGCCAGTTCTGGCTGGCCAAGAAAGGCAAAAAAGAAATCGCCCTCCGGCCGGTGACGCGCGGCCCCGGCCGGCCGATTGACTTTGAAATCGTCGCCCGTGGCGCGCAGATTCGCCGCAACGAGGGCTATCAGCCCTGGCCGGTGGAAGATTTCGATCCGACCAAAGGCACGGTCAAAGGCGCCGTGGTCACCTGCCCGGCCTGCGGCGCGACCATAGACGCCAAAACCACCCGCCGCCTCTTTCAGCAAGGCAAAGCCGGGCAACGCATGGTGGCGGTGGTGTATACCCCCACCCCCGTCCCCTCCCCCATTGAGGGGAAGGGGAGTCTCACCCCCACCCCCGGCCCCTCCCCCATTGAGGGGGAGGGGAGTCTCACCCCCACCCCCGGCCCCTCCCCCATCGAGGGGAAGGGAAGTCTCACCCCCACCCCCGGCCCCTCCCCCATCGAGGGGAAGGGAAGTCTCACCCCCACCCCCGGCCCCTCCCCCATGAAGGGGGAGGGGAGGCTCACCCCCTCTCCCTTTATGGGAGAGGGGGGCAGGGGGGTGAGGGGCAAATCCTACCGCCTGCCCACCGCCGCCGACCTGGCCGCCTACCGCGCTGCCGAAGCCGCCCTGCAGGAAAAACGCGAACAACTGCGCGCCGCCTGGGGCGTGGAGCCGGTGCCGGATGAGCCATTGCCACCACAAGGGACGCTGGGCTTTCGCGTGCAAGGGTATGGCATTAAAACCTGGGGCAACCTGTTCAACCCGCGCCAGGCGCTGGCCCTGCTGACCTTCGCCGATGCCGTCCGCCGCGCCCACGCCGAAATGCTGGCGCGCGGCTACCCGGATGATTTTGCCAGGGCCGTGGCGACGTATTTATCCATCGTATTTAATCGCTTGGCAGATAAAAATGCCAACCTTGTTGTATACAATGTCGTTGGAGAGAAAATAGAGCATGTCTTTGGAAGACAGGCACTGCCCATGGTATGGGATTACGTTGAAGTCAATCCATTTACTGATGTGGGCTGGCCAAATATGATGGATTGGGTCATTCGCATTATTGACCACCTGGGTCAAATCCCTAATCCGCAATCGTCAATCGTCAATTGTCAATCGTCTGTCACCCACGCCTCCGCTACGCGCCTGCCCTATCCCGACGGCTTTTTCGACGCCGTGCTGACCGACCCGCCCTACTACGACAACGTGCCCTATTCCTATCTTTCGGATTTCTTCTACGTCTGGCTCAAGCGCACCGTCGGCCCTCTCTACCCCGACCTGTTCTCCACGCCGCTCACGCCCAAAGCGGGCGAAATCGTGGCTTACTCGCACGGCGAAGGCGGGCTGGAAGCGGGCATGCGCTTCTTCGAGGAGCAACTTGCCCTGGCCTTCCGCGAAATCCAGCGCGTGCTCAAGCCGGGGGGTGTGGCGGTCATCGTCTATGCCCACAAGTCCACCGCCGGCTGGGAAACGGTCATCAACGCCCTGCTGGATAGCGGCCTGGTGGTCGGCGCCGCCTGGCCGCTGAATACCGAGATGCAATCCCGCCTGCGTGCCAGTGACTCGGCTGCGCTGGCTTCGTCCATCTATATCGTGGCGCGCAAGGCCGAACGGCGCGGCGTGGGCTTCTACCCCCAGGTGCGCCGCGAACTGGAAACGCACCTGAATGCCAAACTGCAGCGCCTGTGGGAGGAGGGCATCGGCGGGGCCGATTTCTTCATCGCCGCCATCGGCTCGGGCATTGAGGTCTTTGGCCAATACGAGCAGGTGATGGACATGGAAGGCAACCTCATCCGCGCCGAGCGCCTGTTGGACGAGGTGCGCACCCTGGCCACCGATTACGCCGTGCACCAGATTTTGCACAACGGCTTCGCCGCCGAGGTCAGCGAGTGCACACGGCTGTATGTGCTGTGGCGCTGGAACTATGGCGAGGCGCGCGTGCCCTTTGATGAGGCCCGCAAACTGGCGCAATCCTGCGGCCTGGACCTGAGCGAGGAGTGGTCGCGGCGCGGCTCGTTCGTCAAAAAAGAGCAGGAATTCGTGCGCCTGCTGGGACCGCATCAGCGCGAGATGGAGCACCTGGCCGCCGGGCGCGAATTGATTGACGTGCTGCATCACGCCCTGCGCCTGTGGGAAAAAAGCGACCGGTCGGCGCTGGTGCAGCGCCTGTCCGAGAGCGGATTCGGCCAGAGCGAAGCCTTCTACCGCGTGGCGCAGGCCGTCTCCGAGAGTTTGCCTATCGAGAGCAGAGAGAAGAAACTGCTCGATGGCCTGCTCACCGGCCGCGAACGCCTGCGCGAGGAGGTCAGACAGGCGAGGTTGTTGTGAGAGTACACGGATAAACGCGGATTGGACAGATGAACAGGGATATTGATGAGGAAAGGAGCACGCGATGACAGAAAAGAGCCTTTATCACGGGGCGCGTTGGATACGTTGCGATTTGCATCTCCATTCGCCCGGCGCGCATGGGTTCACCTTTCCGCCAGGACTGAGCGCCGCTCAGCGCGATGAGGTCGTGGCGCAGTATGTGCAGCAGCTCCAGGCTCAAGGCATCGCAATCGCCGCCATCACCGACTACCAGCAGATCCGAACCAAGTGGTTTATCCCGATTCAGCAGGAAGCAAAAAAGGCGGGGATTTACGTCTATCCAGGCGTGGAGCTTTCTTTTGGTGGGAGCGTGGCCGGCAAGTATGGGCTGCATGTCCTGGCGATCTTCCCTTACGATAGCGACCTTCAGGAAATCAATCGCAGGATTGATAAGTTGTTAGACGGGGATGTCCAGGAAGAGTTGGTCAGGGAGAACGGTAGCCATCGCGATCTAAAGCCGAGAGAAAATTTGGCAGATTGTCTGATCCGCTTGCGCCGGGAAACGGGCTGTCTATTGGTCTTTGCCCATCCCAATGATGAGAATGGTTTGTGGAAGACCTATCAACCAGGCGAGGCCGCCGACCTTCTTGTCCGCGTGGAACCCGACGCGATCGAACAGTTTGAGGAGAGAGATCGTCAGCGCCTGCAGGACACCGGTAAAGTTCATCCAACGCTGCTTGGCCGCATCGCCTGCGTGCGCAGCAGCGACAATCACAGCATCGCCGAGATTGGGACAAAAACCCTTTCGGAGGGTGCGCCGCGCGCCACCTATGTCAAGCTGAGCGTACTCGATGACCTGCGGGCCATTCGTCTGGCATTGCACGATCATGCCCTGTTAGTGCGGGTGGGCGAACCGCCGAAAGCAGAGTATACTCACTTTGTCCACCTTGAAATCGAGGGAAATGGCTTTCTCGGCGGGCTGAGCTTGGATTTCAGCCCAGAGATGAATGTCTTGATCGGCGGGCGTGGGGTTGGCAAGTCGGCGTTGCTTGAGGTAATTCGCTACGCGCTTGATCTTCCGGCATACGCCCCTACGGCGTATCGCGAAGGGTTGGTGAAACACGCGCTGGGCAGCGGCGGCAAGGTTGTCCTGGCCTTCTACCAGGTTGTGCGTCCCGGCATCGAGCGGCATTATCGCATTGAGCGCGTCTGGGACGAGCAGCCCCGTGTTTTTGAAGGCGAACGATCCGTATCCCTTTCCCCGCTCGAAGTTTTGGGTGAACGTGAGGCGCCCCTCTTTTTCGGGCAGCGAGAGATATACGAGGTCACCCAATCCGCCCGTCTGCGCCGCCGTCTCCTGGATGAAATCATCGGTCGCACGGCGGAGATGCAATTGGGACAGGTTAAAAGGATCACGGAAGAGCTGCAGCGCAATGCGCGCACTATCCTGGAGCATCAGGAACGCCTGGCGCAACGAAAAGACCTGGAAAAGCGCTTGCAAGAAATTGAGCATCAGATAGCCCTTTATCAACAATATGGCATTACGCAAAAACTGCAACAGGCCACAGCGTTGGCGCGCGATGAAGAGCGCCTCAAGCGTGCCCACGAGCAGCTCTCTCAGGCGCAGGCCGACTGGCAAGAGGTCCAGCAACGCCTGGCTGAACATTGGACAAACGCGCTAGCAGGGTTGAAACAGGCCGATAGCGTTCAGGCAGCGTTGCTTCAACAGGCCGCCGAGGTGCTACGTGGCTTGCAAGATGCGTTCGATGGCTACTTGCAACAGGGCGAAGCGAGCTTTCAGCAGGCACGGGCCGAATTCGACCGCCTGCTGGCACGTTGGGAGCAGGAACGTCGGCCACTCGATGAGGAGATCCAACGCCTTAAACGAGAACTGGGGACCCAATCTCTGGACCCCGATGTCCTTATCCGCCTGACGCAAGAGCAGGAAGCCCTGCGCCCTCAATGGGAAACGCTGAGGAAAATAGAGACCACCACAGCCAACCTGCAAGAGGAACGGCGCGAGAAACTGGCCGACTTGCGCGAACAACGCCGACAGGTATTTCAGTTACGCCAGCAGCAGGCTCAAGTCATTTCGCAGGCGTTGAAAGATCGCGTGAGCGTGGTGGTAGAATATCGTGGTCAGCGCCAAGAGTTCGCTGAAAGGCTAAGTGCCTTCTTCAGTGGCTCTGGCCTGGATAAAGAGAGCCTGCGTCGGTTGGCTGAGAAGGGTACCGATGGCATAGCGTTGGCCGAATGGGTTCGACAGGGTGAAAAGGCCTTATGCCAGAACGCCGACTTGACTTCCGCGCGCGCCCAGCAAATGCTTCGCTTTCTCGAACAGAATCCGCAAAGGATTTACGAGCTGGAAGTGCTGGCGCCGGAAGATGAGGTGGAGGTCCAACTCAAAGTGAATGATCTCTGGCTTCCGCTGGAGAAACTCTCAGCCGGACAGCGAGCAACCGCCATGTTGCTCATCCTGCTTACCCAACACGACCGCCTCCTGCTGATTGACCAGCCGGAAGATGACCTGGATAACCGTTTCATTTTCGACGATGTCGTGCCTTTGTTGCGCGAGCAAAAAGGAAAACGCCAGATCATTGCGGCGACCCACAATCCCAATATCCCGGTATTGGGGCACGCTGAGCTGGTGGTCGCGCTGGAAGCCCAGGAAGAACACGCTGCGGTAGCTATTCAGGGTGCCATTGACCGAAAAACGGTGCAGGATGTTGTGCGACGGGTCATGGAAGGCGGTGAGGAAGCTTTCCGTCGCCGCGCCGAAAAGTACGGCCTGAACATTCAGGGAGGAAGCGGCTAATGGACGTTTTAGAACTCTATCAACGTATCCAACGTTGGGAGGATTTGCATACCGAGTTCAAAGAGCAGGATGCGCACTCCGATGATATCGCCGCCGCGCTGGTCGCTTTTGCCAACACTGATGGCGGTCAACTGATTTTCGGCGTCAGCAAGGACCGGGTTATCATCGGCGTGGATGATGCGGACCGTGTGATGCAACGCATTGACCAGATTGCTTACCATAATTGCGAGCCTCCCGTCACCGTGATTCAGGAAACGATTCCCACAGAACAGGGCCTCGCGGTTGTTGTGAACATCCCCAAGGGCGACCAGCGTCCCTATCGCACGCAGCGGGGAGACTATTTCATTCGCACCACCTCCGGGCGCCGGCGCGCTTCCAGACAAGAACTGTTGCGCCTCTTCCAGTCGGTCGAAAGCCTGTACTATGACGAAACGCTGGTGTTACGCGCAAGCCTTTCGGATCTGGACTATCGGCGCTTCACGGTGTTTTTTGAACAATCCTATCAAAGGCTTTTGCAGTCTGAGCAAGAGGTAGAGAATCTGCTGCGAAACATGCGCCTGGTCAGGGAACAGGCAGGCGTCTGGCATCCGACCCTGGCAGGTCTGCTTTGCTTTGGCCGCGAGCCGCAAAGTTTCTTCCCCTACGCACAGGTCAACGCGGCGCGTATCCCCGGCGACTCGCTTGCCACCGCGCCATCGGATGCCAAGCAAATCGGCGGTACCCTGTTTGATATGTTGGAAGACACGGCGCGTTTTTTGCAGATTCATCTGCCCAGCCCGCACATCATTCACGGCTTTGCGCCCGAGCAACGGACTGAAATTCCCGAAGAAGCCCTGCGCGAGTTGTTGGTCAATGCCCTGGTCCACCGCGATTACACCGTTGCGTCGCCCATCCGTCTGCTGATTTTTGACCGGCGGATCGAAATCCGCACGCCGGGCGCGTTGCCGAATACGGTCACCATCGAAGCTATTTTGTTGGGGGCGGCGCATGTGCTTCGCAATCCCACCATTTATACGATGTTCAGCCGGGCCGGCCTGGTCACGAGTTTGGGCAGCGGCGTTTTACGTGCCAAAGAACTCCTTGAACAGCACGCTCACACAACCCTCGAACTAAAAGTTGTCGCCAATGAATTTGTCGTGATCATCACTCGTCCGGGGTGAAGAATAGAACATGGATAAACGCGGATTCGACAGACGAACACGGACTATAAATCCGTGACGATCCGTCGCATCCGTGAAAATCCGTGTCCCATAGGGAATCCCATAAGGGGGTTGCCGATGACCGCTTTTCACACCATCGCTGTTCCCCACGACGACATTCTGCAGGGGCGGCTGACGCTGGACGTCTTTGCCGCCGACCTGTGGGAGGTCTATCACCGGCGCGGTCCGGAAGAATACCGCGATCCCGACCTGTTCTTCCAGAAAACCTATCTCACCGATGGGTTGAAAAATCTGTTTGCCGTGGTCGAAAAGCGCCTGAAGGGGCAGGGCGGCGATCCGGTCATCCAGATGCAGACCCCCTTCGGCGGCGGCAAAACCCACGCCCTCATCGCCCTCTACCACAAAGCGCGGGAGTGGGGCGTCAAGACCGCGGTCATCGTCGGCACACCGCTCGCCGCCCGCGAAACGCTCTGGGGGCTGTTGGCCGAGCAACTGACTGACTCGCGCGCCAGATTCGAGGGCTTCAGCGCCCCAGGGCGCGAATCCCTGCGCGCATTGTTATCCGCTCATCAACCCCTGCTGATTTTGATGGACGAAGTGCTGGAATATGCCGTCAAAGCCGCGGCGGAGCAAGTCGGCGGTTCCACCCTGGCGGCTCAAACCCTGGCCTTTTTGCAGGAATTGACCGAGGCCGCCTCCATCCTGGAGCGCGTTTCGCTGGTCATCACCCTGCCTTCCAGCACGTTGGAACAGTACGACGAGCAGGCCACGCGCCTGTTCGAGCAACTGAAGAAAATCAGCGGGCGGGTGGAAAAGGTGTACACCCCGGTGCGCGATGAAGAAGTGGGCGCTATCCTGCGCCGCCGCCTGTTCTCACGGGTGGACGAAAAAGCCGCTGCCAAGATCGTCAACGCCTTCATGGACGAAGCCGAGCAGGAAGCCCTGCTGCCGCGCGGTGAGGAAAGCGCCGCCTACCGCGCGCGCTTCAAAGCGACCTATCCCTTCCTGCCCGAAGTGGTGGATGTGCTTTATCACCGTTGGGGAAGTTTTCCCAACTTTCAGCGCACACGCGGCACCCTGCGTCTGTTGGGCATGGTCGTCCATGCGCTCAAAAATTCTTCCCGGCCCTATATCACCCTGGCCGATTTTCCCCTTCAGGAGGATGAAATTCGTCGCGAACTGCTCAAGCACATTGGCAACGAATACGATAGCGTCCTGGCCGCCGACCTGCTCAGCGCCGAAGCCGGGGCGCGCAAGGCTAACCAGGAAATCGGCAAAGCCTATCAGGGGCTGGGGCTGGGCGAGCGCATCGCGAGCACCATCTTTATGCACTCCTTCGTCGGCGGCGGAGGAGAGGCGGGAGCCACGGCAGCCGAGGTCAAGCGTCACAACCTGATGGCGGGCGTCCCGGCCAGCGTGATTGCCGAGGTCCTGAACAAGTTGAGCAGCCGTCTGCTCTTCTACCTGCACGAAGAGGGCGGGCGCTACTATTTCTCGACCACCGCCAACCTGAACCGCGCCCTCACCATCCGCATGGAAAACGTCACTGCCGAGGAACTGCGCGCCGCCGAACTGGACAGCTTGCGCAAGCGGGTGAGCGGCAAAGTCATGCGCACCTTCCTCTGGCCGGAGCAATCCGCCGACATCCCCGACGACCCACAGCCCAAACTGCTCATCCTGCCCGCAGCCGACCCGGCGCGGATGAAACATTTCGTGGAGGAAAAAGGCCAAACCCCGCGCGTCCATCGCAACACCCTTTTCTTCCTGACGCCGCATTCCGAACGCGCCCCGTTCGAGAACCTGCTGCGCCGTCATCTGGCCCTTTCGGCTCTCCTGGCCGTCAAAACGCTTTCCCTCACCCCTGAACAGCGCAAGGAATTGCAAGACAAGGAAAAACAAGCCGCCAGAGATTTGCAGGAGCAAATCGGCAGCCTCTACCGCCTGCTCTACCTCCCTGACCCACAGGGGATGGCTCTGTTTGATCTCGGCATTCCCACCTATGGCGGCGAGCAATATCTGGAAGAACGCGTCTATGAGCGGCTGCGCACCGAAGGCCGTCTGCTCGAAAAACTGGCCCCCCTGGTCATCAAGCAACGTTACTTGAGTAACCGCGACTATGTGGAGACCCGGCAACTGGCCGAAAGCGGCTCGCGCACCCCTGGCGAACCGCTGGTCACCGGGCGGCACGTCTGGGAAACCTGCATTGCCGAGGGCGTGCGTCAGGGTCTCTTTGGCCTGGGCGAACTGGACGAGAACGGGCAACCTCAATGCCGCTACTTTAAGGAGGAGGTCACGCCCAGTTTGCGGAGTGGCGAGGTGCTGATTCGTGCCGAAGTTTGCGCCCGGCAAAAAACGCCAGAGAGCTACACCGCTCCGGTCGTTGCACCGGGGACTGTCTCCGAGCCGGTAGGTATCAGCACGGCCGTTCCAACAACGTCCCCGGTTACCGGCGGGGTGGCCGTCGCGCCTGCCGCGCCGGGCCGTAATCGTCTGCGCATCCGTTTCAATCTGCCCTTTGGCAAAGCCTCCAGCCTGTTTGGCCTGTTCAACTTGCTGCAGACCAGGTTCGGTAAATTGCACATCACCATCGAGGCTGAAGGAGGCAGCATGAGCGAAACCGAAATCGAAGACAAAGTGCGCGAAACCTTCCGGCAGATTGGTACCGATGTGGAAATTGAGTAGGCAGGCATCACAGCTACACGAATGACGGAGGATGCAGGATGCAACACGCAACACGAGCCATGGACACCGTCTTTTCTTATGGCTATGCGCTGCTGATCGGCGTGGGGGAGTGCGCCTACGCGCCGTGGTCGCTGCCGGTGACGGTGCGGGATATGCAGGCGCTGCAGGCCGTGCTGGCCGACCCCGGTCTGTGCGGCTACCCTGCCGACCACATCCGCCTGCTGCACGACGCCGGCGCCACAAAGCAGGCCATCCTCGACGGCCTGGCCTGGCTGGCCGGGCAGGCGGCCGCCGACGGCGACGCCACGGCCGTGGTCTACTTTTCCGGCCACGGCTGGCTGGATGAGGCCGGCGTGGGCGCACGGCCGTGCGCACCCTACTACCTCATCCCCCACGATGTGGAACCGTTCGACCTGGCGGGCAGCGCGCTGGCGGCGGAAGCGTTCACCGCGGCGCTGCGGCAGGTGCCGGCGCGGCGGCTGCTGGTCTTGCTGGACTGCTGCCACGCGGCGGGGATGGCCACGGCCAAGGACCGGCCGGCCATGAAACTGCCCCCAGGCTTGACGCAGAGCGCCCCGCCCAAAGGGCTGGTTGACGAATTGAGGCAGGGCGCGGGCCGGGCCGTGTTCAGCTCCTCCACCGGCAGCCAGCGGTAGTGGGTGCGGCCCGACGGCAGCCTGAGCCTCTTTACCTATCACCTGCTGGAGGCGTTGCAGGGCGCGGGCAATCGGCCCGGCGACGCCACCGTGCGCCTCTCCAACCTGATGAACCATCTGGGCAAGGCGGTGCCGGAGAGCGCCCGCGCGCTCTGCCGGGCCGAGCAGACCCCCTTCTTCGACGCGGCGACTGAGGACTTTCCAGTAGCGCTGCTGCGCGGGGGCAAGGGGCTGCCGGCCGGCGGGTGGGCGGCCGCGCAGGCGGAGGCCGCCGCGCGCATCGGCCGCGTCGTGCAGGCCCTCGGCGAGCGTTCCGTGGCGATCGGCGGGGACGTGACGGGCAGCGTGATCGTCACCGGCGACCGGAACACCGTGCAGCAGGGCAAGTACAACATCCAGATTGACCAGGCATCGGGCCTGGCCATCGGCGACGGGGCGACCGTCCATCGTGGTGAGTAGGACAACGGCGAGCAGTTGTTCTACACCACTGACCGAGGCGCTGATATGATCTCACCAAACGACTTGTTCACCAACCTGGCCGCCTCGCTGGCCTATGACCTGTTGAAAGCGGGCGCTGCGCGGCTCACGACCTTTGTTTCGGGTTCGCCGGAGGAGCAGACCCTGCGCCGTTGCTACCAGAGCGCGTTTGCGGCCATGCTGAGCGAGGTGACCGCCAGCCTGGACGACGCCCATCAGGAGCTGGTCGAGTACATTCTGCGCCAATTTGTGATCCAACCGCAGGTGGCGGAGGGATTGCTGGCCCTGGCGCTGAAGGGCGCCGACCTGCCCGACCTGCCCCGCCTGCGTCAGCACTTTGACGCGTTGGGCTTCGACCGCGCCACCCTGCCCGTGGATTTTGACGTCGCCCTGGCCGCCTTTACCCGCGGCCTGACGGAGGCACTGCTGGATGAGGCCGTTCGGCCGGGGAGTCCGCTGTACAATCGCGTGAGCCTGGGCCGTGTCCTCGCCCTGCACGCCCTGTTGCAGCAGCAGGGCAAGACGCTGGAGGAGATTCGCGATGCGATCCGGCGGCTGGATGCCCACGGCGGCGCCACGTACAACGTCATCATTGCCCGGGCCACCGGTGTCGCCATTGGCGATGGGGCGCGCGTGGAAGCCGCTCTGCCCGCCGACGTGCGCGACCTTTTGCAGCAGATCCTGCAGGCGCTCAAGCCGCCGCCCGACTACACCGACGCCGACCTGCTGAACGCCTATCTGGATTGGCTGATCCGCCAGCACAGCACCCTGGAACTGCGCGGCATCCACCGGGCCGGGCCATCGCTGGCCGTGCCTCTGGAACGGGTCTATGCGGCGCTCCAGGCCGAGACTGTCCCCCCGACCGAGTGGCAGGAAAGTTACCGCCTGCTGGAAGAAGACCTGCAGGCCTGGCTGGAGCAGCAGGGCCTGGACGATTTGGCCGAAGCGGAACGCCGCCGCTACCGCTGGCGCTTCCTGGCCGGGCACCCCCTCATGCCCGCCCTGGAGGAGCGGGACCGCCCGCGCCTCTTCTCCGACCGGAAGGCCGAAACCCTCGACCTGGCCCAAGCCGTGCGCCGCTTCCGCTGGCTGGTCATCCTGGGCGACCCGGGCAGCGGCAAGACCACCCTGCTGCGCTGGTTGACCCTGCACCTGGCCCGCGCCCTGCGGGAGGGCGCCGACCGCGTCCGCGTCCCCGCGATGCACGTGGACGCCGAAGCAGACGAAGACGCGCCGCCCGTAGACCTGGGCCCGGCCCGCCTGCCCGTGTTGGTGCGCATCGGCGACTATGCCGAAGCCCGCCGCGCGACCCAAGCCCGCAGCGAGCCGCCCCCCTCCTTGCTGGAATTCCTGGGGCATCATGGCTGGCAGAGGGATTTCCCCACCTTTGGCCGGGAACACCTCCGCCGGGGAGAGCGCCTGCCCGCGGACGGGTTGCGCCGCCTCATCCGCGACTTTTTCCGCCGCGGCCAGGCCATGCTGCTGTTGGACAGCCTGGACGAGATCACTGCGGCCGACGACCGCCGCGAGATCATCGGGGCGGTTGAATCTTTTCTGCAAGAATGGATCACCGACCCGGGCGGCCGCTCCCCCCTGGACCCGGGCGCACTGCCCTGGCGCGACGCAGGAGCCCTCTCTCCGGACGAAAGCGGCGGCAACCAGATTATCATCACCAGCCGCATCGCCGGCTACCACGCTGCGCCCCTCAGCCTCCACCTGACCCACGCCACCCTGCAGCCGATGAGCGACGCGGCCGTGGACCGCTTCTGCCAGACCTGGACGCTGGCCGTCCACCGCCTGCTGGCCGACCCGGGCGACAGCGAGGAAGAGGTGGCCCGCCGCGCCGCAGACGAGGCGCAGGCCCTGCAGGCTGCCCTGCACGACCCTACCCGCCCCGGCCTGCGCGAACTGGCCGGCAACCCCCTGCTGCTGACCATCCTGGCCATGGTGCATCACAACAGCCAGGCCCGCCTGCCGGAACAGCGCGTCCGCCTCTACCAGATCGCCGTGGAGAACCTGGTGGAGGTCTGGCGGGATACCGGCCTCAGCGAGGATGAGGTCGTCCAGGTGCTGGCCCCCCTGGCCGCGCACATCCACGAGCGCTATCCCAGCGGCCTGATTGAGGAAAACGAGTTGCGCGAGCAGGTGACCCACAGCCTGGCCGAGTATCGCGGCGAGAACCCCGACCGCCCCTCGCCGGCCTTTCGGCGGGATGTGGAGGCCTTCCTGCGGGCGGTGCGGGAGCGGGTGGGGCTGCTGTCCGCGCGGGGCGAAGCCGCCTACGGCTTCCTTCACCTGACCTTCCAGGAGTACCTGGCGGCCCGCCACCTGGCCGGGGACCCCAACGCCGCCCTGGAGGCCATCCTGGCCCGCCGCGACGACCCGCGCTGGCGCGAGCCGGTCCTCCTGGCCCTGGGCTATCTTTCCTGGAGCCAGAACATGGCCGCCCGCGGCCGCCTGCTGCGGGCCTTCCTGGAGGCCGACGACCCCCTGGGTGACCTGCTGCCCCGCAGCGCCCTGCTGATGGCTGCGGCCATCCCCGAGATGACCAGGACGCCCCCTGCCATCGTGGAGGAGGTAGCCCGCCGCCTGCTTCAGGCCTGCGCCGCCCGGCCAGTCGCCTGGCTGCGCCGGGAGGTGAGCGCCGCTCTTGCCCGCCTCCACCGCAGGGAGGAGGCGTCTCTGCTGGTGGAACGCGCCCTGGTCGAGGCCCTGACCGCGCCGCCGCCCCCCGACGCGGCCGACCCGGGCCCGGCCGCAGCGGACCTGATCCGTGAACACAAGTGGTTCACCCCCGACCTGGCCGAGGCCCTGGTGGAGGCCCTGCCCCGCGATCTGCCGGGAGGACTGGCCCATCCACCGCGCCCTGCTGGACCTGGCGCAACAGGCTCCCCGGGCCCTGCCCGCCGACCGCCTGCCCTTCCGCCTCGCCCTGCTGGCCGACCCCGCCCTGGCCGCACGGGTGGCCGGAGACCCCGACTGGCTGCGCCTGACCCTGGCCCTCTACGGCGGACTGGACGCGAAGGGCTGCTTTGACCCGCACTGCATCTACCGGGACGCGTCCCTGACGCCCCATCTGCTGGAGGACCTGCGCGCCGACCAGCCCGCTGCTGCTCTGCTGCCCCGGTTGCAGGCGCAGGCCGAAGACAAACCGGGACTGCAGCGCGCCGAGGCCATCCTGGCCCTGGCGCTGCTGCGGCGAGAGCCTGCCGCCTTTTCCCTCACCGACGAGGAACGCCGCCACCTGGCCGGGCGATCCGTGATGGTGGAGCGCCTGAGACCTTACACGGTGATTGCCCTGGCCCCCCACCTAGCCGGGCATCCCGACCTGCTGCAGGAGGCCCTGCGGGCCGCCGCCGAAATCCCGAACGCTTTCTCGCGCGCCTGCGCCCTGGCCGACCTGGACCCCCACCTGGAGGAGCCGAAGCGCCGCCAGGCGCTGCAGGAGGCCCTGCGGGCCGCCGCCGAAATCCCGGATGCCGACAACCGCGCCTTCGTCTTGGCCGCCCTGGCCCCCACCTGGACCCATATCCCGACCTGCCGCAGGAGGCCCTGCGGGCCGCCGCCGAAATCCCCCGTGCCGACGCCCGCGCCCGCGCCCTGGCCGACCTGGCCCCCCACCTGGACCCATATCCCGACCTGCCGCAGGAGGCCCTGCGGGCCGCCGAAATCCCCCGTGCCGACGCCCGCGCCCGCGCCCTGGCCGACCTGGCCCCCCACCTGGAGGAGCCGGAGCGCCGCCAGGCGCTGCAGGAGGCCCTGCGGGCCGCCGCCGCCATCCCGGATGACTACGCCCGCGCCGACGCCCTGGCCGACCTGGTCCCCCACCTGGAGGAGCCGGAGCGCCGCCAGGCGCTGCAGGAGGCCCTGCGGGCCGCCGCCGAAATCCCGAACGCTTTCTCGCGCGCCTGCGCCCTGGCCGACCTGGACCCCCACCTGGAGGAGCCGAAGCGCCGCCAGGCGCTGCAGGAGGCCCTGCGGGCCGCCGCCGAAATCCCGGATGCCGACAACCGCGCCTTCGTCTTGGCCGCCCTGGCCCCCCACCTGGACCCATATCCCGACCTGCCGCAGGAGGCCCTGCGGGCCGCCGCCGAAATCCCCAACGCTTTCTGGCGCGCCCGCGCCCTGGCCGCCCTGGACTCCCACCTGGACCCATATCCCGACCTGATGGGAGAGGCGCGGCAGCAGGTGAATTCCCTGCTGGCCCCGTTCCCGGTGCGGGCCACTTTGCTCGCCCTCGTGGCACCCTTCTGGCCGGGACTGCGGAGGGAACGGGACGTCTGGGAAGCGCTGGCCCGGGCTGCCGCCTCCGCCGCGGCCGAACCCTGGGCGTGGCTGCCGGAGGCGCTGGCCGGGGACGCCACGGACAAGGGGCTGGCCGGCTCTTCCGAGGCGCTGCGCGCCGTGGAGGCCCTGGCCCGCGCCGGCCAGAGCCGGGCCGTGGCCGCGCTCCTCCCCCTGCTCCGGGAACCACCCTCCGAGGCCCTGACCATCGCCGAAGCCTGGTTGACCGACGCATCGCCCGAACTGGCCCGTCACGCCGCCCTCTATCTGGCCGAAGTCGCCGGGGCCGCCCCGGCCGGGTAACGGTGAATGCTTTGACTGCAATCGCGCTCTGCACTGCTGGACAATGATGAAGCACGTTGGCCTGGCCGTGGAGTGCTCGGACGCGACGGTGGTGAGGGGAGGGTAGGTAAAATGAACATCGTTGAGACAATCGCCCAGGCAAGGAGACCCTGCCGGCGCCTGCGCCGCGCCCTAGAACTGCGTCCGCGCAAGGAACGCGACCGGCAACGCATTGAACAGGCGCTGAAAAAACATTGCCACTCGTAGGACAA
Organism: Roseiflexus castenholzii DSM 13941; assembly: GCF_000017805.1. Classification (GTDB taxonomy): domain Bacteria; phylum Chloroflexota; class Chloroflexia; order Chloroflexales; family Roseiflexaceae; genus Roseiflexus; species Roseiflexus castenholzii. Next base: position 2,061,255 of record NC_009767.1, on the reverse strand, counting down.
GGCTCAGCCTTGTCCTACCCCCGCCTGCCCGCATCCGCTGGCGCATGGAACAGAGCGAAAAGAAAGGTGACGCATGATCCCCGACTTCCTCACCAACCTCCTCGCCTCCCTTGTCTACGACCCGCTCAAAGTCCTGCGTCCACGTCAGCATCCGCCCCAGCCGCAAGACCTGGAGCGCGAACGGCGCGATGAATTGCACCGCCAGACCCAGGCGCTGGAGGCGTTGCAGACCGTCCTGGTGCGCCTGAGCGGTGAGCGGGCGGTCAGGATTGAGGTGTCTGCAACCTAGGCGGTTGGCGGGAGAGGATAAGAACCGGACAGAGTCCTCGCAGGATAGGAATATCCTCAGCAGCAAACAAGGCGCTCTCCATAGCCATTGTCACACTGCCCCTCCCCGAAGTCCAATCGGCGCCAGCGGGACGCCCATCGGCCCGCCCTTCCTATGCGACCACGATCCGCCAGCAATGGGGCGCGAGCCACCCGCCGACCCGGGACGCGCAGGCGCCGCGCGCGGCGGCGCCGCTCCCGATGCGCCGCCTGCGGGCGCACATTCCGGCGCGATCCGGCGGGGGTGGCGCGGGCCGATCCGCGCCTGCGGCTTCCGCACGTGGCGGCCATCGCGTGGGCGCTTGGATGGAGTGTGCGCTCGGTGGCGTGGATGATGCGGCCGTTCGGCAGCGGGTTGTGCCAGATGACGGCGTGGCGGGACGTGCCGGCGCTCGCAGAGCGGGGGCGCTGGCACGTCAGCAAGCGTCGGGGACGGGTGGGGGGACGGGATGGGTGCGGTGGCTCTGGGGAGCGGGCCGTCGTTGCCGTTGGCAGAGAGAGCGGAGCCGGGGCTGCGCGTGAAGGCGATGGGACGACGCGCGGGCTGGTCGCCGATGACGTGGCGATCGTCACGGGGAGCGCGCAGCGGCGTGCGTTCGAGCGCCAGGGGTGCGACGTTCATCGGCTGCGATGGGTGGGGCGTGCGTGGGCAGGGCCGGCGCAGGCGCCGGGGGAAGGGCATCCGGGAGCGATGGAGGCGGTGAGGCGGATCGTGCGTGAGCCGCCGCCGGATGGCGGGCCTCGCCGGGAGCGGAGCGGGGAGCGCATCCGTCCGCTGGGGCAGAGGAAAGGTCCGCTGGAGGCGGGGCATCGGGTTCGGATGGGAGTGGTGCGGCTGGCAGAGCACCGGGGAAGGGACACGCTGTTGCTGAGACAGGCAGGCGTGCCGCACACGAACCATCGAACCGCGCATGCCATTGGGCGGTGGCGGGTGCGCAGCAGGAGCGGACGCGGGTTCCAGCGTTGGGCGGGTGGGCGGCAGCCTGCTGGGGAGGCGCCATCACGGTCGCCTGAGCTACGGCGCACGCCCTTGAGCAATCCCATGGCATGCGCCAATGCACCCACTGCGTATGGTACAGACACCGCGCGTGGTGTTCCTTGACATCCCATCACAGCCGTGGTATCATTGTATTTCGCAATTTGCAAACGCCGGAGCGGACGAAGGAGGAACTCACCGGCATTCAATGCGTTATCCAAACGCATCTCCAGATCAGACCCATCAGACACACGAACACAACCCACGGTCTCTGCCCACAAGGAAGACAACGCCGTGAGTCTGTGTTTGTGTTTTCGGTTTTCTACTGCCCAAACAATCTGGATCCGGCAATCAGGCGCCAGAGGTCGATAATTCTCAGCGTCGAGGCGGTGGTGTGTCTACCGTCGCCGGCGCATCATGAGACGAGCGGCTCCCCGGCGACTGACAAGCAAGAGCGAGGTGCCAATGCCCCCGTTGACCGAAAGTGTTGTGCTCCAGCCATTGATTATGCCGAATGATATTGGCGCCGACAGCCTGCATCGCAGCAAGATCGAGCGTTATTCATTCGCGCGCATTTCAGACGCGATCGAGTTGCCCAAACTGATCGAAACGCAGTTGAAAAGTTTCGAATGGTTCCGTAAAGAAGGATTGCGTGAGCTGTTCGACGAGATATCGCCGATTACTGATTTTACCGGCAAAAATATGGAACTGCGATTCCTCGATTACCATTTCGGGGAACCGCGTTATAACGAACACGAGTGCCGCGAGCGGGGAATCACCTATTCGGCGCCGATTCGCGTGAATGTGCAGTTGCGCATTCTGAGCACCGGGGAATTAAAAGAGAGTGAAATCTTTCTAGGCGATTTCCCGTTGATGACGGAAAATGGAACGTTCGTCATTAATGGCGCCGAGCGGGTGGTGGTTTCGCAGTTGATCCGCTCGCCAGGGGTCTATTTCAAAGAAGAAAAAGACCCCACATCCGGGCGAAGCCTGCACTCGGCAAAGTTGATCCCGAGCCGTGGCGCCTGGCTTGAGTTCGAGACAAATAAGCGCGATGTGATCTCCGTCAAGGTTGATCGCAAGCGCAAGATTCCGGTAACGATCCTGTTGCGCGCCGTTCTTGGATGGAAGGCGAACCCCGATGGCAGCGGGCAGTGGGCGCCGGATACCGAACTCGACACGCGCGGGCGCGATGAGGATGTGTTGGAACTGTTCACGCACGTGGAAACCGGCGAACATCAGTACATCCGCGTAACGCTCGATAAAGACCCGGCGCGACACGCCAAAGAGGCGCTCCTGGAGCTGTATAAGCGCCTGCGCCCGGGCGATCCGCCAACGCTCGATAATGCGCGCAATCTGATCGAGGCGCTGCTCTTCAATCCGCGACGCTACGATCTGTCGCGGGTTGGGCGCTATAAACTGAACAAGAACCTGTGGGAGAAGGATACTCGCCTCGAAGTGCGCAGTCAGGCGCCGGATCTGAAGGTGCGCGTGCTGCTGCCCGATGATATCTTCAAGATCGTTGAGCGAATTATTCAACTGAACAATGAAACACCCGGTCTGCGCGCCGATGATATCGATCACCTCGGCAACCGCCGCGTGCGTACCGTCGGCGAACTGATCCAGCAGCAGTTCCGCGTCGGTCTGCTGCGGATGGAGCGCGTCATCAAGGAGCGTATGTCGCTGCAAGACCCTGAGACCGCAACGCCCAACGCGCTGATCAATATTCGCCCGGTCGTCGCGGCAATGCGCGAGTTCTTCGGCGGAGCGCAACTCTCGCAGTTCATGGATCAGACGAATCCGCTTGCAGAATTGACCCATAAACGCCGCCTTTCAGCTCTCGGTCCCGGCGGTCTCAGCCGCGACCGCGCCGGCTTTGAGGTGCGCGACGTTCATCACTCGCACTATGGGCGCATCTGCCCGGTGGAGACGCCGGAGGGTCCGAATATCGGTCTGATCGGAACGATGTCCACCTATGCGCAAGTCAATGAGATGGGGTTTCTGGAGACGCCGTATCGCAAGGTGTACCGCGAGGTGCCGAACGCGAGCGAATGGGAGCGTCAGGGGTTGCTCCTGCGCGATGTGCGCGACCTGCGCACCGGCGAGTTGATCGCGGTGCGTGGGACACGTGTCGATGCCGCCGTGGCGCGCCGCATTGCGGTTTCGTTGCTGCGCGGGCAGATTCTGCGCGAGGATATCGTCGATCCGAAGACCGGCGAGGTGATTGCCAGCACCGGACAGGAAATTAACCGCGCGATTGCGGAACGGATCGTCGAAACGCCACTGCGAACGATCAAGATCCGCCCGATCGTGTCGCAGGAAGTCGATTATCTCTCCGCCGACGAGGAAGACCGATTTGTCATTGTGCAGGCGAATGCGCCCCTCGATGAGCACAATCGCTTCCTGGAAGGCACGGTGTCGGTGCGCTATGCGGGCGATTTCGACGATGTGCCGATTGAGCGCGTCGATTATATGGATGTGTCGCCCAAGCAGGTGGTAAGCGTCTCGACGGCGCTGATCCCCTTCCTGGAGCACGACGATGCCAACCGCGCGCTGATGGGGTCGAATATGCAGCGCCAGGCGGTGCCGCTTCTCCGCCCCGATGCGCCAATCGTCGGCACCGGCATGGAGTATGTGGCGGCGCGCGATAGCGGGCAGGTGGTGGTCGCCAAAGCCGATGGCGTGGTGCTCTCGGCAACCGGTGATGAGATCATCATCCTTGAAGACGACGGCAATGAGCGATCATATCGGCTGCGCAAGTTTATGCGCTCGAACCAGGATACCTGCATCAATCAGCGTCCAAGCGTCTCCCGTGGTCAGCGCGTCCGCAAAGGCGACATCATTGCGGATAGTTCCAGCACCGATAATGGCGAACTGGCGCTCGGGCAGAATGTGCTGGTGGCGTTCATGCCGTGGGAAGGCGGCAATTTTGAGGACGCCATTCTGGTCTCGGAGCGCCTGGTGCGCGAAGATATCTTCACCTCGATCCATATCGAGAAGTATGAAGTCGAAGCGCGCGATACCAAACTCGGGCCTGAGGAGATCACGCGCGATATTCCCAACGTCGGGCAGGAGAGCCTGCGCAACCTCGATGATCGCGGGATTATCTATATTGGCGCTGAGGTGCAACCAAATGACATTTTGGTGGGGAAGATCACGCCGAAAGGCGAAACCGATCTGACGGCGGAAGAGCGCCTGCTGCGCGCGATCTTTGGCGAGAAGGCGCGCGAGGTGAAGGATTCGTCGCTGCGTGTGCCAAACGGTGTGCGCGGGAAGGTGATCGATGTGAAGGTCTTCACCCGCAATGATGATGTCGAACTGCCGGTCGGCGTTAATCAGCGCGTCGATGTGCTGCTCTGCCAGAAACGCAAGATTTCGGCCGGCGACAAGATGGCGGGACGTCACGGCAATAAGGGTGTGGTCAGCCGTATCCTGCCAATCGAGGATATGCCGTTCCTGCCGGATGGGACGCCGGTTGACATCATTTTGAATCCGATCGGCGTGCCAAGCCGTATGAATATCGGACAGATCCTCGAAACTCACCTGGGGTGGGCGGCAGCGCGCCTCGGCTATCGCGTCGCCACGCCGGTCTTCGATGGGGCAAGCGAGACGGAGATCAAGGAGTGGCTCAAACGCGCCGATCTGCCGCCCGACGGCAAGATTACCCTCTACGATGGGCGCACCGGTGAACCGTTCGACCATCCGGTGACCGTCGGCTATATCTATATGATGAAACTGGCGCACCTGGTGGAGGATAAGATCCACGCGCGCTCCACCGGACCGTACAGCCTGGTGACGCAGCAACCGCTCGGCGGCAAGGCGCAGTTCGGCGGTCAGCGCTTCGGCGAGATGGAAGTCTGGGCGCTCGAGGCGTATGGCGCCGCCTATACGTTGCAGGAAATGCTGACCGTGAAGTCGGACGATGTGGTGGGTCGCGTGAAGACCTATGAGGCAATTGTGAAGGGGGAGCCGATCCAGGAAGCCGGCGTGCCGGAAAGCTTTAAGGTGCTGATCAAAGAATTGCAGTCCCTCGGTCTGTCGGTCGAGGTCCTGAGCGCCGATGAAACGCCGGTGGAACTGACCGACGATGTGGACAGCGACCTGGCAGCGCTCGATGGCATCAATCTGTCGGGAATGGAGCGCGGTGAATTCTAAGCGCCTGTCGGTCCCACCCTCCCGCATGCCAGGAGCCTGCGGGAGGGTGTGTGTTGCCGGCACAGGCGTACAACCGGGAGAAATCAATGCTTGAGATCAACGACTTCAGCGCTATTCGGATTAGTCTCGCGTCGCCGGAAGACATTCTGAGCTGGTCGCACGGCGAAGTCACCAAGCCGGAGACGATCAATTATCGCACGCTGAAACCTGAGCGTGATGGTTTGTTCTGCGAACGCATCTTCGGTCCGACGAAGGACTGGGAATGCTACTGCGGCAAGTATAAGCGCGTGCGCTACAAAGGCGTCGTCTGCGATAAGTGCGGCGTTGAGGTGACACGCTCAAAAGTGCGGCGCGAGCGGATGGGGCATATTTCGCTGGCGTCGCCGGTGTCGCATATCTGGTTTGTCAAAGGTACGCCGAGTCGCCTTGGTCTGCTGCTCGACATTTCGCCACGCAACCTGGAGCGGGTGTTGTATTTCGCGTCGTACATTATCGTCCATGTCGATGAGGAGGTCAAGGCGCATCGGCGCGAAGCATTGCAGGCGGAGTATCGGGAAAAGCGTGAGCGTATTCAGGCGGAAGCCGAGAGCCGGCAGATTGAGCTTTCGACCCAATTGACCCAGGACCTGGGCGGGATGGAGAGCGCCCAACTCTCGACGCAGCGGCGCATCGAGGAGGAATACCGGCGACTACGCGATGAGATCAGCGCCGAGGCGGAGCGGTTGCGCACCGATCTCGAAGAAAAACAGGGTGAAGCGGCTGAGGAGGATATTATCTTCCGTGGGACGGTGCTCGTTGAAGAGGGTGAGAGTATTACCGAAAAGACTCTCGATGCGCTCGACGAACTGCTCGATCAGGAACTGGAAACGCTTGAACAACGGAAGCAGCGCGATCTCGAGGATGCCGAGCAATTGACCGGCGCCGAACGTGAGCGCAAAGAGTACGAAGCCAGCCAGGAGCGTGAACGCCTCCAGGAGCGTCTGCAAAGCGAACTCGACCGATTGGTGCGCGAGGAGAAGGAGCGCCTCGAACAACTTGACTCGATCAAACTGAAGCGCATCCTCAACGAACAGGAGTACCGCGCGCTGCGCGAGATTGCGCCGGGTGCGTTTCGCGCCGATATGGGCGCCGGGGCGATCCGCGACCTGATCGTGCGCACGGTTGATCTCGATAAACTGGCGGAGGAATTGCAGAACGAGGTCTACACCACGCAAGGTCAGCGACGCAAAAAGGCGACGAAGCGCCTGCGGGTGGTGGAGGCGTTCCGCAAGAGCGGTAATCGCCCCGAGTGGATGATCCTCACGGTGCTGCCGGTCATTCCGCCCGATCTGCGCCCGATGGTGCAACTCGACGGCGGTCGCTTCGCCACCAGCGACCTCAACGATCTCTATCGGCGCGTGATCAACCGCAACAACCGCCTGAAGCGCCTGATGGAACTCAATGCGCCGGAGATTATTGTGCGCAATGAGAAGCGAATGCTCCAGGAAGCGGTTGATGCCCTGATCGATAATGGTCGCCGCGGGCGCGCAGTTTCCGGCAAGGGCAAGCATCGCTTGAAGAGCCTGAGCGATATGCTCAAGGGGAAGCAGGGGCGTTTCCGCCAAAACCTGCTCGGCAAACGTGTCGATTACTCTGGTCGCTCGGTGATTGTGGTCGGACCAGACCTCAAACTACACCAGTGCGGTCTGCCGAAAAAGATGGCGCTCGAGTTGTTCAAGCCGTTCGTCATGCGCCGCCTGGTGGAAAAAGGCGCCGCGCACAATATCAAGAGCGCCAAGCGCATCGTTGAGCGCGTCCGCCCTGAGGTGTGGGACGTGCTCGAAGAGGTGATCAAAGATTATCTGGTGCTGCTGAATCGCGCGCCATCGCTGCACCGCCTCTCGATCCAGGCGTTTGAAGCCAAACTGATCGAGGGGTCGGCCATTCAGTTGCATCCGCTCGTCTGTGCAGCGTTCAACGCCGACTTCGACGGCGACCAGATGGCGGTGCACGTGCCGCTGTCGCGCAAGGCGCAGGAAGAAGCGCGCATGCGCATGCTCTCCAAGTACAACCTGTTGTCGCCGGCTACCGGCGACCCGATCATCACGCCATCGCAGGACATCGTGCTTGGGTGCTACTACCTGACGATGGTCCGGGATGGTGCGAAGGGAAGCGGCAAGATGTTCGCCTCGATTGATGAGGCGCTGCTGGCATACGATAAGGGGCTGGTCGATATTCAAGCGCCGATCTTCGTGCGCATGACGGGAACGCTGCACGGTGAGAGTGATCGCCCGGTGCGCATCCTCAACTCTGATGAGAACGGCGCGCCGCGTATGCTGCTGGAAACGACAATCGGGCGGATCATTTTCAATAATGAACTGCTCGAGCCGCTGCGCTTCCGCAATCGCTTGATCGCCAAGAAGGGTCTGCGTGAGATTATCGCCGATTGCTACAAGTACTACACGAACCTCAATAACCTGACCGAGGCGGACCTCGATACGATTCGCACCATGTACGGTGATCGCCCGCGCGATGACCTGGCACGCTACTTTGGGTCGGAAATGACGGCAAGCCAGGCGGATCGGATCAAGACGCTTGGCTTCAAATATGCGACGCGCGGCGGTATGACGATCGGTGTGGATGACATCGAAATTCCGCCGAAGAAACAGGAGATTCTTGCCGAAGCCGAGAAGCGCGTCGCCGAGGTGGAGCGGCAGTTCCGACGCGGTCTGATCACTGAAGAGGAACGCTACCGCGAAATTGTCGAGATCTGGCAGAACGCCACCAAGCAGACGACCGAAGCGGTCAAGCAATATCTGAACCCATTCGGTCCGGTGGCGATGATGGTCAACTCCGCTGCCCGCGGCAATATTAATCAGTTGAGCCAGATGGCCGGCATGCGCGGGTTGATGTCCGATCCGACAGGACGGATCATTGAACTGCCGATCAAGAGTAATTTCCGTGAAGGGCTCTCGGTGCTCGAATATTTCGTGTCAACCCATGGTGGGCGCAAGGGTCTGGCGGACACGGCGCTGCGCACGGCGGACGCCGGGTATTTGACGCGCCGCCTGATTGATGTTGCGCAGGATAATATCGTGACGATCGATGACTGCGGTACGGATGAAGGTTTGTGGATCTACCGCTCCGACGACCGCGAGGTGTTGCAGGATTTCGAGCAGCGCATCCTTGGGCGTCTGCTGGCGGCGCCGCTCGTCGATCCGCGCACCGGCGAGGTCCTTGCCGATCGCAACGCGGAGATTGACGAAGCATTGACCCGTCGGTGCAAGGAACTCGGCATTGATGCGGTGTATGTCCGCTCGCCGCTGGCATGCAAAGCCGACTATGGCATCTGCCGCATGTGCTATGGGCGCAACCTGGCAACCGGCAAACTGGTCGATATTGGCGAAGCGGTCGGCATCATCGCCGCACAGTCGATTGGTGAGCCGGGCACGCAGTTGACCCTGCGCACGTTCCATACCGGCGGCGTGGCATCGGCTGACGATATTACGCAGGGTCTGCCGCGCGTCCAGGAAATCTTTGAGGCGCGCACGCCCAAAGGCAAAGCGATCCTGGCGGAAATCGACGGCATTGTCGAATTGGTGCGTGAGGACGAGGTGCGGAAGATTCGCGTCGTCTCAACTGACCTCTACACCGATGATCACGTATTGCCACCGCACTATGAGCCGGTGGTCGCAGATGGAGCACAGGTGAATGAGGGGGATGTGCTGGCGCAGAGTAATCGCGCCGATCTGGACAGCGAGCCGATTGTGGCGCGTCTTGCAGGGGTCGTGCGGATCGGCGCCGGACAGATCAGTGTCATCAACGAAGAGCGCGAGGTGCGCGAAGTGATTGCGCCGCATACGGCGCGCCTGGCGGCCGGCATCGAGAATGGCGCCCGCGTTGTCGCCGGGCAGCACCTGACGGAAGGATCAGCCGATCCGCAGGAACTGCTGGCGCTCCAGGGGCGCGAAGCGGTGCAACGCTACCTGGTCAACGAGGCGCAGAAAGTGTATCGTTCCCAGGGTGTTGATATCAACGATAAGCACATCGAAGTCATTGTGCGCCAGATGCTGCGCCGTGTGCGGATCGAGGAACCGGGCGATACGGATTACCTGCCAGGCGAGTTGATCGACTCGACGGAATTTGTGCGCCGGAATGCCGAGATTATCAGCCAGGGGGGTGAGCCGGCTACGGCATCGACGATGCTGCTGGGCATCACCAAGGCATCACTCACCACTGATAGTTTCCTGGCAGCCGCGTCGTTCCAGGAGACAACCCGCGTGTTGACCGAAGCAGCCATCACGGGCAAGGTGGATTACCTGCGCGGTCTCAAGGAGAATGTGGTCATCGGCAAATTGATCCCGGCAGGAACCGGAATCGAGAAACGACGCCAACTGGCTGAAGAGGTCATCGGCGAACTGGCGAACGTCGTCCCGACATCCACGGCGGTTGTCGAACAGGAGCGGCCCGAACGCGAAGCGGATGAGGCGCTGCGACGCAGGCTGCGGGCGCTGATCGGCAGCGATGACAATGGCGATGAGGTGGGGAAGAACGGCGAATTCGCCGATGAGACGCCGTTCACCGGTGATAGCGACGACCGCGACAACGAGATCTGACGGAGTTACCCCGACCTACGTAATACCAATGACGATTGAAAATGCCGCATGCGTGTCATTCCGAGCCCTTCGCTTCGCTCAGGGTAAACGCAGCGAGGAATCCGAGCGGGTTCGCGCAAGACCCCTCGCTCTGCTCGGGGTGACCATGCCGAATGGTCACAGGTAATTGGTATAATACCAATGACGATTGAAAATGCCGCATGCTGGTCATTCCGAGCCCTTCGCTTCGCTCAGGGTAAACGCAGCGCGGAATCTGAGCGGATCGCGCACGACCCCTCGCGCTGCTCGGGGTGACCATGCCGGATGGTCACAGGTCATTGGTATACGGGCGACCCGCCGCTCCGCCCCAACCAGTCAGGGCGACCCGATGGGTCGCCCTGACTATCTCCCACCGCGCCGCCCTCATAGTTCGATGCCGATCCGCGCCAGGACAGTGGTTGCCGACCCGTTTGCCCGCATCAGCGCCAATCGCCGCTGCACATAGTCGTAGTCGAATGCCTGGCGGCGTACAATCGCCACAGCGTCTGCAAGGTCATGCTTTCCTTCCTCAGGACCACGCGCCAGGACGGCTTTGTGCAATGCGACATCTTCAGGCGACAGCACCGGCACCAGCGATCCGAGCAACGGAAGACGCCGCACGCGGCTGCGCATGTCGGCATCGAGCGTAAATGGATACACCTCCCGCCCGCGCCGGATGGTCAGATCGTCAAAAATCTTGATGCCACGCCAGAGGATGCGCTGCCCGTCGAACTGCACGACCTTCTGCTGCTGGTTGAGCAAACGAACAACGTCGGGCAGCCTTCCCGGCTCGATGAGGATATCGATATCCTGAATGGGACGCCGATTGCCGTAAAGATGCGCTGCGGCGCCAGCACAGACCGCCCACGCGATTTGATATGCGTCGAGCGTGCGCTGGACAACGCCAAGATTACCTGCAATGAGAGACATGAATCGTTGCTCGCTCACAACACACGGTTTCCACTGGTATGGATGATAGCGGAACAAGCGCGTCTGTTGCAAGAGACCTGATGGTACTGTCTGTCTATCACCCATGATGACCGGCGCCGGTCGGAGTGCGGCGCCGCATCCATTCTTCACGGTACAAACGCATTTCAAAGAACTCAACCTTCAGCCCACGCGCATCGTCGCGAAAATGGCGGCGCAATGGCGCATACACCGGTTGATCAAGCACCCGCCGGTCGAACAAGGCGCCGGCATTGCGCCAGTCGCTTTCGATATACTGGAAGCCAAGGCGTGTGTAACAACGCACAGCGCGAACATTTGGCGCCGCGACATCGAGCGCTATCAGGTGATACCTGAGCGTTTCAAAGTAGTAATCGAGAAACAGAGTGAGCGCTTCGGTGCCAAGCCCCTGCCCGACATATGGCGCCGCGAACGTGATGCCGAGACGCGCCTGACCGCGCCGCTCATCGATTTCGCGCAGCGAGATGCGTCCAATCAACGCGCCGCCATGCTCGACTGCCCAGCTCCGCCGATACGCGCCGTAGTCGAGCAGTGCATTCCACATTCCATTACTGAACGACGACGGTCGCGGCAGGTTCCAGAGCGGATCGAACGGGTCGTTATACGGCGGCCAGTCATCAGCCAGTTCATCATCGTGCTGTTTCCACGGACGAATGAGGACGCGCGGACCGCGCAACTCCATGAGCGCCTCCTGCTAACAGGTTCAGATGGCATCGACGTGCAATTCTTCCAGACCACCAACATCGCCGGCGATCAATTGCACGAGTTCCGGCATGACTGCGCCCGGTGTCGCACTCAGGACATAATCTGCCATCAGCGTGTAGATCGACTCATCAGGCGCAATGGTGAGCACGAATGCACCATGACGGCGCGCCACAAACGGAAACGACGCAACCGGTTCAATCGCGCCGACCGTTCCGACGCAGAGAAACACCTCACACTGTTCGACGACCTGCCGCGCGCGGCGCAATTCGTGATACGGCAATCCTTCGCCAAACATGACGACATCTGGACGCAACAGGCTGCCACACTGCACGCAGCGGGGCGGAATTTCGCCGTCGTCGTCCCAGGCAAAGGCGATATGACCCGACTCATAACACCGGCAACGGCGCAGGCTGCCGTTCAGTTCGATCAGATCGCGCGACCCTGCTCTCCAGTGCAGTCCGTCAATCGACTGCGTGATCAGCGTAAATTCCGGATAGTACTGTTCCAGATCGACGAGCGCATAGTGCGATGCGCCCGGTTGCGCGCGCTCTGCCAGGGCGCGACGATAGGCGTACCATTCCCACACCAGTCGCGGGTTGCGCACAAATGCCTGTGGCGTTGCCAATTCGCTGACATCGTACTGCGCCCAAAGACCGGTATGCGCTTCGCGAAACGATGGAATGCCGCTTTCTGCTGCCACGCCGCCGCCGGTCAGCGCCACCACGCGCCGGGACTGCGAGAGGCGACGGATTACATCGTCGGGCAGTGTCAGAGACATCGCGTAGCTCCTTCATCGACATTAGAGCAAAGGGTGTGGCAGCGCCTCACCGCGCCGCGTCACCGAAGGCGGCAGTCATCAGTGCAGGAAGCAATTGACCCGACGGCGCATACAGATGTAGATCCAACCGGTCATCGAGCGCACCGGGAGCGATGTTGATTTCCACCGCATATGCGCCAGAAGATCGCGCAATTAAGGGTAGATCGGCAGCCGGACGCACGACTCCCGACGTGCCGATACAGAGGAAGAGTTCACACCGTTCGGCTGCCGCCACGGCGGTTTGCCATGCCTGCGACGGCAGCCATTCGCCAAACCAGACCACGTCAGGGCGGACCAACCCGCCGCACCGCGGACAAGGCGGAGGCGCGTCCTGGGGCGCAATCGTCAGTTCAACCGGCGCAGCACAGTGAAAGCAGCGATACCGGAACAGGTTCCCATGCAATTCTACCACGTTTTGACTTCCAGCGCGGCGATGAAGTCCATCGACGTTCTGAGTGATGAGCGTAAAATCCTCAATCCGGCGCTCCAGGTCGGCAAGCGCCAGGTGCCCTGGGTTCGGCGCTGCGGCTTCGACCAGCGCGCGACGATAGGCGTACCACTGCCATACCAGATTCGGATTGGCGCGGAATGCGTCGGGTGATGCCAGTTCCGCCGGATCGTAGCGCGCCCACAAGCCGGTTTGCGCATCGCGAAAGGTCGGCACACCGCTTTCGGCGGAAACGCCAGCGCCGGTCAGCACGGCCACACGGCGCGCAGTGCGCATCCGTTCGATCAATGAGTCGGGAATCTGCATACGCCAACCCTCACTTGAAGTGTCATCCGGGCATTCATCGCCGGCGCGCCGCGCAACAACGGCAGCTTGGACGGTATTTGGAGAGGCGCTGATCGCCAACAATGCTCACGTTTATCCATCAGACCGCACGTAGAGTTGTGAAACCCATCCCTCGACCGGTCGACCGTTGATCTCGCCGCGCACCCGCACCCAGGGAACATTATCGACATTGCGGGGTCCTTCAAGTTTCCGCACACGAGTTCCGTTGGGCAACAACGCGATCACCCGGGTGTTCAAGCCCGGTTCGTCGCGAAGATTCAACCCCTCGACATCACCAATGGTCACGGTCAACACCTCGCCGGAACCATTTGCCACTCCGGTCAACCAATCGGGTAACGGAACATTCTCCGGCAACGTCAGTTGTGGGCGCGGCAACTGAATATCCGCCAACCCTTCCAGAACCAGACTCGTCAGGACATACGCTCCCGAGCCGATCAGAACGAAGAGTGCCACCATTGCAATGAGCGCTGCCAGCGAATGCTGGCGCGTTTTCTCCATCACAAGCCGGTGCGCGGCGGTCGCCATCGTGTCCGATGGCGGCATCGAGTCAACCGGTTGTGGGTCGGGACGCATCGATGCTGGACGGTTGACCGACGACGATGCCCGCTCGCTTCGACCACGCACAGCACCGGAAGAGGCTGATGGTCGAGAGGCAGATGGCGCCAGGCGACTGGTGGAGTGACTGATCGCGCGGCGCACATCGTCGAGCGCCTGACTCAGCGCCGATGCATCAGGAAAACGCTGAGAAGGATCGGACGCTGTGGCGCGCGCAATGAGATGCGCCAGCGACGGTATGTAGAGATGAGGGCGCATCTCAGCAAGTGTTGGCAACGCGCCATGACGATGCGCCTGGAGCATGACGTTCAGATCATCGCCCTGGTTCACTCGACGTCCGATCAGCATTTCGAGCAACAATAACCCCAGGGAATACACGACGCTGCCTGAAATGGGCGGATGACCGGCGACACGTTCTGGAGCACGGTACCAGGCAATATCGGCGCCGAACTCGGATGGCGTCATGCTCCAGTTTTCGACCAGTTTGACGCGCCCTTCTTCCACAACCACGATATTCGCGCTGCTGATCGGCGGGTGCGGCGCGCCGACCGCCTGGCATACCGCAACAGCGCCAACGATCTGGCGAAAGTAGAGCAACGCCACTTCGACCGTCAGCGGTCCAAGATCACGCAGCGTTCTGCCCGACACATATTCCATCACCATAAACGGACGACCGGCGACTGCGCCACTATCGTAGACCGACAGCAGCGATGGGTGCAGTCGACGAACGCCGGACTGAGCCTCGGCGATAAAACGGCGGCGCAGCGCTTCATGAGAAACCAACTCCTCACGAAACAGCGCCACCAATACCTGACGTTGTAGTCGCTCATCGTATGCCCGATAGATGACGGCGAGACGTGTTGCTCCGAGCCGCTCGTCGATCCGATAGCGGTCGTGCAACAGAGGCGCGGCGGGCGCAGGAGATTGAGCCATAGCAGTGTCACGTGCGGGTCGTGTATACGAATGATTATAGCATCCAGCGCGCGCCGTCGCAATGACGCGGATGATGCAGGGAGCCACCATTACATGGTTCAGGAAACAGAGCGAAATTTATCCATACCACATATCAATAAACAACGTTCGTGTTTGTTCTGGGTGGAAGATTCTGATATAATAGATGCTATCAATTATGACCGGTACTCATAGATGCCATAAGCATAGGAGGAAGCACGGATGATCCATCGGATTGTTGCCCTGGCGCTCATGGCAGTGCTCGTGCTGAGCGCCTGCGGCGGAACTCAACCCGCACCCACGGGGGGCGCCACGCCGCCACCGGCAGCATCGGCGCCAACCACTGCGCCAGAGGCGCCGACCGTTGCGCCAGCCGAACCAACTGTCGCCCCGACCACGCCACCAACGGCTGCGGCGCCGACGCTCAAGGTCCTGGCAGTGCAGTCGTTCCTGGCGGATATTGCCCAAAATGTCGCCGGCGACCGATTGAAGGTCGAGGCGCTGATCCCCCTTGGGGTCGATCCGCACATTTTTGAACCCACGCCGGCTGATGTGCGCAAAGTGGCTGAGAGTAATGTCCTGATCGTCAACGGCGCCGGGTTTGAAGAGTTCCTCACCAGCCTGCTGGAAAACGCCGGCGGTGAGCGGTTGGTCATCGAAGCCTCGCAAGGATTGACCAGCCGCACGGCGCGCGAAGGCGAGGCTGCGGTGATGAGTCCCGAAGAATTGACCGATGCGCTGTGTGTGGAGGCGGCAGACCTCTTCCTGGCAGCGGAGGAGATCGCTGCCGGGACCGACCAGGCATCCGCTATGGAACTTGTTGCGCACAAGGAGGAAGAGCACGACCACGCCCATGATCATGACCACGAACACGGCGGCATGTTCTGGCAGGTGGCGCTGACCCAGCAGGCAGACGGGACGTATGCCGGTTTTCTCAAATGGGATGCCGAAGGCGGCGAGATCGCAATTGCCACGAGCGACGGCGTGCTCACGGTGACCGGCATAGACTCCGGCAAAGCAGTCGAGGCGGAAGAAACGCTGACCCCCGCATGCTCCGGGCTGAACCGGGCGGTGATCATGGATGTGGAAAAAGGAGAGTATCTCCTGAAATTGAGCGGCTTCCGCGAACCGAAGGCGACGCTCATGATCACGATGCCCGCCGGTCACCATCACCACGACGCAGGCGATCCGCACTTCTGGCTCGATCCGACGAAGGTTGTCACGTATGTCGCCAATATTCGTGACGGGCTGATCAGCGCCGATCCGGCCGGCGCTGAGGTGTATCGCGCGAACGCCGAGCGATATACCGCCCAACTCAACGATCTAGATCGTTTCATAGCCGAAGAAGTTGCGAAGATTCCCGAAGCCAACCGCAAACTGGTGACCAACCACGAAAGTTTCGGCTATTTTGCGGACCGCTATGGCTTCCGCATTATCGGCACGATTGTGCCTGCCGTCAGCACCGGCGCATCGCCGTCGGCGCAGCAACTGGCGCGACTGACCGACCGGGTGCGCGAAGCCGGGGTGAAGGTGATCTTCCTGGAGACCGGCGCCAACCCGCAACTCGCCGAACAACTGGCGCGCGAGACCGGGATCAGGGTTGTTTCTGACCTCTACACGCACTCGCTTTCGGATGCCGATGGACCTGCGCCAACATATCTTGATATGATGCGGTACAATGTCAAGCAAATCGTCGAGGCGCTACAACAGGGATGATGCTTTCTGAACATATTGCCCGCGAACCGGCGCACCTGGAGATCGAGCGCCTGACCGTCGCCTATGGGCGACGGAGGGTGCTCGATGATATTTCATTTCGTGTGGATTACGGCGAACGTGTGGTGATGGTGGGGCCGAACGGTGCAGGTAAATCGACGCTCTTCAAGGCGCTGGTTGGTCTGGTGAAGCCGCAGAGTGGAACTATCCGCATTCACGGGTTACCCCCTGGTGCGCATCAGGACTGCGTTGCGTATGTGCCGCAGCGCGAAGAGGTGGACTGGCGCTTTCCGGTCACCGTCACCGATGTGGTGATGATGGGGCGTTTCGGGCGGCTCGGCTGGTTCCGGCGCCCAACCCGGGTCGATCGGGCTGCCGTCGAGCGCGGGTTGGAGTTGATGGGCATCGCGCACCTTGCGCGCCGTCCCATTGGCGAGTTGTCCGGCGGGCAGCAGCAACGGGTGTTCCTGGCGCGCGCGCTCGCGCAGGAACCACACATTCTCCTGCTCGATGAGCCGTTCACCGGTGTAGACGCGGCCACTCAGGAGGCAACGCTCAGCGTGCTCGACGCGCTCCGTAATCAGAAAGTGACGATCATCCTCTCGACGCACGACCTCGGTCTCGCGGCAGCGCGCTTTGAGCGTGTGCTCCTCATCAATCGGCGGCTGATCGGCGATGGTCCTCCGGCGCAGGCGCTGCGCCGCGACTTGCTGACCGAAGCATTCGGCGGGCAGGTGCTGACACTGCCGGATGGTTCGGTGCTGGTTGATCAGTGCGCCTGTAATTGACCTGAACCGGAAAGCATTATTGTCACATGAACACCCTGTGGTCCTGGATTGTCGCGCCCCTTGCGTATGGATTCATGCAGCGCGGGATGCTGGCGGCGATGTTGGTTGGCGTCTTGTGCGCCATTGTTGGATGTTATGTCGTGCTGCGGTCGATGGCGTTTCTTGGCGACGCGCTGGCGCACGCCGTGCTCCCAGGCGTTGCCGTCGCCTATCTGATGGGCGCCAATCTGCTCGTGGGCGCGCTCGCCGCCGCTATCGTCGTGGCGCTGCTGATCAGTTTTTTTTCGCGCCAGGGCGCCATCAAAGAGGATACTGCCATTGGGATCGTCTTTGCCGCAGCGTTGGCGCTGGGTGTGGCGCTGATCAGCAGTGTGCGCACCTACGCTGTTGATCTGACTCATATTATGTTCGGCAATGTGTTGGGGGTCAGTCCGACCGACCTGTGGCTGATTGCGGGGATCGGCGCTGTGGTGCTGCTGACCATCCTGGCATTCTATCGCCAGTTCCTGGTGGTCGCCTTCGATCCTGTGCTGGCAGCAACGCAACGCCTGCCGGTTGAGTGGCTGCGGCTGTTGTTGCTGCTCCTGATTGCGCTCACGATTGTCGTGTCGTTGCAAACGGTCGGCGTGGGGTTGGTCGCAGCCATGCTGGTGACGCCAGGCGCTGCAGCGTATCTGCTGACCCGGCGCCTGCCCGCGATGATGGCGGTCGCTGCGCTGATCGGCGCCGTTTCGAGCATTTCCGGCCTCTATCTGAGTTACTATATCAACATCGCGTCCGGCGCCGCAGTGGTGCTGGTTGCCACGACGATCTTCACAGTCGTTTTTCTTGCAGCGCCGGGACGCGGCATGGTGTGGCGCAGAGGGGGATGAGTATGCCGCTCTACGCCGGTTTTGCTACTGCCCCGATGCGGCATTTCTCACCATTTCGGCGACAAGCGGGTCGCTGACGCTCAAGCCGTAAATGGCGATCAAGCCAATTGTGCCGGCAACGAGCAGATAGTAAAACGTTGGAAGAGCGGTTTTGCGCAGCGTCGCGCCCTCCTGTCCCAACAGCCCAACCGTTGCCGAGGCGGCGACGACATTGTGAATGGCGATCATGTTGCCCGCAGCCGCGCCAACGGATTGGAGCGCGACAACCGCAGCGCCTGAGATCAGCAATCGTTCGGCGACGCCATGCTGGAAAAGGCTGAACATCAGATTGCTGACCGTGTTGCTCCCCGCGATGAACGCCCCCAACGCACCGATAGTCGGCGCGAAGAGGGGCCAGATGCCGCCCACATTCACCGCCACCCACTCCGCCATACTGATTGGCATACTGGAGATGCCAAGCGCGTTGACTCCTGAGTTAATGTAGACGCGCACCATCGGCACGGTGAAGATCAGGACAAAGCCTGCGCCCAAAATCACCTTGCTCGAGTCGCTGATTGCCAGTTGGAGTTCGTTGCGGCTCATACGATGGAGGAAGAAGGTAATCAGCACCACCACCATCAGGATCGACGCTGGCAGATAGAGTGGCGTCGTTGAGGCGGTAATGCCGGTGCCGAAGATGTCCTTCCATTCAATCTTCAGGATCGCGCGCAGTGTCGAGCCGACCGGCAACTGTGGCAGGCGAGTCAGTACCAGGAAGAACGCCACGAGCAGATACGGCGCCCATGCCAGCCAGGTGCTCATCGGCTTCTTGCCCGCCAGGTCATCGAGCTTCATTTCGATCTGTCCGAGCCATTCCGGTTGCCACTCACTCGCGGGGGCAAAATCCCAGGTGTCCTTTGGTAACAAGAAACCACGTTGCGCCGCGGCCACCACGATAGCCAGCCCCACCAGCGCGCCAAGCAGCGATGGGAACTCCGGTCCAAGCAGCAGTCCGGTGAGGGTGTAGGGAATAGTAAACGCCAGACCGCTGAAGATGGCGAACGGCGCCATCGACAACCCTTCTGTCCACGATTTGTTCTTCCCAAAGAAGCGGGTCATCATCACAACCATCAGGAGCGGCATGAGCGTGCCGGTGATGCCATGGATGACGGCTGCGCGCACCGTGATGAGTCGCAGATAGTCGTTGAATGTCAGACCGATTGCAGCGAGTTGCGCAGTAAGTTCCGGCGTTTCCAGCCCGCCGCGCACACCAACCAGAATGGGAGTGCCTACGGCGCCAAACGTCACCGGTGTGCTCTGCACCATCATGCCGATCATCACTGCCGCCATCGCCGGAAATCCGAGCGCAACCATAAGCGGTGCGGCAATCGCCGCCGGCGTGCCGAACCCCGATGCCCCTTCGATAAACGATCCGAACAGCCAACCGATAATGATCGCCTGCACGCGACGGTCGGCGCTGATGTTGCTGAAGCCGTTGCGGATGACCGCAACGGCGCCGGAGTGCTTCAATGTATTGAGGAGCAGAATGGCGCCAAAGATGATCAACAGAATGTCGAAGGTAATGAACAAGCCCTGAATGGTCGATGCAATCACCCGGATTGGTGCGACCTGCCATGCGAAGAGGGCGATCAGCACGGCAACGACATAGACAATCGGCATTGCCCGGCGCGCGGGCCAGCGCAGACCGACGAGCAACACCGCAGCGACCAGAATAGGGCTGAACGCCAGAAACGCTTGTAGACCGAGATTCATGGGTCCTGTACCTCCGTTTCATCATCGAATACGCGCAGACGTTGCTTCAGGGCGCTGCGCACACGAATCCCTCCCGCTACGCAGCGGGTATGCCACAGTCATGGTGTCGTTGTTGGACGGAGATCGCGTGGTATCGGGGCTATCATAACATCGTCTCATCTTAATTTTGATAATGGTTGTCAACAGGTTATAACGAATCAGCAACTTTGTGATGTGAGGCGCGAGGCGCAAGGGGTTAAGGGCAGGAAAGGGTGACAGTCGGCGCGCGCCACCGGCGACACGCCTATCGATAGAACGCGCCTGCTCTCTGCCAGCACGGGACTCAGCAAACTCTCATCCGCTGCTCACACGATCTGAAAATGCTGTTGATACAATTCGGACAAACACAGACGTTGCCCATGTGAGGAACGAAACGACATGGATGCCGATGATCGCCCGATAGGACGCATTCTTACCCGGCGCGAAGTGCTGGCGCTGCTCGGCATATCTGCCGCTACGCTGCTGACCGGCTGCGGCGCAGCCGCAGAAACGCCGGCCAGCAATGCGCCTGCCGCCTCGCCGGTACAGCCCGACACGCCTGCCACGTTCGCTGCGCAGCCGGAACTATCACCGGTTGCGACACCGGCGCCAACCGCCACCCCGATTGAATCATCAGTGATTGCAACAACTGTGCCGACAGCCAGCCCCGCGGCTATCGGCAGCAGGCCGGTTCCGGCGTGCGTGGTGCGCCCTGAACAGACGGAGGGACCATATTTTGTCGATACCCAACTGAACCGTTCCGATATTCGTTCCGATCCCGCGAGCGGCGTGGTCAAAGAGGGATTGCCGTTGCTGCTCACCTTCGTTGTCAGCCAGGTTGGCAGCGCCGGCTGCGCGCCACTTAGTGGCGCACTGGTGGACATCTGGCACTGCGATGCCCAGGGGGTCTATTCCGGTGTGCGCGATCCTCGCATCGACACGCGCGGGCAGCAGTGGCTGCGCGGTTATCAGATGACCGGCGCCGATGGCGTGGCGACCTTCACGACTATTTATCCCGGTTGGTATCCGGGACGCACCGTTCATATCCATTTCAAGATTCGCGCAACGAATGCCGCCGGGCAGGTCTACGACTTTACCTCGCAACTCTACTTTGACGACGCCATCAGCGATGCCGTATTTGCGCAAGCACCCTACGCAGACCGGGGACGTCGCGCGACCCTTAATCAGAACGATAGCATTTTCCGGCAGAGCGGCAGTCAGTTGATGCTGAACCTGACCCCGCTCGACCAGGGGTATGCGGCGACTTTCGAGATTGGGGTGGATTTGGGTGAGGGGTGAGGGGTGAGGCATTAGGAGTGAGGAGGTAGGAGTGAGGGGTTAGACTGCTTGAATTCACCTTCAACTTTCCCGCCTGCTACCGGCACCCTGCACCCTTGCGCCTCTCACCTCGCACCTCTCACCTCGCTACAAATGCGAGATAAATCTCGCGCTACGCTATGGTCGCGCCTCGCGCCTCTCCACCAATGCGAGATAAATCTCGCGCTACGCCATGGTCGCGCCTCGCGCCTCGCGCCTCGCGCCTCTCCACCAATGCGAGATAAATCTCGCGCTACGCTATGGTCGCGCCTCGCGCCTCTCCACCAATGCGAGATAAATCTCGCGCTACGCTATGGTCGCGCCTCGCGCCTCTCCACCAATGCGAGATAAATCTCGCGCTACGCTATGGTCGCGCCTCGCGCCTCGCGCCTCTCCACCAATGCGAGATAAATCTCGCGCTACGCTATGGTCGCGCCTCGCGCCTCTCCACCAATGCGAGATAAATCTCGCGCTACGCTATGGTCGCGCCTCGCGCCTCTCCACCAATGCGAGATAAATCTCGCGCTACGCTATGGTCGCGCCTCGCGCCTCTCCACCAATGCGAGATAAATCTCGCGCTACGCTATGGTCGCGCCTCGCGCCTCTCCACCAATGCGAGATAAATCTCGCGCTACGCTATGGTCGCGCCTCGCGCCTCTCCACCAATGCGAGATAAATCTCGCGCTACGCTATGGTCGCGCCTCGCGCCTCTCCACCAATGCGAGATAAATCTCGCGCTACGCTATGGTCGCGCCTCGCGCCTCTCCACCAATGCGAGATAAATCTCGCGCTACGCTATGGTCGCGCCTCGCGCCTCTCCACCAATGCGAGATAAATCTCGCGCTACGCTATGGTCGCGCCTCGCGCCTCTCCACCAATGCGAGATAAATCTCGCGCTACGCTATGGTCGCGCCTCGCGCCTCTCCACCAATGCGAGATAAATCTCGCGCTACGCTATGGTCGCGCCTCGCGCCTCTCCACCAATGCGAGATAAATCTCGCGCTACGCTATGGTCGCGCCTCGCGCCTCTCCACCAATGCGAGATAAATCTCGCGCTACGCTATGGTCGCGCCTCGCGCCTCTCCACCAATGCGAGATAAATCTCGCGCTACGCCATGGTCGCGCCTCGCGCCTCTCCACCAATGCGAGATAAATCTCGCGCTACGCTATGGTCGCGCCTCGCGCCTCTCCACCAATGCGAGATAAATCTCGCGCTACGCTATGGTCGCGCCTCGCGCCTCTCCACCAATGCGAGATAAATCTCGCGCTACGCTATGGTCGCGCCTCGCGCCTCTCCACCAATGCGAGATAAATCTCGCGCTACGCCATGGTCGCGCGCCTCGCGCCTCTCCACCAATGCGAGATAAATCTCGCGCTACGCTATGGTCGCGCCTCGCGCCTCTCCACCAATGCGAGATAAATCTCGCGCTACGCTATGGTCGCGCCTCGCGCCTCTCCACCAATGCGAGATAAATCTCGCGCTACGCTATGGTCGCGCCTCGCGCCTCGCGCCTCTCCACCAATGCGAGATAAATCTCGCGCTACGCTATGGTCGCGCGCCTCGCGCCTCTCCACCAATGCGAGATAAATCTCGCGCTACGCTATGGTCGCGCGCCTCGCGCCTCATGTCTCCTACCCGGCATACAGGTACAACTCGCCCGGCTGCAACAGATGGCAGCGCATAAACGGCGCGCGACGGTCGAGTTCGTCGAAGAGCATGCCAGGCGCAACACGATTGCCGGCGAACAGATCATTGTGAATACCAATCAATACCCGTGCACCGATAGATTTTGCCAGTTCAACTGCTTCTGCGGGCCACAGGTTGCCGATAATTCCCTCACGCTCACGGAAGAAGTCACGCCCGTTGATCGGCAGGAGCGCAATATCGATAGAGCGTCCCGCGAGCGCCGCCAGCAATTCGGGGAAGATGATCGTATCGCCGCTGTGGTAGATAGTCACCCCATTGCACTCGATGATAAACCCCATCCAGCGCGAATGCCCGTCCGCATCGACCTCGTACTCATAGTGCGCGGCCGGCGTCGCCGTGAATGCCAGACCTGCAATCTCGATGCAATCACCCAGCCGCGGCGTGATGATCCGCTCGCCGGGAATGCCGGCATGCAACGCGATCTGCCGCCCCTGAAGCGACGCCACGAGCACTGCCGATGGCGACGCTGCCATAAGTGGTGCGAGTGTTGCGGCGTCGGTGTGGTCGAGATGCTCATGGGTCGCCAGCACCACGCGCGCGTTGGTGATCAGCGCCGGATTGATCGGGATCGGAAAGCGTCGCGGCGGTCCGCCGATCTCTTCCACCGAATTGGAGAGGTAGGGGTCGATGTAGGCGATGGCGTTGCCGCCTTTGAGTACGAAACCCGCCTGCCCAAGCGCCCAAAGCGCTACCTGGCCCCTGGGAACCGTCAAATCGTTGATCTGTGCTATTAGCGCCGCATCACGCAGTGACATCATGAAGAATCCTCCAATGAACGAATGGCATTAGCGAATACGCGAATGGTGCCGCGAATGAGCGGATAACTCCCTCTGTGTCCTCTGTGCCTCTGTGGTGATCATGACATGGAAAGAAAGAGGAGGAGAACACTTTCGTATATTTTTCACTCTCTGTGTCCTCTGTGCCTCTGTGGTGATCATGACATGGAAAGAAGGAGGAGGAGAACACTTTCGTATATTTTTCACTCTCTGTGTCCTCTGTGTCTCCGTGGTGATCATGACATGGAAAGAAGGAGGAGGAGAACACTTTCGTATATTTTTCACTCTCTGTGTCCTCTGTGCCTCTGTGGTGATCATGACAAGCCAACGAATGCGCCAGCGTCAACATTGAACGTGCAACGTTCAACATCTATGCGACACCAACCGTTCGACAATCAGCGCCGATGATAACACACCCGGCAACCCTGCGCCCGGATGGGTGCCCGCGCCGACGAAATAGAGGTTTTCGAACTCTTCGGAGCGATTGTGGGGACGGAACCATGCAGATTGCAGCAGCGTCGGTTCGAGCGCGAACGCCGCGCCAAGGTAATTGTTCTGGCGGCGCTGAAAGTGGCGCGGATCGACCATCCGTTCCACCACAATGTTTTTGCGTAGATCGGGCAGAAATCGCGCTTCCAGGAACCCAATGATCGCGTCGCGGTATGGGTGCGCCAGTGTCGCCCAATCCGTCTGCGACGCCAGATTGGGGACGGGCGAAAGAACGTAGAAGGCGTCACAACCGGGCGGCGCCACATCCGGCTCATCGCGCGACGGCATATGCAGGTAGAGCGAGAAGTCGTCGGCGACCCGTTTATGAATGAAAATATCGTCGAGCAATCCCCGGTAGCGCGGACCAAAAATGATAGTGTGCCGCACCAGCGGCGCATCGTGGTAGGTGCGCCGTGTTCCAAGGTAGATGACCACCAGCGACATACTGTAGCGCAACGACCGCAGACGATGGTCGGTATAGCGGCGGCGATAGCGCGGCGCAATCAGGTCGGCGTAGGTATGCGCGACATCGGCGTTCGACACCACGATGTCAGCGCGGCGCACACTGCCATCAGCCAGCACCACGCCGCGAATGCGCCGTCCCTCAACGATCAGTTCACGCACCTCAGCATTCAGGTGGATAGCGACGCCAAGTTCGCGCAGCAACCGCACCATCGCATCGACAATCGCGCCGGTTCCGCCGACCGCGTAGTAGACGCCCCACTCGCGTTCCAGGTAGTGCACCATAGCGTAGATCGACGAGGCATAGAACGGGTTGCCGCCGATGAACAGCGGATGGAACGAAAAGCAACGACGCAGAAAATCGTCCTTAATGTAACGCGACACATAGCGATAGACGCTCTCGAACGAGCGCAGGCGCGCCAGATCGGGCGCAACGCGCAGCATGTCGCGGAAGCGCAGGAACGGCTGATCCGCCAGCTCGATAAATCCCTTCTGGAAAATCGGGCGGGTGCTCGCCAGAAAACGGCGGTACCCTTCGACATCGGCGGGATTGATCCGCTCGATTTCACGCAGCACTGCGGCTTCATCGGCGCTGTGATCGAAGTGGCGACCGGTATCGTCATAGATGCGATAGAAGGGATGGCATGGGCGAAATTCGACATATTCCTCACGGCGACGCCCCACAGCACGCCACAGGTCATCGAACAGGAATGGCGCAGTGATCACGGTTGGACCGGTATCGAACCGAAAGCCATCCACTTCCAGCACATACGCCTTCCCGCCCGGTTTGTCCTGCTTCTCAAAGATTTCGACTTCATGACCGCGCGCTGCCAGGCGCACAGCGGCAGCCAGGCCGCCAAAACCGGCTCCGATAATGATAACCCTGCTCACGTATAGCCTCCAACAGACAATAGGCGCGGCAGTCGTGACCGCGCCCCGATAAAAGTTTTCACCAGTATGTCTCAAAACGATTGAGGCGCCGACGCAACGCCCTGCACGCAACCGGACCAACCTTTGCGCTCTTGCGCCTGTGCATCAGCCGTGCTGCGACGCTCTCAACAGTGCGCTGCACGCTACCGAACAGAGCACGCAGCGTCTCGACCGCTCACTCCTGCTCAACGTACTCCGGCGCATCTTTCGGCGCGCCGCAGGCAGTGACGGTGCCACGGAAATCGACATCTGCCGAGAGTTCGGGACGCTTCTGCTTCAACTCCGCAATCTGCTCGCGCGTCAGCACCTTTGTCTCATCGAATCCCAGGTCGATGGAACCGTCGAGATGCACCCGTTCGAGATCGTAGAACCGCTTGGTAAACGTCGTCTTGGCGAACGCCTTCAGACAGCCGAGCATATAGCGCCGCTTGAACGGATCCCTGATCCAGGGATAACTCAGGAACGCCTTACGCATATAGAAGCGCGCATAATTGCGCAGCACTCCTTTCAGCACCTGCTCGCGCGTCATCGCATCCGGCTGGATGATCGGCGTGACGAAGTTGTACTTCGAAAAATCACGCACCTCGACCCGATCACCCAACTCCTCGAACAACTCGGCGAAGGGCCACGGCGTGTACATATTCCAGTTCGCCATGTCCGCCTTCCAGTCGAGCGCATAGCGGTAGGTCTCTTCAATTGTTTCGGGCGTCTCGTTCTCCAGCCCCATAATGAACTGCGCTTCGGCGACGATCCCCTGGTCGTGCAGCAATTTGATGGCGCGCTTATTCTGCTCGATGGTCGTCTCCTTGCGGAAGCGGTCGAGGTTCATCTGTGCGGCGGCTTCGGTGCCGAGCGAGACATGCACCAGCCCGGCGCGACGGTAGAGCGGCAGATACTGCTCATCGCGCAGAATGTCGGTCACACGCGTGTTGATACCCCAGTGAATGCCGAGTTTGCGCCGCTCCAGTTCTTCGCACATCGCCACAAACTTCTTGCGATGGATGGTCGGTTCTTCATCCGCAAGAATAAAGAAGCCAACCTTGTACTCGCGCACCAGCAGTTCGATCTCATCAACAAATGCGATCGGATCACGCACGCGATACTTGCGCCAGAACTTCCACTGTGAGCAGAAGCGGCAGGTGAACGGACATCCGCGCGCAAAATTCGGCACTGCCACGCGCACATTCAACGGAATGTAGATGTACTTCTCCCACTCCAGCAGGCTCCAGTCGGGCGTAAGAGTCGAGAGATCGGCAATCGGCGGATGGGCAGGCGTCGCAACCACGCGGTCACCGTCCAGGAAAGCAATCCCCTGGATCTGATAGCGATCGCGCTCATCGCTGCCGTTCTCGATGGCGCGCATCAGGTTGACGATAATCTCTTCCCCTTCACCGCGCACGATGTAATCGATCCAGGGAGCTTCGGTGAGCACTTGCGCATACATGAACGTTGGATGCACCCCGCCGAGAATGGTCTTGCAGCCAGGATTGGCTTCGCGCGCCAGGCGCAGCGTTTCCTGCGCCTTGTAGATCATCGGCGTGATCGCCGTCGCCATCACGACATCAGGGCGATTCGCGCGAATGATCTGCTCGACCGTCCTGTCGGGCAAATTATTGGTCATCGCATCGACAAAACGAAGGTTCGGATAGCCAGCCTTGCGCAACGCCCCGCCGATATACGCCACCCAGCTTGGCGGCCAGTTGCCGGCAATTTCCGCCCCACCTGCGTGGTAGTTGGGCTGGATCATCAGAATACGCATACGCACCTCCTCCTATGCCGGTTGATAGGTGCAGAGCGGGTCCTCCGCCAGCGGATCGCCGCTCGCGGCGAAGGCGCGCGCTCGCGACCCGCCACAGATCGCCCGATACTCACAACGTCCACACCGCCCGCCAAACGTCGTCGGATCGTGCAGCGCGGCGAACAACGGCGACTCCCGATAGACCTGCACGATATGGTCGGTGCGCACATTGCCGGCGGGCAGCGGCAGGAATCCCGCAGGGCAGATGTCGCCCGTATTCGAGACAAACATAATGCCGTTGCCGTCACGGATGCCAAAACCGCGTCCGATCGGCGTCTGTCGGATCTGTTCGCCGCTCAACCCGGCAGCGCGCATTTCGCCGAGCGCCACTCGCCGGTACGACGGCGCCTCGGTCGTAGCAACGGCAAACGGCGCTTCCTGTGCAATGCGATAGATCCAGACCATCAACCGCTCCGCTGCGGGTGGCGTTAGCGACTCGAGCACCCGCCCGCGCCCGACGGAGATCAGGAAGAACAGGCTCCAGCGGGCGACCTGTTTTGTGGTAAGCAGTGCATAGATAGCCGGAAGATCATCGGCGGTTTCGGCTGCGACCAGTGTGTTGATCTGCAACGGCATGCCGAGTTCTGCTGCCCAGTCCATTGCCTCGACGGTTCGCTCGAATGTGCCTTCGACACCACGAATGGCATCGTGACGGGTGGCATTCGAGCCATCGAGGCTTAATCCAAGCGCCTCGACACCATGCGCCTTGAGCGCCGCGAGCATCGCGCGCGTCAGGTTCGGTGTTGCGCTCGGTGTGATCGAGACCGGTACGCCAAGCGCGCGGGCTGCATCGATCAGGTCGAGCAGATCCGGTCGGGCGAGCGGATCGCCGCCGGTCAGGATCAACTGCGGCAACGGGTTGCCGAAGTCGGGGATTTGCCGCAGGAAGCGCACACTCTCCTCGAATGTGAGTTGCAACGGATGTGGCTGCGGCATGGCTTCGGCGCGGCAGTGCCGGCAGGCAAGCGCGCATGCCTGCGTCATCTCCCAATAGATATTGAGCGGCGTCAACGCAAAATCGCGCGGCGCGTGACGCATCGGGCGAGATGGATGCGGCGGTGCCATCATTCAGTGCCTCCGTGTAGTGAGCAGTCAGAACTACCTTCTGCAAAAAACCAGCGCGTTTGCCGCGCCTCCATCCGCGTGCGCTACCGACACCGGATGGCATACCGACAGCGGCGATCGCCACGCGCCTGACATTCCAGATCGTGCAGGGTCGCCCGCGAACAGATGAGTTTCCGAAACATCTGCTCGAATGCGCCACGGTAGTAGGCGCACATGGCCGCCGCCATCGCTGGCGTGTCGAACAACGCTCCATTCGTGATCGAGATCGATGGCGTGGGCGTCAGATCGTAGGCAAACACGCCGCTTCCGGCGAATGTCCAGGTATGGCGCTGCATTGCGGGCAGCAGCAGGCGCAAACCCCACGACGGCGGCAGCAGGCGAAGGAGCAGGCGCGCAAACGCCGGAATGCGGTTGGCAAACACATACTCGGATGTCAACTGCCCGGAACGCGCCATTACCAGGTTGGTTTGTTCTTCTCCGATCTGTTCGAGCAGTAATTCGACCAACGCATGAAATTCATGCTCATCGATCAATTCACGCGGCAGGTGATCCGGCAGATCGCCGGCGCCGCCGCGCACCAACGTAGCCCGCGCCGCTTCATCGCCGAGCCTATCACGCAACGCTGCAACCGTCTGAATAATTGCATTCGGGCCAATCTTGCCCGTTCCACGAGCCGCTCTTGTCGTCATGGCGTCACCATTGTCACAACCGGGAATTGACCGCACTATACTGCCAGCACATCGTCTGTACCGAAATGGTTTATCCATCGTTCGTTGCGCTTTGTTAACCAGGTTGTAACGGGACAATTTTGTGAAAGAATTGCGTAGGGGATGTGCGGAGAGACGAGAGGGTCGAGCACATTGACAGATCCGTGTGGTCAGGTCGAAGATTGAACATCGCCAGTAGAAACGTTGTATCGCAATGTTGCGCAACGGTGTTGCACGTGGTGTATGACCCGCACCAGCGCCGCCGCATTGGTGCCATATCGCCCGTAGCGCACCGACCGAGGGCATTGCATGGCGCCACTTCTTCAGTGCTACAATCGGCGACGTTGACGCTTCGCATGGTCACAGCATTGCGCGCCGCATATGAAACCGGTCATACCATTGTCAGGAGGATCTATCTGCTTATACCAATGACCTGTGACCATCCGGCATGGTCACCCCGAGCAGCGCGAGGGGTCTGGCGCGACCCGCTCAGATTCCTCGCTGCGTTTACCCTGAGCGAAGCGAAGGGCTCGGAATGACACGCATGCGGCATCGTCAATCGTCATTGGTATTAGAGCGCCCGGCGTTGGTCTAGGTGGTCTGGCGTCCGGCGCTGTATTTGTACCTGACGCTCTTCTGTGTGGCGGTTGCGATGATCCGGCATCGGTCGTGGCGCCTGGCGGGGCTGGCGCTGCCGGTAGTGGCGCAGTCGCTGATCTGGATGCTGCTCCTCACCGGGCAGGAGGTTCGTTTTCAGTATCCGACCTATGTGATTGGTTTGCTGGCGTGGGAGTTGTTGTTCGTCCCATGCGGGCAGGACCGATCAGGGTTCGAGCAGAGCGATATGTGACGTTTGAGCACTGGCATCCTTTCAGTTGAAGATAGATTATGACACATGGCTCATCGCAACCGATTCGACTCCATTTTGAACAAGAATTAATCACAAACAGGCTGGAATTGTCATTCAATCTGATGTATATTTGTGCTACACGATAAACACGACCAGCAGGCGCAGCGTGATGAATTCGCAGGACGGGCAAGAACGATCAGCGGCTCTCCGCGAAGCGCGTGACATTGTTGCAGAACAGTTGGAGCAGTTGCGCGCGCTGGCGGAACACGAGCGACAGGAGATAGCAACACTTGCAGCGGCACTGCGTCAGGCGGAGCGCGAACTCGATGAGGTGACCCTCCAGTATCGCACCGCAGTGCAGCGACGACGCTCAGGCGCCGAGTCGCTGAACCGGCGGATGACGGAACTGCGAGAGCAGTGTGATGCCCTGAGCCGCGACGTTGATGCGCGCCGCAGTGGTCTGCGGCAGATCGAACTGCTCATTCGCCAGATCGAGATGAGTAGCAGCGCGCTGAGCAACACCGGAACAGGAGCGACATCAGACCCATGGGCGCTGGCGTTGCGTTCGCAGGTGATCCATGGGCGCGAGGAAGAGCGGATGCGTCTGGCGCGCGAGGTCCACGACGGACCGGCGCAAGTGCTTGCGAACTCGTTGATGTTGCTGGAGACGTGTTATTCCCTGGCGCAGCAGCAAACCGGCGAGCACGCCGAAAAACTGGCGGTGATGATTGGTCGGCTGCGCGACGCCACTCGTGAGGGGTTGAGCGAGGTGCGTCGCTTCATTGCCAATCTCCGACCGGGACAAGTCGCTGAACGTGGGTTGGTGGAGGCGCTGCGTGAGTATCTGCGCGCCTATGGCAACACGTACAATGTGCCCGTGGTGTTTGAGGCTGATGCAGCGCCCCGACAGGCAGACGAAGTCGAGATCGTTCTCTACCGTATCGTCCAGGAAGCGTTGCAAAATGCACACAAATACGCACGTGGATCGCCGATCACCGTGCGTCTGGCATATCGCTCAGACACCATCACCTTGTCGGTGCGCGATGAGGGTCCAGGATTTGATCCGCGCGAAGTAGCGCGACGCGCCGGGAAGAGCAATTGGGGATTGACAAGCATGCGTGAGCGGGCTGAGTTGATCGGCGCACGGCTGACCGTCGCATCACGTCCAGGTTATGGCACAGAAGTGACGGTTGTGTTACCACTGGAACAAACGGGGTGAATGGTATGGAACAGCGGATTCGTGTGCTGATTATTGATGACCATCCACTCTTCCGCCAGGGCATTCGCTGGAGTCTCGAAGAAGCCGGCGATATGGAAGTGGTGGGTGAGGCGGAGAACGGGCAGGAGGCGATCAAACTGGCGGAACGCCTCTCGCCGGATGTCGTCCTGGTGGACATTAACCTGCCCGGCTTGAATGGCCTGGAAGTGGCGCGCGTCATCAAACGGCGCGAGCCACGGGTCGGGTTGATCGTCATCAGCGTCTACGAAGACGATGAGCAACTCTTCCAGGCGATCAAGGTCGGCGCCGCCGCCTATTCGTCGAAAGATGTCCATCCTCGCGATCTGGTACGCATGATCCGTGAAGTCGCTCGCGGAAAATACCTGATTAATGATAGTGTCATTGCCAAACCGCATGTCGCCACGCGCGTGCTCCATCAGTTCCGTGAACTCGCCGCCACCGAGGACGAACGCACCAGCGCGCTCTTCGCCCCATTGACATCGCGCGAGATCGAGATTCTCGACTGCATTGCCCGCGGCTTGTCGAATAAGGAGATCGCCACGCAACTGTCGATCAGCGGGCAGACGGTCAAGAACCACATCACTTCTATTCTGTCGAAACTTCAGGTCAACGACCGGACGATGGCGGTTATCTATGCAATCCAGCGCGGTTGGATCCGCATGGGATACGATGGGCATCATAGCCACGCGGTTGGTGAGAAGCGCTCGAGTTAGGGGTTGGGAGACACCTTCAACGCTCAATGTCCAACACCAAATGTTCAACCCTCACCTGTGACATACCACCGTTCGATATTCCACAGATAGTTCGGCGTCGCCAGGTTAATCGGTCCGTCCAGCGTTGTCAGGCGCGCGCTGCATGCCACCGGCAACCGATCCGTCCACAGGAACAGGTAGGGACGCAGCAGCGCCACTCGTTCCTGCGCCCGCCGGATTGCCTGCGCCCGTTCTGTCAGATCGTACAATTGCCGCGCTGCGCCTGCCTGATCATCGTACACCGGGTCGCTAAACCCGACAAAGTTCAACACAGGGCGCGTATCCGCCACCCCCTGGTTGATCTGACTCGAATGAAACAGCGCAAAATCGTCTGGATCGTAGTAGGCGTAGTCACCGAAAGTCGGGTCGGCGACGCCATTGATCCAGCTGCCGAGGAGCATGTCGAAATCATAGGGTGGCGCATACTTCGAGCGAATCACCGTTGCGAAGTCAGCGGGTTGCACCACAATGTCCATCCCGATCTGCTCGGCGGCGCCAGCAATCAGTTCGGCAGCGCGCACCCGACGCGGATCGTCAGCGCGCACAAAGAGTTGCGCGGTGAGCGTCACACCATCTTTTTGCCGCACCACGCCATCCGACGGGAGCCGCCACCCTGCCTCATCGAGCAGCGCGCGCGCGCGATCCAGGTCCACGGTCGTCGTTGACGGCGGCGTCAGGTCTGCCCAGGAGCCAGGAGCGGCGCTGTTCCCGATGATCATGCCCTGCCCGTTAGTCGCTTCCCGGATCATGCGCGGCAGATCGATAGTGAGCGCCAGCGCCTCACGCAGCCGCAGATCACTGAAGATACGGTTGGGGCGCAGGTTGAATGCCAGGAAGTAGTAGCCATTCTCGGCATATGCGCCGGTTTGGAGCATTGGCATTGTTTCGGTGAGCGCGCGCCCTTCGCTCCAGGGCAGTTCCGCCAAGAGCAACTGCCCATTCTGGAGCGCGGACGCCGCCACCTGCGCATCGGGCGCCACCACGAACACCACCCGGTCGAGCAACGGCGCGCCCCGGTAAAACGATTGATTGGCCGCCAGCGTGATCGCCGTGCCCGGCTCACGCCGCTCCAGGCGAAATGGACCGCTGCCGACCGGCGCTTCCCAGGCGTTGAGATCCGCCAAACTTCTGCCGCTCAGGGCATGGCGCGGCAACACCGGCGCCGTCAACAGGCTAAAGATCGGCGCGTAGCGTTCATCGAGACGCACCACGACGGTATCGGTTGCCGGCGCTGTAACCTCCGTCATACGCCGTAACCCGGCGAGCAACGCCGTGGTTGGTTCGAGTGCGCGCAATTCGTTGAGAGTAAAGACCACATCATCCGCCGTCACCGGCTGTCCATCGTGCCAGACCGCATCGTGGCGCAACGTCAATGTAATTGTCCGCCCATCGGCAGAAGCCGTCCAGCCTGCCGCCAGATCCGGCTGCGGCGCCAGCGTGCCGTCCAGGCGGGTCAGACCGCTGTAGAGCAGCGCGATGAGCTGTTCCTCGCCACGTGTACGTGGATGCCAGGGGCGCAACTCAGCAACATCGGCAGCCAACCGGATTGTAAGATTGCCGCCGCGCGGCAGCGCTGTCGCAGTCGGCGGCGCTGTGGTTGGCGCAGGCATCGGCGAGACGCCCGCGGGTGTGGCAGGTTGTTCCGGCGCACCACAGGCGACAAGCACCCCCAGCAACGCAATTGCAACAAATGTGCTGACGCCAAACAATCGGCGCAACGGCAACCGGAGCACAGGAGTGGAATGGACTGGCGATAGATGCGAATTACTCACGGGGAAGATTCTGCTGCTCACGGAGGAACAACATGAACGCGCGCGCCATGCGCTGATGCTCAGGAGAGAGGGTATCGTAGAGAGTCAGGAGCGCCTCACGGTCGCGGTGAACCGTTGAAAACTTATACCCGTCGGCGGCGGCGGCTTCGCTGAGCAGATCGAACGCTGTCGTGCGGAAGACAACCGCCAGCGCCTCGATGTCGGCGATCCGCGCGCTGCTCTGGCCATTCTCGATGCTGCTGATATAACTGCCGCTTACGCCAATGCGACCTCCCAATTCCGCCTGAGTCAACCGGTCGCGCTGACGTTTGCGTTTAATGACTTCTCCGACGCGCTCGTTGAACGATGGCATGAGTTCTCTCAGAACGTATAACACCACGCCCAGTCTGACGATACGCTGCGCACGCTACGGCAAGGGACCGCCATAGCGCCAGAGATAGTAGTGCTGACCGACATTCCCCATCTGCACACGCCAGGCAGGTTGCTCATCCGGCGTATACGTCAGCACTCGGCGCTCGAACAACTGCACCAGCACATCGCGCTCGACGCCGCCGACTCGCGTGCGCACCCAGTACGCTTCGCTGATCGGATACCCGACAACCGCAACCCAGTCCATCATGCGACTGGTACGATATACTCCATTGTCGTACACAATACCCGGCGCTGTCAAATAATCCCAGAAGACGCGCGGAATGTTGTGTCCTGTCTCGGCAACAAAGCGCACCATCCGCGTCTCCGGTCGCACCGGCTGGCTCGATGATTGCACACTGCCATCCGCCAGCAGCATCTCGGTCACAGGCACACCGGCACGTTCGGCCACCGGCGACAGAAGACCAGCGAACGCCGCATAGGCAGGCGCGCGGGCATCATCGAGGTCTCCGGCAACAGGAAGCATCGCAGGCTGGTGCGGCACATATTCGTTATCGCCAACCTGCACCCGCCCCGTGACCATTTCCGCAACCAGCAAGCCAGCCGTCACGAAGGAAGGCATCGTGCGCGCCTGGCGCGGATTGTTGATCTCCATGCGTCCTTTGTCGAAGTAGAGCACCTGACGCAGACCGGTTTCGGACTGGACATACGATTCGCTGCGCGCCAGACGCGGCGCCGGACCCCAGACCCAGGCGCGTTGTGCGCGCCCCGCTGCGACCGGCAGATCAAGCCGCTGCCAGGCGCCGGTGAATGCCGGATCAATCTGGCGTGCAATCGGTTGAGCGCCGGCGAGCGCCACAATCATTTCGCCCCCAGCGTCGGCAACCAGTTCTGGCGCCACCTGCGGCGCCAGATGCGCCTCGATCAACGGCGCGACATCCTGCGCCAGCGGAACGACCTCGACCGCCGCCGGCGGCAGCGCTGGCAGAATATCTGGTGGAGGAGCGCACGCCGGTTGCTCAACGGGGCATGCTTTCAGCGTCAGATCGTAGCGGATGAACATCCCGCCGATATCACCAACATTCTTGACCTGCGCATAATAAATCCCATCGGCGGCAGGGGTAAAACGCACCAGCGAGTCGAGCGTCGCGCCACCTTCGATGTTGTTGTTCGAGTCGATCAACGTGATCGCATCGCGCCCAAACAGAAAGAGAAGCGTATCGGCGCCGGGCAGAATGCCGTTGGCGTCTGGCGGCGCATACGGTCTGGTATTCGTATAGAGATAGTACGTATACCCGGCAAGCGCAAAGAACTTTACCCAATCGGCGTCGCCATTCGGACAGAGAAGGCGACCGCGTTGCGTCTCGTTCTGATTGATCTGCCGCGCAAGTTCCGGCAGCCCATCCTGTTCATACATGTCGTTGCAGAGCGATGAAACGAATGGCGGGAAGGGACCATAACTCTCGCCGCGCACAATAATCGTGTAACTGAGATCGGATCCGCCGATGCCCAGCGTATCGCGCACCCGCACATAGAAAAACCCGTCGGTCGGCGCACGGAACGACTGGATCAGCGGGCGCGTGTCGGTCAGTGTTTGCGTCCCGCCGCGAAACGGAAAATCATCGTTCGAGTCAATGAGGCGCCGGTTCGAGTCGTACAGTTCGAGCGAAAGATCGAGACCGGCATCCATTTCGGGAATATCAATCGAATAGTACTTTCCGGCGACCGCGCCAAACTTATACCAGTCTTCATCGCCAATCGCACAGATACCGTGCCGTTCGGCGCGATCGACCAGGATGAGCGAAGCGCCATCGAAATTGTTCCCCGGATCGGACAACTCGGGACACGCAGACACCGGGGGCGTCCCCGGCGCCGGCGCTGTCAGCGTCACCTGGATCACCGCTTCCGCCGTCAGGTTCGGCGTTACGTCGGTGCGCGTCGCCCGCACGGTCACCGTGCGCACACCATTGGGCGTATTCGGCGGTATGATAATGCGAATAGGAATGACCGCCGACGTTGTCGCCTGATTGACGGCAATCGGCTGCGCGATCGTCGTACTCACCTGCCAACCGCTTGGTCGCTCCGGGAAGGAAATCGTGAATGTCGCCGCCACTGTATCATCGTTGCGCAGGCGAAAATCGTTGACGACCAGGACCGTGTTATTTGGCGTCTGATTTGTGACGGTATAGGCGCGCGACGCAGGCTCCCAGCGGAAATCCTGTGGCGCAGCAGCAAGGCGGGCTGGCGTAGCCATTGCGGAGAGCGCCACAAAGAAGATAAACAGACACGCGACCAACGATCGAAGATGCAGACGTGCCACAACAATACCCTTAGATGCACAAGCGAAGATGCAGCCAGCGCTCCGCGCCTGATTGGGGAAACTATGGCGATTATAGCATACGGAAAACGTGTGTCAAGGAATAAAAGAAAGGAAAGACGCACTTGAAAAGATCAGCAGCGCCACGTTCACGGTCGCCCACCCGTTACCCTGATTTCAAACCACGCGCGGGCAGGTCTGAGACCTGCCCGCGCGCTGCACCGCCCCCCGAGACTGTTTCTCATATTCGTGCGCACTGCGCTGATAGCGCACTATCTGTGTTCGCCACCTGTCTGACAACTCATACCTAGATACAGAAGCGGAGACGTGTGGGTGTCCACTCCTATCGCCGTGCGCATCTACCAGGAACGAATACCCGGAATGAACTGCATCTCCGACACCAGCCTGATCAGCGTTGGCGTATAATTGACCACAATCAGAGCGAACGCAATCGCCAGCCAGGGCTTGAAGTTATCCAACCAGCGCGGACCATCTTCGGGACCAGACACCGCTCGCGCGAACGGAACCATTGGAACCGTGTCTTTCTTCCCGGCAGTAATCGTCAGCACAATATTGAGATAGTACAGAATGGCGCTGACGAACATGATGAGCGCGCCAACCGCAATAATTGGCAGGAGCGGTTCCCATTCGGGATGCAGTTCACGCATAGCGCCAATCGCGGTGCGCCGTGGCATACTCAACAACCCCAGCGTATGCATCCAGTGCGAGAATATCCCCATACCGACGAACCAGGTCCACGCCTGCACCAGCGCCATCGTCGGACTCCACAGCCTTCGCCCGGTGAGATGCGGCACGAGCCAGTAGGTGATCCCCATGAAACTGAGCGTCACCGCCGTACCGACCGTCAGATGGAAGTGCCCCGAAATCCAGGAAGTGTTATGCACCACCAGGTTGATATTGTACGACGCATTGATCAACCCGCCGGCGCCGCCAAAAGCGAACAGAATCATCGCCAGCGCCTGCGTCGTGAAGCTTGGTTCACGCCACGGCAGGTTGAAGACCCACACCAGCCACCCCTTGCCACCGCGCGCCCGCCCGCCATTTTCGAGCGATGCCACGACATTGAAGAAGGTCAGCAGACTGGGGAAGAAGACGCCAAAGGTGAAGATGGCATGCACCAGTTTCCAGATCTCGCTGATGCCAGGGTCAGTGTACTGGTGGTGCATCCCGATCGGTGTCGAAAGGATCAGGAACAGAATGAACGACACGCGCGCCATCGGGTCGCTGAACAATCGCCCGCCTGCCTGCTGCGGCACGAAGTTGTACCACGAAATATAGGCGGGCAACAACCAGAAGTAGACGATTGGGTGCCCGGTAAACCAGAAGAGCGTGCGCGCCAGCACCGGGTCGGTTCCCTGCACCAGCCCCAGCGACCATGGAATCAACAGGAAGAGCATCTCCGTCGCAACGCCAAAGGTGCAGATCACCCACATCGTCATTGTAACAATCGCCATAAACGCCGGGAGCGGAATGCGCGCTGCGGGATTGGCGGCGCGCCACTGCCGCAGCATCATCACCTGGTTGATGAGCAGCAACCAGGTGCCGACGACCACCAGCGTCAGACCGATGTAGAAGAGCGGATCCGCCTTGAGCGGCGGGTAGAAGGTAAAGAGCACCGTCGCATTATTGAGCAGCAGCGGCAGTGCAGCAATGAGCAAACCGCCGGTCATCACGCCGAACGTCGTCCAGCCAAGGGTGCGGCTCGCCAGAGGAATACCCAGCGACCGCGAGGTGACGAACGTCAACCAGCCAATAATGAAGAACGTGGTAAAGACCAGCACATTGAGCACGCCGTGCAGCGCCAACCCCTGATAATACCCGCCGCGCAGGATCGGCGAAATCGGCTTGTACAGGTCGATGCCATTGTACTGGAGCGCCTGCATCACGCCAAACAGACCGCCGATTGCCAGCGCAATGAATGCAATCAGCAGGTTCAGCCCTGTCAGGCGATACTCCGTGGCAAACACGCCGACTTCGGCGCGTTCGGCAGCGACAGAAACGCCAGAAACACGCGCTGTAGCCATACAATCTCCTTAATCCAGGTCGCCGCATTGCGAACGCGACGGACACACACTAACGATTTGCCGAAGCCGTCTTCGCCGGCGTCACAACCAGTTTGCCGACCATCAGATGGTGCCCTGCGCCGCAGTATTCGTGGCAATAGATGTAGTACTCGCCCGGCGTGTCGAAGGTGGTTGTCATCCGCGAAATCTGACCGGGAACGACCATCATATTGATCGGTGATTTCTCGATCTTGTAGCCATGAATAACGTCGCGGCTGGTCACGATGAATGTCACCTTCGAACCGGCGGGAATCTCGATCTCCCCCGGCGTGAAGTTGAACAACTGCGCGATAACGACGGCTTCATAGCGTCCTGGCGCCAGTTCGCGCACTCCCGGCTGATCGAACGGCGCCGTCGTGCTGAGCGCCTTCGGGTCAACACGCCCCACATTTCCCGGCACCGCAATGCCCACGGCAAATGCCGTAATCACAATCGCCACCAGGAATGCGATCGGCACTGCAACACTGGGAAGAATCCACGCAATCTCAAAGAGATATCCCAGGTATTTCTGGTTCATGGTCCCCTCACTCCGCCGTTTGCAAGGAGCTGGAGATACACCTGGATCCACAGCCCTGCGAGTATTGCCAGGTACGTCAATGTGATGAGCAGTGCGCCTCGCGGCAGTTCGTGGTTCTCGGGCGCCTCCGTTTCTTCCTGATGCTCTGTAACCGGCTGTTCGGTCATAGATGCGGTTCCCTTCTAGTGCCTGAAACGATCTCCCATAGGATTGATGCGCTTGTGTGCAACCTCACGCCTTGCACCTGTGTGATGGCATCCACGAAGCGCGCGAAGGACCACGAAGTCACCAACCCGCGCCCCGTCTCCCGTGCGTCTCCCGCTCCTTCTCACGCGCCGCATCCTCACCTCGGATAACAGACGAAGATATGCGCCGCTTCGTAGATCGGGCGCGCAGTTGCGCTGCTGTTCGCCTCCTGTTCGACTAACCCGATGTCACGTAACACGATCGCGGGATCAAGACGTGTACCGTCGTACTCGGCGCGCAGCAACCCGGTTTCATCGACCAGAACAGCGCGCTGATCGACGAGATCGACAGTCTCCCCGTTCATCCGATAGTACACGCCGTACCCGCCGCCGATCAATTGCTTGAGTTCACGGGCAGAACCGGTTAAGAAGATCCATTCCTCCGGCGCTGCGACGTTCATGCGTTCAGCATAGGCGCGCAGGGCGGGCGGAGTGTCGCCATCGGCATCCACGCTGATGGTCACCAGGCGCACCTGCGTTCCCAGCCGACCATCCGCGCGCAGGGCGTCCACAAGGGTCAGCAGGCTACGTTCCATCGCCGCACATCGTTCGCCACAGCGCGTATGCGCAAAATTGATGATCAACACCCTCCCGCGCAGATCGGCATCACTTATCCAGCGACCATCCTGATCGGTCAACATAAAGGCGGGCGCCTGGCCAATCCGTGGCAATACCTGAACTGGACGGGCAATGGCGAACCAGAGGATGAGGAGAACCAGAGCGGCAAAGAGCGCAGCCACGCCGTAGAGGGCGCGCCTGACCCAGAATACGGACGCCGGACGAGAACTCTCAACCGGACGCACGCTTCTCGATAGCGACGTGGCGCCAACTTGTGACGATGAAGAACGCATGGCGCACCTCAATAAACCTGGCTGGCGTCCGTGATTCTTCGTGCTTCATGGCACAAAGTTCGTGGAGAGTATAAAACAGGAGGCGCGCTGCCGGAGTTATGAACCCGCAACATCTGGTTAGGGGGCGTTTACCAGAGGAAGAGAACCGGTGGAGGAGCGATGGAAGAGCGTGGTAGAGGCGTCGCATAAGCAATGTGGGTGCACAGCATGCCGTGCACCCACTCGCGGATATGCCTCAGACACAGCGCTTAGAAAAACCCCAACTCTTCGCGCGCCTCCTCACTCATCATCGAAGGGTTCCAGAACGGAGTCCAAACCAGGTTGATCTGCACATCTTCCAGATTGCTGTACACCTGATTGAGACTCTCGATCTCACGTTTTGCCTGGGTGAGAATCTGCGGTCCGGCCGGGCAGGCGGGAGTCGTCAGGGTCATATCGACCACCACACGCCGACCACCCTCCTGAATGTCGATATTGTAGACCAGCCCCAGATTGACGATATCCATCCCAATTTCGGGGTCATAGACATTCTTCAGCGCGCTGCGCACCAATTCTTCCGTAATCATACGTCATTGCTCCTCATGCACGAACGAAATCGATCACCCTGCGGAAGCCGCAGTCGGCTCGACCGTCTCCGGGGCGCCAAAACGCACCTCAAGCACCCCTTCGCGGAACACCGCGCGCTTCGCCGGTCGTTCCGCGAGTGTCAGCGGCAGGATCATATCGCGCTTGAAATTGCCGATGGCAACGAACAGTTCGTCGCCGCGTTTGGTGATCGACACCTTGCCGATTTCGACGTGCGGCAACGGCAGACGCATCACATATTCATCGCCGTCGCGCACGATTTCCTGCGTGGTGCCACGGAAGAAGACCTTCGTCGGGTCTTCGTCCTTGAACATATCGCGCCCAACCTGCGACAGATCGTTGATACCCCGGATATCATGCGGGTAATGCGGCGCTTCCCAGATCGGCAGCGGCGCGAACAGGTCGTGCACCATTTTGCGGTACGACGACTGCATCTCATACAGGCGTTCCATGAATTCGCCGGCGACTGCGTTGCGTGGCAGCACCCGATTGAGCACCACACCATCGACCGGATAGCCAAACAGCGCCAGATACGTCGCTGCGCGCTGCGCTTCTTTGATGACCATGCGCTCCGGGTTGACCACCAGGCGGTACGAACTGATGTCGGGATCGGTCAGCATCTGGCGCAGCGCCTCGACCCCCTTTGTCAGGCGGTCGAGCGTCTCGAAGGCGTTGGTTGCCGGGATCAGGGCGCGCACCAGCGGTTTAGCCATGCTCTTGGTGCCGGGGTCCCAATCCATGACCCGCGCCGCGTACCACTGAAAGGTCTCTGGCATGGTCAACAGGCGGATGGTCTCGCCGGTCGGCGCCGCATCGACGATCACCGCGTCGAAATTGCCCTCGCGCGCCTGTCGCCGGATGTGCAGAAGGCTGACGACCTCTTCCATACCGGGGATGATCGCCAATTCTTCGGAAGCGACATCGCTGACGCCGCGGCGTTTGAGCAACCCTGCCAGATAGTTGCGCAACTCGCCCCAATGCTGCCGCACCTCTTCGAGCACGTTAATTTCCTGCCCCCAGAGCCGGTCGGTAAGCTGCGTCGGTTGCGGTCCCAACGGATGATCGAGCGCATCAGCCAGGCTGTGCGCCACATCGGTGCTGACTACCAGCGTGCGGTAGCCGAGTTCGGCGGCGCGCACCGCAGTCGCCGCCGAGGTGGTCGTTTTGCCAACGCCACCCTTGCCCAGGTAGAGTATCAGGCGCATGGCACCTCGTATGCGCAATGGAACTGGATCGGCGGCGCGCGCCCGCGCGTCCAGGGTCTTGCGTTTGCCGCTGTGTGGATGCAGCAAACACCACGTCCGCTCCTCACTACTACGCTATCTGAATTGTAAAGGTTGCGCGCTATGGCTGTCAAATCGCGCGGCAGCGCGCACCGCTCGATACGCATCGACGATTCCGGCGCCATAGCGGATCGTCAGCGGCGAACCGTCGCTGCCAGCGCACAGCGGGAGCGTCGTCGCTTCCTGCGGCGCCGGTTGCGCAGTGGTGCGCAGCATTTCTTCCGTGCGCTCGACATCACCGATGAGCGTTGGGTTTGCCGACCACATCAGCGCAACCACGCCGGTCACGTGGGGCGCTGCAATCGAGGTGCCGCTGCCGGTCATGTAGCCGCTCCCCGGCGCAGCGGCAAGCACGTTTGCGCCTGGTGCAGCAATATCCGGCTTGATCCGCCCGCTTCCGTCCGCCAGCACAGGACCGATGCTACTGAACGGGGCGACGATGCCATCGCGCTGCACGGCGCCAACGGTCAAAACGGCGTCGTAGAGCGCAAGAGGTGCATTCAGGCTGCTACACGCCGGTCCGTCGTTGCCGGCTGCGGCGACGGTGACCATCCCCGCAGCGCGCAGCGACTCGGCTGCGGGCAGAAGTGTGTTCGGATCGCACCCCTCCAGGTCTTGCGGGCAGCCCCAGGAATTGTTCGTTACATCGGCGCCGAGCGCCGGGTCGCCATCCCGCAGCGGGTCGCCATTCGGCGGGAAGGGCGCCAGCATAAACTGCATGCAATCCAGGTAGCGCGCCGCATTCCCCACGTTGCGCGCCAGGTTGACGCACGCGATCCATGTGGCGTCGGGCGCAACGCCGACGCGATTGCCGACCGCCGCGCTCAGGGTGAAGGTGCCATGCCCGCTGTAATCCACCGGTTCCGTCGTACCGCCCCACGGATCGTACCAGTTGTACTCGTGGACGACCGTGCCATCCGTGCGCACACCCCGGTAACTGTCGCGCAATTCAGGATGATCCCATTGCACTCCACTGTCCATCAAGCCGATAACGACCCCCTTGCCGCGCACGTCCAATTCGTTCCAGACGCGATCGGCATTGATCATGGTCAGGTTCCAGAGCGGTTCGTCGGGAGCGAGCATATCGCCGCTGCGCGCCTCCAGCGGCTCAGGGAGTGGGCGCAGCACCGGATTGGGAACTACCCGATCCACCTCCGGTCGCATCTCCAGCCACAGACGCACCAGGATGCCTCCCTCGACTTCCAGCGCGTTCATCAGGTAGTAGGGGCGATGCCGGATGCCGAAGCGGGTCAACTCGTCGCGCAATCCGGCTTGCGTTGCATCTGCGTGGCGCACGAGAGTCTCGTACACGGCGTGCCGCCGCGCCTGGTAATCATCGATTGCAGCCACGGAAGACAGGTCCGCCTGGTCTTTCAGAATAACGAACAGTCGGTCGCCATACAACCCGGGTTGCCCGACGCTGACATACACAGCGGCGCCCGCCAGCCAGAGCGCTGCGGCGCTGGCGACGCCGATCTGTGGCGCGCGTTCTGTCGCGCGACGCAGCAGCGGCATTCCACCCGACAACATCAGTGCCAGCAGGACGCCAACGCCGACTGCGCTCATTGCCCAGGAAATCCCTTCGCGCCCCTGCGCCAGCAATTCGATATGGAGCGTATCCGGGTCGGCGAACAGCAGCGGCGGCGCAATCGCCAGCGCCGCGAACAGCGCGAGCGCCCGTGAGTCCGGCGCGCCTCCGCGCTCGACGCCAGCGACTGCACCTGCAAGCCATCCCAGCGTCGGCAGCAGCGGTAACAACAGCAACGTTTGCCCGCCAACGCCGATATTCCACCCCAGGATCAGGAGGATCATTCCGATAACAATGCCGCCTGTCAAGAGTCCTGGACTGTCTGGATCGTTCGGAAGCGGACGCAGATAGACCCGTGCAACCAGCAGACTGGCCGCCGCGCCAAACAACCCGGCGGCGGCCAGCCCAAGCAGGATGTCAAACAGTGATCCGAATGCGCCCCATGCCAGCCAGGGAAGCGCCAGCAGCGCCGCTGCACCGGCCGCGAGCGGTAGACCCACCCGTCCGGTTCCGGTTCGCTCCGGGTAACGCCAGCGCACCACGATCAAGAGCGCGCCAAAGTACGCCGCCATAAGCGCCACACGCGCGGCGGCGGCAATCTGCGCCTCAGACGATGGCAACAGGGTCGCCGGGATCATCAACCACGTCAGCGGCAGCGCCAGCAACCAGGCGCACAGTGCCGCGCGCATTCGCGGCACGCGCGTGATCGCCAGCGCTCCCAGGAAGAGTAGACCGAACA
Organism: Roseiflexus castenholzii DSM 13941; assembly: GCF_000017805.1. GTDB lineage: Bacteria > Chloroflexota > Chloroflexia > Chloroflexales > Roseiflexaceae > Roseiflexus > Roseiflexus castenholzii. The sequence goes on along the minus strand of NC_009767.1, from coordinate 2,016,870 downwards.
TCAGCGCAGCGGCCGGCGCAGTAAGGAGTCCGACCATCTGCGCATTCGCCTGCGGCGCGATGATCAGCATCAGCGCCACAACGCCGCACGCCGCCATAACGATGACGACCAGCGCTGCCAGCAGACAACCGGCGCTGGAGGGACGCCGGGTAGATAATGGCTGAGCATCAGACGTTTGGGTCATAGACATGATCTGATCATGGTGACTGCCAGGCACAGCATACCAGTTCCAGCCGTGTCCATCAACTTGCTGGGGTCCCGCCACGCGGCGCGGCGGGCTGAAGCCCTGGCTGCGGTCGTGCCAGCCCCTTTGGGGCTTTCATGTCCTGAGCACGGGCGTTAGCCCGCAGCTCAGAGGCATGCACAGCCCGGCAGTACGGGCGTTAGCCCGCCGATTTCTAGGGTCCCGCCACGCGGCGCGGCGGGCGGATGCCCTGGCTGAGGTCGTGCAAGCCCCTTTGGGGCTTTCATGTCCTGAGCACGGGCTTTAGCCCGCAGCTCAGAGGCATGCACAGCCCGGCAGTACGGGCGTTAGCCCGCCGATTTCTAGGGTCCCGCCACGCGGCGCGGCGGGCGGATGCCCTGGCTGAGGTCGTGCAAGCCCCTTTGGGGCTTTCATGTCCTGAGCAAGGGGGCTTTAGCCCGCAGCTCAGAGGCATGCACAGCCCGGCAGTACGGGCGTTAGCCCGCAGCTCATATGGTGACTGCGATGCCCGGCATCCCAGGGTAAGCCGTGTCCATCAACTTGCTGGGGTTCCGCCATGCGGCGCGGCGGGCTGAAGCCCTGGCTGAGGTCGTGCAAGCCCCTTTGGGGCTTCCATGTCCTGAGCAAGGGGGCTTTAGCCCGCAGCTCAGAGGCATGCACAGCCCGGCAGTACGGGCGTTAGCCCGCCGATTTCTAGGGTCCCGCCACGCGGCGCGGCGGGCGGATGCCCTGGCTGCGGTCGTGCCAGCCCCTTTGGGGCTTTCATGTCCTGAGCACGGGCGTTAGCCCGCAGCTCAGAGGCATGCACAGCCCGGCAGTACGGGCGTTAGCCCGCCGATTTCTAGGGTCCCGCCACGCGGCGCGGCGGGCGGATGCCCTGGCTGAGGTCGTGCAAGCCCCTTTGGGGCTTTCATGTCCTGAGCACGGGCGTTAGCCCGCAGCTCAGAGGCATGCACAGCCCGGCAGTACGGGCGTTAGCCCGCCGATTTCTAGGGTCCCGCCACGCGGCGCGGCGGGCGGATGCCCTGGCTGAGGTCGTGCAAGCCCCTTTGGGGCTTTCATGTCCTGAGCAAGGGGGCTTTAGCCCGCAGCTCAGAGGCATGCACAGCCCGGCAGTACGGGCGTTAGCCCGCAGCTCATATGGTGACTGCGATGCCCGGCATCCCAGGGTAAGCCGTGTCCATCAACTTGCTGGGGTTCCGCCATGCGGCGCGGCGGGCTGAAGCCCTGGCTGAGGTCGTGCAAGCCCCTTTGGGGCTTCCATGTCCTGAGCACGGGCGTTAGCCCGCAGCTCAGAGGCATGCACAGCCCGGCAGTACGGGCGTTAGCCCGCAGCTCATATGGTGACTGCGATGCCCGGCATCCCAGGGTAAGCCGTGTCCATCTCCTTGCTGGGGTCCCGCCACGCGACGCGGCGGGCTGAAGCCCTGGCTGCGGTCGTGCAAGCCCCTTTGGGGCTTTCATGTCCTGAGCAAGGGCTTTAGCCCGCAGCTCAGAGGCATGCACAGCCCGGCAGCACGGGTGTACCGGATTTATTTCAGTTCATCAACCCGCGCTCTGAGCAAAGACTTACGGAAGATGAAGTTGTACGGTCCAATCCGTCCGGATCCGTGCGCCATCGTCTGCCATGCTTTTGGGCAAGAGCAATGAAGGAATCATACCAATGACGATGGAAGATGCCGCATGCGTGTCATGCCGAGCGCAGCGAGGAATCTGAGCGGGTCGCGCCAGACCCCTCGCGCTGCTCGAGGTGACAATGCCGGATGGTCACAGGTAATGAGTATCATCCCTGCTCTAATTGACGCCGTTTTTCGTCGAGGCGGCGCTCGGCATCGAGGCGTTCGAGCGCATACTCATTCATATCAACGAACCGCATGCCTTCCGCCAGCAGCGGATGCACGGCAGTGATCTGGCGGTACATCTCCTGCGCAATCCGCCGATAACCGGGGTGACCCTGCGGCGCACTACGCAACTCGCACAGATGATAGGCTTCACGCAGGGTGAGGGTGACGCGCCAGCGCACACGGTAAGCGAACGGAACGGCGTACTGCGACTCGTCCGGCAGTTCAGCGGCAATCGCCGCCGCAACCGCCCCCGCCTGCTCCAGTGCCGTGCGAAACGGCGCGCCCAAACCGTACTCGTCAATTTCTGGCGGCACAACATATCCGTGCTGCACGCCAAACCGCTGCCGTTCCTGAGTCAGCATCCGGTGACGCTGGAGATCACGGTAAGCGCCAATATCCGCCAGCAGGTCGAAGGTGTAGCGTGCTTCCTCGAAGGCGCGCCCCGGACGATGGAAGCGGCTGTCGCGCCTGCCGACATAGGCGCGGATAAGGCTCGCGCGTTCGTCGGCGGTCATAGCGTCTGCCAATGCGCGCGCTTCGCTCAGCGACGCATCGAGGTGCGGGTAGAGGATAGCAGCCGTCACCCGCGCCTCAGCATCAGGGTCAAACGCCACGAGCGTTACCGGCACGGCGTCATTCGCCGACGACCCATGCTCATCCAACCGACGGGCAATCGCGCCTGCCAGCGCCTGCGTTTCCCAGCGCGTTTCCCGCAAATACGCCTGGTATACCCTGCCGCGTTCACTTTTTGCGCGCTTGACGAAAGAAGGAATCTGATCATCGAGCGCGCGCTGCAACGCCACCGCCAGTGTTTGCAGTTCCGCAAGCGGCGACGCATACAATTTCGTCAGCAGATATTCAAACGCGCGACCATTCCCGAACAATCCGACATTGGTCCAGGTGGACATCGGCAGCAACCCGCGCAGCAGGTCGAACGTCCTGGCGCGGGTGGCGCTCGCATAGGCGCGTTCCGAAACACCCGCATCACGGGGAGTATGCGCCCGAACCGCAGCGAGTGTCGGTTCGATCAGCGCCGAATAGGTATCGAACAGATGGTCCATTGCCGCTTCATAGGCGGATGCGTGGCGCGACGCCATGATCGTCGCTTCGCGGAGGTACCGGTACTGTCCCTCGACCTTGCGATTGAACGCGACATAGCGGGTCGATTTTTCGAGCGGACTGATGCCGATCCGGTTGTCTTCGAGCGCCTTGGCGGCGATATTGCTGATCCCTTCACAGGCGACGTGCGCCCCGCCCAACTCCGCCACCGAGTCATCGCCGTAGCCGATCAGAACGCGCTCATAGAATGCTTCGGCGCGGTGAACGGCGACGATCTGATGCGTGGCGGCATCGGCGCTGAGCGCCACAATTGCCTGAAAATCGGCTTCGGGCGCCTGAATAAACTCATCGAGCAGAATGCGGCGCAGGCTCTTATCGGAACGACTGTAGCGCGAGAAGAGCGCGCCGCGCACCACATCGGGCAGGTTGCGCAGGCCAAAGACCGGCGCATCGACATCGGTCACGAACGGCGCAAGGAGCGCGCGTTCCGCGTCGCTGAAGTGATCGCCCCAGGGGTCGCTGGCAGTTGGTTCCACGTGGTTCTCCTGCACAATCAATGAACGTCGGCGTGGTTGGGACGTTGCCACACCACGCCCCAACCAGCACAGGATTTACTGGAACATCCGCAATGCAGCACCGATGCGCGCGATGCCATCCTCGATCTGCTGATGCGGAACAAAACTGAACGACAGGCGGAACGCATCATCTCCCTGACCGTTTGCATAGAAATGCGTTCCTGGCGAAAACGTCACCCCATGCTTCTCCGCTTCGGCGAGCAACGCGGTTGCGCTCACACCCTGCGGCAACCGCGCCCAGATAAAGAACCCACCCTCAGGTTTTGTGACGCGCACCTCCGGAGTCCATTCACGCGCAATCACTGTCAGCATCAGGTCGCGTCGCGCCCGATACGCCGCGCGCAGTTCGGCGATATGCCGCTCCAGGCGGCCATCGGCGCAGCACCGCTCGACCATGCGCGTCAGGAAGGGACCACTCGACCCTTCGACCTTGAAACTTGCCAGGCGCTGAATGATCTCGTGATTGCCGCATGCCCACCCCATACGCAACCCCGGCGCCAGGATTTTCGAGAAGGTGCCGACCTGCAACACCCACCCTTCATGGTCGAGCGCAGAGAGACGCGGCGGCGGCGGGTTCTCGAAGTAGAGATCGCCGTAGGCGTCGTCTTCAACGATCAGCACCCCATACTCCTTCGCCAGCGCCACCAGTCGCTGTCGGCGCTCCAGCGGCATCAGCACGCCGCTCGGATTATGAAAGGTCGGGATCGTATAGATGAACTTGGGGCGTTGACCGCGCTGCGCCAGATCGCGCAACGTCTCTTCAAGAGCATCAACATTCATGCCGTACTCATCGACATCGACGGTGATCAGGCGCGCGCCTGCCAGCGCAAAATGGCGCACCGCACCCATAAACGTCGGTCCTTCGACGATCACGGCATCGCCGGGATCGATGAACACCTGCGGCAGCAACGCCAGCACCTGGCTGGAACCGTAGGAAATCAGCACAGTGCCCGGTTCAGCCGGGGTTCCCTGAGCGCGCAGGCGATTCGCAACGAACTGCACCAGACCGGGGTAGGTTGGCGCGTAGTTCAACCCTTCCGCCGCATCCTCCGCCAACACTTCGGCAGTGGCGGAGAGGAGATCGTCAGTTGGGAACAGTTCCGGCGCAGCAAAACCGTATGCCAGCGAGATCAGATCGCCCTCGTGTTCGGGCCAGATTTGAGCCGGGGCGAGATTCTTCGCCCGCGCAGCGTACAGGTTACCCAGGGCGGGCGCGGAAACAGCAGACATGAATGGCTCCTTCGTCGTCAGGCAGTGTCATGCCCATGATACCAGAAGCCGCACCGGATCATTATCAGGTGTAACAGGGCATGGTATGATTCTTGACGTTGGTCGTACAATGAAGGTGGTTACTTCTCTATACGCGCCACGGAGGCGCAGTGCGCATCGAGCCTCCGCCGCGCGTCGACTGCCAGACGGCAGAGGCTTCTGATGGAACTCCTTCCTGCCCCACGCACATTCGCCTATCGCATCGACGACCACGACCGCATTATTTTCTTCAACGACGAGTGGCTTGCCTTTGCGCGCGAGAACGATGGCGCGCACCTCACCCCTGCCAATGTTTGGAGCCGACCGCTCTGGAAGTTTATCAGCGACCCGGAAACGCGCCATCTCTACCGGCTCATTTTGAGTCGTGTGCGCAGCGGCAGAACCGTTACCGTCCATATGCGTTGCGACTCGCCGACAGCGCGGCGCGTCATCGAGTTGCAGATTGCGCCGCTCCCCGACGGCAGCGTCGATTTCAACAGCCGCATCACCCACGAAGAGGCGCGAGAGTACGTGGCATTGCTGGATGCCAAACAGGAGCGATCACCCGATGTTGTGTCGGTCTGTAGCTGGTGCAAGAAGGTACACGTGCCCGGCGAAGGATGGTTTGAGGTTGAGGATGCGATCCAGCGTCTGCGCCTGACCGAGAACGCTCCGCCGCCACAACTGGTGAACATGATCTGCTATGAGTGCTATCGTAGTGTGATTGATCGGTTGTTTGGCTGATTATCGAGAGCCTGCCGCAAAGGAAACCCTTATGCTTTGTGTCAGTGCAGGCGTCGCCGTAGCAAAGGGGCGCGGTACGGCATCACCGCCGGGATTCCTGGAGTTTACCCTGAGCGAAGCGAAGGGCTCGGAAGGACAGCCCCGGTGTCGTGTGGAGTGAGCAGCGCCACGGCTGCGACCGACGCACCGCGCAGAACGTGCATCGGCGCAGGCGGTACGGCATCACCGCCGGGATTCCTCGCGGAGTTTACCCTGAGCGAAGCGAATGGCTCGGAAGGACAGCCCCCGGTGTCGTGTGGAGTGAGCAGCGCCACGGCTGCGACCGACGCGCCGCGCAGAACGTGCATCGGCGCAGAGCGCACAGCGCCATTTTTCTGTGAGCAGTGAGTGTTTGTCGGAATCCCGCGCATGCGGCTATAATATCAGCACGCTTCTTGACGTGCTGATTGAGGGATACACCGTGGCTAATACGCGAAGCCTCTTGACCGGTATTGCGCTTGGTGTCGGCGCAACCCTTGCCGCGCGCGACGTGTTGCCGCTGCTGGCGCCGCTTGCTCGCCCTGCACTCAAGCAAGGAATCAAGGCAGCGCTCCTCAGCTACGAGCGCGGGCGCGAAATGGCGGCGCTGCTCGTCGAAACGCTCAGCGACATCGCGGCGGAAGTGCAGGTCGAACTGCAAACCCAGGGCGCCGGCGACCCAACGACGGTGAATGTGCGCATCGAGTCGTGAGGTGCTCCTATGCTTCCCACCGGTTATGTGGCGCATCGCACCGGAGATCGTGTTCGCCTGCGCATCCCGGCGCGCAAAGGCGATACAGCCTACTTCGCGCGCGTCGAGCAGGAACTTGCCGCGTGTGGACGAGTCGGGTTTGTCGAAGCCAATCCACTGACCGCCAGCATCCTGCTGCACTATAGCGGCACAGAAGACGACCTGCGACGCGATGCGGTCGATCTTGGGTTGTTCACAATCGAGGCAATCCCGCCAGCCGCCAATCCGGCGCTGAACGCTGCGGCTGCGCGGATCGATCAGATTGATCGCGTGATTCAACGTTCATCGAACGGATCGTTCGACCTGCTTGAAGTAGCATTCGTCGGGCTGGTCGGCGCCAGCATCGTTCAGGCGCTGCGCGGGCAGGCATTAGGACCGGCGAGCACGCTCATGGCGCATGCGCTGGCAATTCTTGCGCTGCACCGCAGCCGCCGGGAGCGTGGGTGACCCGCCCGCAACGACGCTGGCAGCGTCGGGTGCGTGGGCAGCCCGCCTGCATAGCCACCTGGAGCGCCAGCAGCGCACCGTTAGATGAAGCACATATGTTACTGTATCTAAAAACGGATGCGCCTTGCGCGCACGGTACCTGAATGATGCCAACAGACCTTGCGGTTCAGCCATCCTCACCTCCAGCCATCCTGGGCGTTGCCGATCTCCTGCCTGTGCTCGAAAGAGCATTTGCGCAGGGCGGCACGTTTCGCGATATGCTGGTTGCGTTGAGCGAGCACAGACCATGCCTGATCTCCGGTGCAGCGCTGCGTGAGGCGCTCGATGCCTGCCATGTCCGTCAGGCGCTCGACGAGTTCCTGCCCTATCCACAGGTGGTCGAGTCGCTCGATGAGGTGTATGTCACCCAAAGCGGCAACCAATCGGTCATCGAACTCCATTTTGCACAGCCGCATGCCATTCCCCAGAGCACTCCGATTGGCACGGTGACCGTTCAGATCGATCGGACGTTGACGCTGAGCATCGATGAGCGTGGCGATGTAACCCTCAAGCCGGGCGATATGCGGCTGCGCTGGCTGGGAATGACCGAACCTCTCCTGGTGCGCCTGCGCCGAATCGATGGTCCCCAGGGCGCGCAGGATGTCGTCCAGGTGTCTGCCGGCAATGTGCTGAGCCAGACAACCCCGCTCTCGGTCCTGACCGTTCCAACCGCGCCTGCCCCCGCGATTGCGATTGCGCCACCCCCGCCACCCGCACCTGCTGCACCGCCGGTCACCATCACCGTCGTTGTCGTTCATCGGCTGCCAGGACGGGTTCGCCTGCGTCCTGACGGCCTGTATCGCAATCCGGCACAGAAAGAGCGCATCGAACGGCGCCTGGCGCGCCAACCCGGTATTCGCGCTGTTGCGGCGAATATACGAACCGGTACGGTCCTTGTCCACTTCGACGCAACGATGAGCATCGAAGAGGTGCAGGCGCGGCTGGTTCAAGCGCTCACCGGCGCCGAAGAAGCCGATCCGCGCCAACCGCAGCATCCCTGGCACACGATGCCGGTTGCGGAAGTGGCGCAGATTCTCGGCGCTTCACTGAACAACGGATTGGACCCGATCGCCGCCCGGCAACGACTGCACGAACTGGGCGCGAATGCGCTACCTGATATTCACCGCCGTTCGACCTTCAGTATGCTGATCGAACAGTTCAGCAGCCTGCCGGTGGCGCTACTCGGCGTTTCGGCGATTCTGTCGATTGCAACCGGCGGCGTCGCTGATGGGGTTGTCATCCTTAGTGTTGTGCTGATCAATGCCGGAATTGGCTTCTTCACCGAACACTGGGCGGAACAGACCATCGCCGGGCTAAGCCACAGCGCCAGACCGGTTGCGCGCGTAGTTCGCGGCGGCATCGAGCACGACCTGCCAGGCGAAGAACTCGTGCCAGGTGATGTGGTGGTGCTGAAGCGCGGTATGCCGGTTCCTGCCGATGCACGCCTGATCGAGGCAGATGATCTGACGGTCGATGAATCGGCATTGACCGGTGAGAGCATCCCGGTCGCCAAGCGCGCTGATGTGACTCTTGGTCGTGAGACGCCGCTCGGCAGTCGGGCAAACATGGTCTATCGCGGCGCAACCGTGACCGGCGGCGGCGGACGCGCGCTGGTCGTTGCAACCGGCGCGACCACCGAAGTCGGGCAGATACAGCGGATGCTCACCGAGACGGAACAACCCGAAACGCCGTTGCAGCGCCAACTTCGGACGCTCGGCAGCCAGCTGGCGCTCCTCTCGCTCGCCATCTGCGGTGGGGTGTTCGTCATTGGATTGCTCCGCGGTCACGGCTTCCTGATGATGCTGAAAACGTCGGTGTCCCTGGCAGTCGCCGCCATTCCCGAAGGGTTGCCAACCGTCGCCACCACCACGCTGGCGCTTGGTCTGCGCCGACTGGAACGCCAGAATATTCTGGTGCGCCGCCTGGTCGCAGTGGAGACCCTTGGCGCAGCGCAGGATGTCTGTCTTGACAAGACCGGTACGATTACGCTGAATCAGATGACGCTGGTGACGGTCTTTGCCGGTCGACACCTCTACCGCCACGAAGAGGCGACATTCCGGCGCGACGAGGATGGCACGAATGGCGCGCGCACGGGTGAATTGGCGTACCTGCTGCAACTCACTGCGTTGTGCAGCGAAGTGCGCATCGAGATGACCAATGGTTCACTCCGTTTGCAGGGGACGCCGACCGAGATTGCGCTGGTGCAGGCGGCGTTCGATGCTGGCATTGATGTGGCAGCACTACGCCGGCGCCATCCGCTGCTCCGGGCGCAACCGCGTAGCGAACAGCGCGGCTATATGGTCACCTGGCATGCCGATGACGATCATGAGTTGCTGGCAATTAAGGGCGCGCCGGATCAGGTGTTGGCGATGTGTAACCGCCACCTGTGCGACGGTGTGGTGCAGCCGCTCCTCGAGCGCGACCGTGTGCGCATCGTCACCGAAAATGAGCGCATGGCAGGGCAGGCACTGCGTGTGCTTGGCGTCGCCTACGCTTATGGCAGTGATCCGCCGGAGGAACGCCGTGACCTGATCTGGGTCGGGCTGGCAGGCATCGCCGACCCGCCGCGCCCCGGCATGCGCGAGTTGATGGCGCGCTTCCGCGCCGCCGGACTCCATCCGATTATTGTGACCGGCGATCAGAGCGCAACGGCGCATGCGATTGCCCGCCAGATCGGGCTGCGTCACGACGGACGCCTGGAAGGGCTGGATGCCGCGCAACTCGAACACATCCCACCCGATGTGCTCCGTTCGCTGGCGCAACGGATCGACATTTTCTCACGGGTCAGTCCGGCGCACAAACTACGCATCGTGCAGGCGCTCCAGCGCGCCGGGCGCGTGGTTGCGATGACCGGCGACGGCATCAACGACGGTCCGGCGTTGCGCGCCGCCGATATCGGCATCGCTATGGGGCGTGATGGCAGCCAGCTGGCGCAGGAAGTCGCCGACATTGTGATCCGCGATGATAACCTGCAAACGATCATTGTCGCCATCGAGCAAGGGCGCACAATCTACGACGATATCAAGAAGGCGGTCCATTTCATTCTGGCAAGCAATGCCAGCGAGATTGCAGTCACGTTGATCGCAACTGCTATCGGGATAGGAGAACCGTTCAACCCGATCCAGTTGCTCTGGATCAACCTGGTGACCGATATTTTTCCCGAACTTGCACTGGGAGTCGAATTGCCGGAAGCGGATGTCATGGCGCGCCCGCCGCGTGATCCGCACGCGCCAATGTTTTCGCGCGCCGATTTACAGAACATCGGGATCGAGGGCATGGTGCTGACTGCCAGTACACTGGTTGTGTATGGCATAGGTCTGTCCCGTTATGGCATCGGACCACGCGCGAGTACGATGGCGTTCTCGACGATTACAACCGCGCAGTTGCTTCACGCACTCAGTTGTCGATCTGAGCGCCATAGCATTTTTGCGCGCGGCGCCTGCCCTCCCAACCCCTATATGCCACTGGCTGTCGGCAGTGGACTCGGTCTTCAGGCAATGGCTACTCTTCTGCCGGGATTGCGCGGCATTCTTGGCACAATGCCGCTCGGACCACTCGATTGGGTGATTGTGGCAGGAGCTGCCATTGTGCCCTTGATCGTAAATGAAATCAAAAAGGAGATTGTTCACGCCCGTTTTCGAGAAGAGACCCACGAAGAGAGGTGAGGAGATGGCATCGCACTACATCTTCACGTCTGAGTCGGTCAGCGCCGGGCACCCGGACAAACTGTGCGACCAGATCAGCGATGCGCTGGTTGGTCATTATCTTCGACAGGACCCGTTCGCATCGGTCGTTGCCGAGTGCGCCGTCTCGACCGGCATTCTGTTCGTGTCGGTCAAAGTCGCTGCTGATGCGGTCGTCGATATTCCCAACACAGCGCGCGAAATCATTCTCGACGTCGGATATGACCAAGGCGCATTCAACGGACGCACCTGCACGGTGATGACCAGCCTGAGTGAAATGAATGGTTTCCGACCGCGCTTCGACGACACGAACGATCTTGCGCAACTGACGGCGCAGGAGAATGTGACCCTCTTCGGCTATGCCTGCGCCCATACACCAGACCTTGCGCCATTACCGATCTGGTGCGCGCACCGTCTTATGCGCCAGTACGACCGGGTGCGCCAAGAGTCGCTCCACTACCTGGCGCCTGATGCCAAGTGTCAGGTCGGCGTCGCGTTTACCAGTCACGTGCCCCGACGCATCGATAGTATCACGCTGCTCGCCAGTCAACGCGACTCGCGCATCTCACTGGCGACGCTCCGCAACGACCTCATGGAGCAGGTCATCAGCCCGGCTTTTGTCGATCAGCCCTTTGCGCCGGATGATCGCACCCGGATTCAGATCAACCCGGAAGGCGCGATCCTCGAAGGCGGACCGGCATTGCACGCCGGTCTGACGGGACGAAAGAACGGGGTGGACACCTACGGCGGATTTTCGCGCCAGAGCGGTGCGGCGCTCAGTGGCAAAGATCCGACCCGCATCGACCGTGTTGGCGCTTACGCCGCCCGTCACGCCGCCAAGAATATCGTGGCCGCAGGACTGGCGGAACAGTGCGAGGTGCAACTGAGTTACTCCATCGGGATCGCAGAACCGGTGAGTGTGCGCGTCGATACGTTCGGCGTCGGTCGCATCGATGACGATACACTCACTGAAAGGGTCGCTGCGCATTTCGATTTCCGCCCCAGCGGGATCATTCGCCGATTGCGGTTGCGCGAACTTGCGATAATGGGGAATGGCAATCTCTACCGGCAGTTGGCGGTCTACGGGCATGTCGGGCGATCCGACCTGAACCTGCCATGGGAAGCGACTGACGAGGTTGAGGCGCTGCGATCGTGGCTGCGGTAATTCGCTCGCACTCCGTTGGGTCCGGAGAGGAACGGCCGCTCCGACGGACTGAACGTTTCAGGAAGATGGCTCCTCTCCTTGCTGCATCCGTCGCAGTGCCGCTTCCAGTTGCCGAATGCGCGACTCGGCTTCCACAGCGCGCGCTTCGGCGGCCCGGCGGGCGCGCTCTTCTTCGGCGGCGCGCGCTTCGGCGGCCCGGCGGGCGCGCTCTTCTTCGGCGGCGCGCGCTTCGGCGGCCCGGCGGGCGCGCTCTTCTTCCTGCAACGCCTGCGCCAGCGCGAGGTGATCGCCCAACGGGTTGCCTGCTTCATCGTAACAAATGATGTCACCGTTGCGCACCCCTAACCAGACGCGCACCGGCGCCAGCCACAATCGCCCCTGATCATCCGGCGCGAGCATCCGGTACCCTTCCGGGGTCAACGTATACCCGATCAGCCGCACCCCCAATTGACCACGCCGTTCAATCCCATCAACAATCACATAGAGCGGCACTCCTGCCATCTCATAGTGATCGACCTTCGTCATCACATCGTGCCCGCGCGTCTCCGGCGAGGTGATTTCCACAATCAACGCAGGACGCACTCCTTCTTCAGCAACCCGAAAAGTGCTCCAGTTCTTGCGCTCCTTCACACCGAAGATCACCATCAGATCAGGACCGTGCGGTTTGAGATCGGGAACATCCCATTCAATCCGCACATCGTCGAGCACGACAGCGGTGGGATCATCGGCGACCTGTCGCTCGAATACTTCGCGCAGATAATGCCAGCGCCGTTGGTGCAGACTGCTATGGGTCACCTGATCCCCCTCTTCAGGATGCAAAACGTCTTCGTAGGTCAACGGGACCTGCGCCCATTCGATCATGCCATCCGGCAGTTCACGGCGAATGAACCGCCATCCGTAGAACGGACCGGTCTCCGTCGCGCTGGCAGAGTTTTCCTGATCAGTTAGTGCTGCGCTCATGATTCCCCCCGCCTGGATTCGTGTTTCATCGAGGACGGTGCGTCTCTTCTCCCTTCACCATCCTGCGACCGCCTTATACCAATTACCCGTGAACATCCGGCATGGTCACCCCAAGCAGCGCGAGAGATCTGGCGCGACCCGCTCAGATTCCTCGCTGCGTTTACCCTGAGCGAAGCGAAGGGCTCGGAATGACCAGCATGCGGCATCTTCAATCGTCAACGGTGCGCCTCTTTTCCCTTCACCATCCTGCGACTGCCTTATACCAATTACCCGTGAACATCCGGCATGGTCACCCCGAGCAGCGCGAGAGATCTGGCGCGACCCGCTCAGATTCCTCGCTGCGCTCGGAATGACCAGCATGCGGCATCTTCAATCGTTATTGGTATTACGCCCCATTGTGCATTGTAGCACACATGCGACGCAGATGACCGTCCCTGGCGCAACCAGGAGCACCGTCGTGAATTGGCAGGAACGACCCCTCGCCTGCCGCACCGCGACCGATCCCGACCAGAACACACACGCGGACACGCCCACTCGCATTCACGACGCGAAGCCCCACTGACGCGAGGCTGGTCGGAGCATCGGCACGCGCCGGGGAAAGGGCGCGGCAGTGCCTTTCGTGCGATCCGCTATGGTCCCGCATCGAACGACGTGGCAGGCGCCACATGATTCACGCCTGGACCCGTGCAGAGGGACGCGGGCAAAGGAGGCATGGGGAAGAGGGCGAAAGAGTTGTCGAGACGCGGAAACCCTGTGTTGCGTCTCAAAAAGCCTGCACCAGAGATGAGGGGACAGGGGTGAGAAAAAAGAGCGTCAGGGAGTGAGAAACGCCCTGCGCGTCCGAAAGACTCACCCCTGACAGCCAGGACAACTCCCCTTGGCAACCGACAGCACCAGGGTTCACCTGCGCGCAATTCCCCCAGTGTGGGCGACGGTCATCTCCTGAACTATGTCGCCTGCGCTTCGGTCACTTCCGGCGCAAGCGTCTGCCTTGGGGGCGCGACAGTTGCGCCATGCACCTCAGCGCGCGCTTCGGCTATCAGATCGCTCCAGCGCTCGCCAGCCTCGCTGAACGCCCCCTTCGTGCGCTCCACTACCGAGCCGAGTGTTGCTTTCGTCCGATCGGCAGCAATAATGCCGCCCTTGACGATTGCTTTCGTCACCGGACGCAACGCCGGCACGACGACCGGCGCCGCAACAATGGCAGCCACGCCGACGACGATGTTTGGAATGCCAAAGACGGTTTTTTCGAAGAGAACTTCACCAACCGTTTCGAGCAGCGCCATTGCTTTCTCCTTTCCGGTTTGTCAAGGAATGTTGAACAAAATTAATGAACACTTAAACTATACCTCGCCGGAAGAGCAGGTTCAGAAAGAGCATTGAAACGCAAGGATGAGAAATCTTTACAGGGGTTAGGAACAATGCCATTAAAGAATCCACGAAGCTCATCCTTAACTTTCCGCAGCCTCGATCTCTCACTCCCCGCCTGCAACCTGCCACTATCCCCCAGGGCGTGGCGCTGCCGCGCCCCTACCTGTCCCTGCCCGCCTGCACCGCTCTTCGCCTCTTGCCTGGTCCCTGATCGTGGTACAATGCACTCGACACGGCATCAGGAACCGGGTTGTATGCGCACCTATCGCCTCTTCCTCAGCGGTCTAGGCAATGTGGGCCGCAGTTTTCTTGCCATCATGCAGTCACAGGCGTCGCTCCTCGCCAGGCGCTATGGCGTTGCGCTGCGCCTGGTTGCCGCAGCCGACTCAGGGGGCGCGGCAATCTATGCGACTGGACTGGACCCGGCGACGATCCTGGCGCTCAAACAGCGTGGTCAGAGCATTGCGGCGCTGCCGGAAAGCGGCATCTTCGGAATTGCTCCTGTTGAAGTCATTCAGCGCATCGAAGCGGACATCCTCCTCGAAGCGACGCCGGTCAATTTGAAAACAGGGCAACCGGGTCTTGATACCGTGCGCGCAGCGTTGCGGCGCGGTATGCACGCAGTGCTGGCAAATAAAGGACCGCTGGCGCTCGCATATACAGAACTGGCTGACCTCAGCGATATGGGAGAGGCCACTGAGGAACGCGGCGATCCGCGCGACTGGCCCGCGCTGCGCTTCAGCGCCTGCGTCGGCGGCGCGTTGCCGACCATTGCAATTGGGCGACGCGACCTGGCAGGCGCGACGATTGTGCGCGTCGAGGCGGTGCTCAACGGCACAACGCAGGGCATCCTGCGCGCGATGGAACAGGGGAGTTCATATGCTGACGCACTGGCGGAGATGCAACGACGCGGACTGGCGGAGACCGACCCTTCCCTCGATGTCGAAGGTTGGGATGCCGCTAGTAAACTGACTATTCTTGCCAATGCGGTGTTGCGCCAACCCACAACGCTGGCTGATGTCGCCGTGCGCGGCATTACGGACCTGACCACCGGAGACCTGCGCGCCGCACTGGATCGCGGCGAACGTATTGTGCTCCTCTGCCTGGCGGAGCGTCGAGGCGGCGACTTCCACCTGAGCGTTCAACCAACATCATTGCCGCTGATCCATCCATTGGCGCGGATGAGCGCCGATGAGATGGGCGTAGTCTACTACACCGACATCACCGGCAGACAGACTGCGACAACGCTGGAAACCGATCCGACTCCGACTGCCGCAGCCATGCTGCGCGACATTCTTGATATTGCTGCGCGTTGACCTGTGCGAGGTTCTGCAATGGAGCATCCGCTTCCATTCCGGGCGATTGATGCCGCGCGATCGCGCATTGCCCCATTCGTGCGGCATACGCCGCTTATGCCGCTGCCCGCATTGCGTAGCGACTTTCATCCCAACCTGCGCCTCAAACTGGAAAATCTGCAAGTCGCAGGTTCGTTCAAGGTGCGTGGCGTCTTCAATCACCTGTTGCAACTCGACGTGGCGCAGCGCGAGCGTGGTGTGATCGCCGCATCCGGCGGCAACCACGGTCTTGCGCTGGCATACGCCGCCTGGCGGTTGGGCATCCCCGCCGTCGTCTATCTGCCCGCGCGCGCCTCGGCTGACCGTGAGCGACGCATTGCGGCATGGGGGGCGCGTATCTTCCGCCATGGCGACGCCTGGGACGATGCGCACCGCCGCGCTCTGGAACACGCTGCCGCCGAAGGACTGTACTATGTGCATCCGTTTGACGACATTCGCACCCTTGAGGGGCAGGGCACGCTTGGTCTCGAAGTGCTCGTCGATGCGCCTTGCATCGATCTGGCGCTGATCGCCGTCGGCGGCGGCGGGTTGATCGGCGGCGTGGCAGCGGCGCTCAAACAGGCGCGTCCTGGCATTTGCATCGTCGGCGTTGAACCGATCGGCGCACCGACGATGACCGTCAGCCTCAACGCCGGTCGATTGGTGGAATTGCCCGCCGTCCACAGCATCGCCGACACCCTCTCGCCGCGCGCGCTCAGTGAACGCACACTGGACCTGGCGCTGCGGTACGTCGATGATGTGGCGCTGGTCACCGACGAGCAAATGGTGGAGGCTATGCGCTGGCTCTGGACTGAGTGCAATCAACTGGTCGAACCGGCCGGCGCCGCCGTGATCGCTGCGCTCCAGAGCGGCACTGTGGACGCCACGCGCTACGCGGCGCCGGTTGCCGTCATCTGCGGCGGCAATGTCGATGCCGGATGTGTGTTTGAGCAGTACACTGCGGGGTAGGCGCCCCGCGCGCCTCCACTTGACAAACACCCCACCCTTCAGGTATACTCGCAAACGGTGATATTGCAACGAGCGTAATCGCTATGCGTCAGCAAACCGTCAGCCTCCTCCTTAGCCTTATTCTTGTAGCCCTGATTATTATCACGGGCTTATAAGCGTTTGGGAGGCAGCGCGCGCGGCGTAACGCAAGAAACAACGACACGAGCCCCTCCCGAACCCACGGGAGGGGCTTACCGTTTATGGACATATGCTGCCAACACTGCGGCAACGATGCACTTCTGGCAGCCCTGCGCTCGTTGCGCTCAGTGGTCATATTCGACCGAAATCCCCTGGTTGCGACGCTGATGTCGCCAATGTGTCACTGTTGCGCGTCAGGCGCCGATGACGGCGGCGTCTTTGCCTGCGTATGCGCAGGTATCGGGAAAATAGACGGGAAATAATCACGCGGTGATCATCGAGAGAAAGGGAGGAACTCAGATGTCCGAAAAGCGCACCGGCGCCCAGGTGATGTGCGAGGCGCTGATCCGCAACGGGGTCGAAGTGATGTTCGGCATCCCCGGCGGCGCAATTATGCCGTTCTACTATGCGATGTGGGAGTACCGCGACAAACTGCGCCACGTGCTTTGCCGCCACGAACAGGGCGCAGGGCACGCCGCCGAAGGGTATGCGCGCGCCACCGGTCGGTTGGGAGTGTGTATCGGCACGAGCGGACCCGGCGCGACCAACCTGGTGACAGCCATTGCCGACGCGATGATGGACAGCACGCCAATTCTGGCGATCACCGGACAGGTCGGCTCTCACGTGCTCGGTAAGGATGCGTTCCAGGAGACCGACATCACCGGCATCACGATGCCGATCACCAAGCATAACTATCTGGTGAAACGCGCTGAAGACCTGCCCTACGTCTTCGAGGAGGCGATCTACATTGCGACCACCGGGCGACCGGGACCGGTGCTGATCGATGTGACGAAGGACGCGCAACAGGCTACGATCGTTCCCAACTGGGACATCAAACTCGACCTTCCCGGCTACAAGCCCAACTATCGCCCCAATCTCAAGCAGGTCCGTGAGGCGATCAAACTGATCCTGAGCGCAAAGAAGCCGCTAATCATTGCCGGTCATGGCATCATTATGTCCGGCGCAGTCGAGGAACTGCGCGCTTTCGCCGAGCGCACCCGCATCCCGGTGATCACGACGCTCCACGGGATTGGCGCCTTCCCCGAAGACCATCCACTCAGCATCGGCATGCCGGGTATGCACGGCTGGGTGCATGTCAATCGCGCCATTCAGGAGTGCGATGTGCTCTTCAATATCGGCGGGCGCTTCGATGACCGCGTGACCGGCAAAGCCAGCACGTTTGCGCCAAATGCGAAGGTTATTCACGTCGATATCGATCCTTCGGAGATCGGCAAGAATGTCAAAGTGACGGTGCCAATCGTCGCCGATGCGCGCCTGGCATTGCAGGCGTTCCTCGATGAGTTCCCGCCTGACCGTGAGGCGTTCGCTGAATTGCACGGGCATGCGTCCGACTGGATGGAGCACATTCGTGAGATGCAGGCGAAGCATCAACCGAAGCAGCAATATCTTAACCGCTCGGATACTGCGAACATGAGCCTGCCGCCGCACGATGTGTATGCAGCGCTCACAAAGGCGCTCAACAGCCGTGGCAACTACCGCGTTGTCACCGATGTCGGACAGCATCAGATGTGGGCGGCGCAACTGATCGACTGGTATCGCCCGCGCACTCACATCACGTCGGGCGGCGCAGGAACCATGGGCTTCGCCGTGCCGGCGGCGCTTGGCGTTGCGATTGCCCATCCGAACGATACCGTGTGGGCGATCTGCGGCGATGGCGGCTTCCAGATGACCAATCAGGAGATGGCGACTATCGTGCAGGAAGGTATCAAGAATGTCAAGATTGCGGTAATCAACAATGGCTACCTGGGCATGGTGCGCCAGTGGCAGGAACTGTTCGAGAATAAGCGCTACAGCGGTACGCCCCTCTCTGGTCCCGATTTCGCCAGGCTTGCGGAGGCGTACTACTGGAAAGGCATTACCGTCGAACACACCGGTCAGGTCGAAGCGGCTATCGAGGAAGCCTACGCAACCGATGGACCGGTGCTCATCGACTTCCGCGTCGAGCGCGAGGTCAATGTGTTCCCAATGGTGCCACAGAACAAGAGCATCGGCGAAATGATCCTGGAGTCGCCCCACCAGTCATAGCATAAAGGAAGCGCTTCCATGAAAAAACATACTATCGTCGCGCTCGTGCAGGACCGCCCCGGCGTGCTGAGCCGGGTGGTCGGACTCATTCGACGACGCGGCTTCAACATCGAAAGTCTGGCAGTCGGACATAGCGAAACTCCCGGCATCAGCCGGATGACAATCGTTGTGGAGTGGGAGGATGTCGAGCAGGTGGTCAAGCAACTCTACCGCCTGATCGAGGTGCTGAAGGTCAGCGACGTGACCAACGATCCGACGGTCGAACGCGAAATGGCGTTGATGAAACTGCATGCGCCTCCGGCGAAGCGCCCTGAGATTGTGGCCCTCACCGAAGTCTTCGACGCTAAAATTGTTGATGTCGGCGCAAATACGATGGTGATCGAGATGACCGGGTCGCCATCCAAGGTGCAGAACTTTATCGACGTGATTCGCCCTTATGGCATCAGAGAAATGATGCGCACCGGGCGGATTGCGATGGTGCGCGGCGCGCGCGGTCATACCGCCGAGGAGTATGTCGAAAGCGCCAACGGACACGCCGAGCGCGTGCCGGCGATGAATTAAGGTCAATGGTTATGGAGGGGGTTGAGGGTTTTCTCGCATCGCTCTGCCAGCGATCGCTCCCTCCTCCAACCGGAGCGAGTTTAAGGGCGGACCGAACACCCAAGCGAACACCGGCACGCTCACCGTGGGACCATGGGACGGACCCGGTCGCTCTGCTCCCGCGCGCGGGAGCGAGACAGGGAGGGTTGAAGGGACAACCGCGCATTCCAACACCATGCATGCCCGCTCTGCTCATGCGTGCTGTCCGCCCTTGAACCGGAGTGAGCAGGGAGGACCTTGCGCTTCGCGCCTGGCAGACGATACAGGAGGAACCGTATCACATGGGAATACCCGACGCACTGCCAGAAGGCTTAACCTCATCACTCCTGCGAAGTTTATGGCGTCTTGATCAACACAAGGAGAAGACACAACACCCATGGCAAACATCTACTACGAAAACCACGCCGATCTCGCTCGGCTCGCCGGGCGCACCATCGCGGTCATCGGCTTCGGCAGCCAGGGGCACGCACACGCGCTGAACCTCAAGGAGAGCGGCTGTGATGTCATCGTCGGTCTTTACCAGGGATCGAAGAGTTGGTCGAAGGCGGAGGGGCTGGGGTTGAAGGTGCTGCCCGTCGCCGAGGCGGCGAAAGAGGCGCAGATCGTGATGCTGGCGCTCCCCGATACGGCGCAGGCGGCGATCTACCGCGACGCGATCGGTCCACATATGACCCCCGGCAAGACGCTGATGTTCGCCCACGGGTTCAATATCCGCTTCGGGCAGATCGTTCCGCCGGAAGGGGTCGATGTCAGTATGGTCGCCCCCAAGGCGCCCGGTCACCGTGTGCGCGAGGTCTATACCCAGGGGGGCGGCGTACCGGCGCTCGTCGCCGTACATCAGGACGCTTCGGGGAATGCGCTGGCGGACGCTCTGGCGTATGCCCGCGGTCTTGGCTGCACCCGCGCCGGCGTGATCGAGACAACGTTCGCCGAAGAGACCGAAACCGATCTGTTTGGCGAGCAGGTCGTGCTGTGCGGCGGCGTGTCGGCATTGGTGAAGGCGGCGTTCGAGACCCTGGTCGAAGCCGGGTATCAACCGGAGGTCGCGTACTTTGAGTGTATGCACGAACTCAAACTGATCGTCGATCTCTTCTACCAGGGCGGTCTCAACTATATGCGCTACTCGGTCAGCGATACGGCGGAATGGGGCGATTACACCGCCGGTCCGAAGATTATCACCGACGAGACGCGCGCAACGATGAAACGCATCCTGGCGGACATCCAGAGCGGCGCATTCGCCGAGGACTGGATCGAAGAAAATCATAATGGTCGTCCGCGCTTCAATGCCTATCGCACCCGCGACATCGCGCACCCCATCGAGCAGGTGGGTCGTGAACTGCGCCGTATGATGCCGTTCGTCAACCCGCGTGAGGTGGTTCCGGGCGAAGGCGGGGCGTAAGAGAACTGAGAACCGAGAACCAAGAACTAAGAACTAAGAACCAAGAACTAAGAACTGATAGGAAGATCAATCTGCATCCGAACACCCACGCTTGCACCTGTGGAGCGGCTGGCGCTGGCTGAGCCTGTCGAAGCCAACGCCGATCACGAGATTGTCTCATATCCGAAGGACATGGAACGGCTGGCGCTGGCTGAGCCTGTCGAAGCCAACTCCAGCCGTGAGACGGTCAACACAGGCAATATTGTGCAACATCTGGTTGATCGCTCTATAAGAACAGTGTTCAACGTCAGGCTAATTTTCCTGACTTATGCGCGTAGAAAGTTCAGTAGCGATGGTAAAGGGCTATACGCATCGCAATCTCATTCTGTGGAACCGGGCGCAGCAACTGGCGCTCGATGTGATAACGATCGCGCGGCGGATGCCGAACACGTGGAGCAATGCGGTCATTGCGCGACAGATCATCGCTTCCGCCACGTCAATTGGCGCGAATATCGCCGAAGGACATGGGCGCTACACTCCTGGCGCGCACCGCAATCACCTGGCAATCGCCAAAGGATCAACCGCCGAAACTGATCGCTGGCTCGATCTGCTCCGCCGTAGCGGGTATCTTTCCGAAGAGGATGAAGCCAGACTTCACAGCGAATGCCAGGAAATCGCGGCAATGCTGACGAGCAAAACTGGAGCATGCCATCCCATCACACACGTCAACGACTCATGAAGAACAGGTATCATATACAACGGACGATGACGCATCCTCGCCGCCATTCCCGTTTGCACCGGAGGATTATCAGTCAAGTGCCGAATGACAAATACACATGATACGTAACGAGTGGTGAGCATTAGTTCTCAGTTCTCAGTTCTCAGTTCTCAATTCTCAGTTCTCAGTTCTCGGTTCTCAGTTCTCAATTCTCAGTTCTCGGTTCTCAAGCAAAGGAGACACACAACGCTATGGAGGACCATGTACGCATCTTCGACACCACGCTGCGCGACGGTGAACAGGCGCCGGGCTGCACCATGACGCTGGAGGAAAAACTGGAGGTCGCGCGGCAACTGGCACGTTTGGGGGTAGACATTATCGAGGCCGGTTTCCCGGCAGCGTCACCCGGCGACTGGGCAGCCGTTCACGAGATCGCCAAAACCGTTGGGACGCCCGATGGTCCGATTATCGCAGCGCTGGCGCGCGCCAACAAGGACGATATTGACAAAGCCTGGAGCGCCATTCAGCCAGCCGCGAAAAAACGCATCCACACCTTCATTTCCTCATCCGACATTCATATCGAACATCAACTGCGCTCGACCCGCGAAGAAGTGCTCGAGCGCGCCCGCCTGATGGTGCGCTATGCGCGCTCACTGTGCGACGATGTTGAGTTTTCGCCAATGGACGCGACCCGCTCCGACCCGGAGTATGTCTACCGCATGCTGGCGGCGGTCGTTGCAGAAGGCGCCACCACGCTCAACATTCCCGATACGGTCGGCTACGCCACACCCGAAGAGTATGCCGAACTGATCGCCGGCATCTACCGCCACGTCCCCGGCGCCGATAAGGTCATTATTTCCACCCACTGCCACGACGACCTGGGCATGGCGGTGGCAAACTCGCTGGCCGGCGTGCGCGCCGGCGCGCGCCAGATCGAGTGCACCATCAACGGTATCGGTGAGCGCGCCGGAAATGCCTCGCTCGAGGAAGTCGTGATGGCGCTGAAAACCCGCCGCTCGTTCTTTGGCGTCGATACGCGGATCAACACCCGCGAACTGGCGCGCAGCAGTCGGCTGCTCAGCACCATTATCGGTATGCCGGTGCCACCGAACAAGGCGATTGTCGGCGCCAATGCCTTCGCCCACGAGTCCGGCATCCACCAGGATGGCGTCCTGAAGCATCGCATGACGTATGAAATCATGGACGCAACGACCATCGGTTTGGACGGCAATGCCATCGTGCTCGGCAAGCACTCCGGGCGCAATGCGCTGCGCACCAAACTGGCAGCGATGGGGTATGAGTTCGACAGCGAGGAAGAGTTCAATCAGGTCTTCCAGCGCTTCAAAGAACTGTGCGACAAGAAGAAAGTCGTCGACGACCGCGACCTGGAGGTGCTGGCGACCGGCGGATCGCTCCATACCCCGGAGTTGTACCGCCTGGAGCATGTGCAGGTCACCTGCGGCACCGGCGTCACGCCGGTGGCGACCGTGCGCATTACCGATCCGGACGGCAATACGCAGACGACTGCCGCACACGGCACCGGACCGGTCGATGCGATCTACAAAGCCATCGATAAGATCGTCGGGCGACCAAACGACCTGATCGAATTCTCGATCAAGGCGGTCACTGAGGGGATCGACGCAGTTGCTGAAGTTTCTGTGCGCATCCGCGAGCCGGGCGATGCGGTTGAGGAGCGCGAGTACCGTGTCGGGCGGCACCGCGGACCGCAGATCTACAGCGGTTACAGCGCCAATACGGATACCATCGTTGCCGCTGCCGAGTCGTATATGGCGGCGCTCAATAAGATGATCGCCGCGCGCCAGGAGCGCCTGAGCGCCGAAAATGTCGCCTACGCCGCCGGATACGACCGCAACAGGCCAACCTATGCGGTCGATCTATTTGGCAAGAATGCGACGGAGTAAGGTATCGTCCAGTCTGGCGCGCGCTATGGGGCTGCGCTTCCCACAGCGCCTGTCGCCGAACTGCTCTCGGAGCACAACGAGACATGTCGGGCTGAGCGAAACGACGAGTCCCATCCCACACGCGCTGCCGGGAACCTTCGCTTCGCCTGCGGCGCCGCTTCGGGCGACAGGCGCCCATCTCGCACAAAGGAAGACATCTTGCTGTCATACTCACGGAACATTGCCGATGAAACGCTCGATTGCCTATCTGGGTCCGCCAGGATCGTATAGCGAGATTGCTGCGCTGGCGTATGGCGGCGAGGATGCGACGTACATTCCGCTGACCAGCATGCCGGCCGTTGTCACTGCTGTCGAAACCGGCGCAGCAACCGTCGGCATTTTACCAATCGAAAATGTCCTCGAAGGGAGCGTCACCACCACGCTCGACCTGCTCATCCACGAAACCGACTTGCGCATTGCAGGAGAGACGGTCATTCCGATTCAACACTACCTGGTGGGGCGCGCCGGTTTAGCCCTGCACGAGATCAAAGTGCTCTATGGGCATCCGCAGTCACTTGGGCAGTGTCGGCGTTTCATCGAACGCTGCCTGCCCGGTGCGGCAACCGTTGCATCGTTGAGCAACAGCGCCGCGCCCGCCGAAGCATTGGCGGACGAACGCCCTGCGGCAGCGATCGGCACACTGCGCGCGGCACAATTGGTCGGAGCAGCCGTGCTTGCGAGCGATATTCAAGACCGCTCAGGCAATATGACACGCTTCATCGCCCTGGGGAAGCACGACCATCCGCCAACCGGCGATGATAAGACCAGTTTCTGCTTCGGATTCGACCGTGAAGACCGCCCCGGCGTGCTGGTCGAAGCGCTCCAGGAACTGGCATTGGTCGGCATCAATATGACCAAACTCGAATCGCGTCCGTCGAAAGAGGTGCTGGGGCAGTACATTTTCCTGGTGGACATCAACGGCCACCGCGAAGACCCGGTGGTTGCCGCTGCGCTGGAGCGCATCCGCACAAAAACCGGTCTGTTCAAGGTATTCGGCAGCTACCCGCGCTGGCGTGGGCAGCCATAGTCTGAAACATATGAGGAGCCAGGCATGCAGATTCTGCTCTACGATACGACTCTCCGCGACGGAACGCAGCGCGAAGGGTTATCGCTTTCCGTCGAAGACAAACTGAAGATCGCGCGCGAACTCGACCTGCTCGGCGTTCACTACATCGAAGGCGGATGGCCCGGCTCGAATCCCAAAGATGCCGAGTTCTTTCAGCGCATCCGCCGTGCCGACCTGCGCCACGCGAGAGTCGCCGCCTTCGGCAGCACCCGCCGCGCCGACGCCACCTGTGATACCGACGCCAATATCCAGGCGCTTGTTGCTGCCGAGACGCCGGTGGTAACGCTCGTCGGCAAGAGTTCGACCCTGCATGTCGAGCAGGTGCTCGAAACGACACGCCAGGAGAATCTGGCAATGATCGCCGAAAGCGTCGCATATTTCAAGGAGCGCGGTAAGGAGGTCGTCTACGACGCGGAGCACTTCTTCGACGGCTATAAACTGGATGCCGCGTATGCGCTGGCAACCCTGACCGCAGCCGCGCACGCCGGCGCCGACTGCCTGGTGCTGTGCGATACGAATGGCGGCAGCCTGCCGCACGAAGTGACCGAAATCGTGCAGGCGGTGCAGCGCCGCCTGGCAAACGAAGGGTTTAGCAACGGCGCAGCAGGGCGTGGTCCTACCCTCGGCATCCACACCCACAACGACGGCGCGCTGGCAGTCGCCAACGCGCTTGCCGCCGTGCGCGCAGGATGCGTCCACGTCCAGGGCACGATCAACGGCTATGGCGAACGGTGCGGCAATATGGACCTGATCCCGCTCATCGCTAATCTGCAACTGAAACTCGGCTACCGCTGCATTACCCCCGAACAACTTCGCCGCCTGACCGAGGTGTCGCACTATGTCGCCGCCGTCGCCAACCTCAACCCCGACACCCACGCGCCATTCGTTGGACACTCCGCATTCGCGCACAAAGGTGGCATCCACGTTGCCGCCGTCGCCAAAGTGCCGGACAGTTACCAGCACATCGACCCGGAACTGGTCGGCAATCGGATGCGGGTGGTCGTCAGTGAACTGTCGGGGCGCGGGAATGTGCGGATGCGCGCGCAGGAACTGGGGCTTGATCTGAACGGGAACGAACGGGTGGTATTGCAACGGATCAAAGAGCTGGAAAACCGTGGCTTCCAGTTCGAGGCGGCGGAGGGATCGTTCGAGATGCTGGTGCGCCGCGCTGCGCCCGACTACGAACCGCCGTTCGAGTTGCTCGATTTCACGGTGGTCGTCAGCAAACATGGCGCTGGCGACATAATCTCGCAGGCAATGGTCAAGCTCAAAGTCGGCAACGAGGTTATGCACACCGCAGCCGAAGGCGACGGACCGGTCAATGCGCTCGATAAGGCAATCCGCAAGGCGCTGCTGCCACACTACCCCGAACTCGCCGATGTGCAACTGGTCGACTACAAGGTGCGCATCGTCGATGAACACCTCGGCACCGCCGCCAGACCGCGCGTGCTGATCGAATCGGCGCGCGGCGAAGAACGCTGGAGCACGGTCGGCTGCTCGGAAAATATTATTGAAGCCAGTTTTATGGCGCTGTGGGACAGCCTGGAACTCCCGCTGGCGCGACGGCGGGCTTCGTGCAATGCGCACCGTTCCTGATATAATGACCACCGGCGCAACGGCGCCGCTTCACATCGTGGTGAAAGGAGAACACCGATGCCTATTCGTGAGTCCAAGTATATCTGGTTCAACGGCGAGATGGTTGCCTGGGAAAAGGCGACCGTCCATGTGATGACACATGCCCTGCACTACGGTTCATCGGTGTTCGAGGGCATTCGCGCCTACGAAACGCCTCAGGGCGCTGCTATTTTTCGTTTGCGCGAGCACCTCCGCCGTCTGTTCGACTCGTGCCGCATCTATCGGATGGAACTGCCGTTCACGCCGGAGCAATTGTTCGAAGCATGCCGCGCGGTCGTGCGTGACAATGGGTTGACGAACGCCTATATCCGTCCGCTTGTGTGGCGCGGCTATGGCGAAATGGGGCTAAACCCGCTGCGCTCGCCGGTCGAGGTGATGGTCGCAGCCATGGAATGGGGCGCCTACCTGGGGGCTGAGGGTTTGGAGAATGGCGTGGATGTCCACGTTTCCTCCTGGCAGCGGGTTGCACCGAATACCCTGCCAGCGATGGCGAAGGCTGGCGGCAACTATCTGTCGTCACAACTCATTGTGATGGAAGCGGCACGCAACGGCTATGCCGAAGGCATCGCGCTCGATGTGCATGGCTGGCTCTCCGAAGGATCGGGCGAAAACCTGTTCCTCATTCGCGACGGCGTCATCTATACGCCGCCGGTGACGGCGGCGCTTCTGCCCGGCATTACCCGCGATGCAGTGATCACACTGGCGCGCCAGATGGGGTATGAGGTGCGCGAGCAAAACCTGCCGCGCGAAATGCTCTACCTGGCGGACGAACTCTTCTTTACCGGCACAGCGGCTGAGGTGACGCCGATCCGCTCGGTCGATAAATTGCCGGTCGGCAATGGCAAGCGCGGTCCGATCACCACCGCTATCCAAAAGGCGTTCTTTGGTCTTTTCTCCGGCGAAACAGAAGATCGCTGGGGCTGGCTGACGCCAGTGGCGTATTCGTAGAACAACGAGACTCATCATTCTGTGCGAAGCGACGAATCTCGACCTGTGCGCGCTGCCGGGATTCTTCGCTCCACCTGCCGCTTTGCTCAGGGTGACAGCGCATGGCTTCTGCGCGCGACACAGGCTGGAGGCGCGTTATCATATCAGGTTACAGGCTGGAAGGTTGAAGGTACAAACTATGCCTCGCACACTGTTCGACAAAATCTGGGACACCCACATCGTGCGCCCGCAAACGGCGGAAACGCCTGCGGTGCTTTACATCGATCTCCATCTCATTCACGAAGTAACCTCGCCCCAGGCATTCACCGAACTACGCCGGCGCGGGTTGAAAGTCCGCCGTCCGGATCGCACGCTGGCGACGATGGACCACTCGACCCCAACCACGCCGCGCGGACCGGATGGGATCATTCCGGTGGTCGATGCGCAGGCGGCGGCGCAACTTCGCCAACTCGAACAGAACTGCGCCGATTTCGGCATCCCGCTCTTCGCGCTTGGCAGCGAGCGCCAGGGGATCGTCCACGTCATCGGTCCTGAGCAGGGGTTGACCCAACCCGGCATGACCATCGTCTGTGGTGATAGCCACACCAGCACCCACGGCGCTTTTGGTGCGCTGGCGTTCGGCATCGGCACCTCGGAAGTCGCGCACGTCCTGGCGACGCAATGCCTGATCCAGAACCGCCCCAAAACGATGGAGGTGCGCGTCGATGGTCGCCTGAAGCCGGGAGTGACTGCCAAGGACATTATTCTGGCGATCATTGCGCGATACGGCGTCGGCGCCGGCGTCGGGCATGTGTTCGAGTACACCGGCGAGGCAATCCGCGCGCTCTCGATGGAAGAGCGCATGACGATCTGCAACATGTCAATCGAAGGCGGCGCGCGCGCCGGGATGATTGCGCCCGATGACACGACGTTCCAGTACATTGCCGGGCGCCCCTTCGCGCCGAAAGGCGCAGCATGGGACGAGGCCGTGGCATACTGGCGCACTCTGCCGACCGACGATGGCGCGGTGTACGACCGGACGATCACCCTGGATGCATCGCAACTGACGCCGATGATCACCTACGGCACCAACCCCGGCATGGGGATACCGATTGACGGTCGCATCCCGACACCGGAGGAACTGCCCGATCAGGCAGCGCGCCAGGCGCTCGACAAGGCGCTGCGCTATATGGACCTGCGACCCGGTCAACCGCTACTCGGTCAAAAGGTCGATGTCGTCTTCCTGGGTAGTTGCACCAACTCGCGCATTTCGGACCTCCGCATGGCGGCGAGTGTGCTGAAAGGGCGCAAGATCGCCGAAGGCGTGCGCATGATGGTCGTGCCCGGCTCGCAGCAGGTGAAGAAGCAGGCGGAAGCCGAAGGACTGGACCGTATTTTCCGCGAGGCAGGCGCCGAATGGCGCGAAGCCGGCTGCTCTGCCTGCCTCGGCATGAACGACGACAAGGTTCCGCCGGGCAAATATGCTGTCTCGACTAGCAACCGCAACTTCGAGGGGCGCCAGGGACCCGGCGCGCGCACGCTTCTTGCCAGCCCGCTCACCGCCGTTGCATCCGCCATCGAAGGCGTTGTCGCTGATCCGCGGAAATATGTGGGATAGGGGTCAGGGATGAGGGATCAGAGGTTCGAGCAATGAGTTCCACGAACTTAACCCCTACCCGCCCCTCAGTTCTCATCCAGGAGCACACTATGCATCCCATCTCAATCATCACCGGGCGTATTGTCGCCCTGCCAGCGCACGATATCGACACCGATCAGATCATTCCTGCCCGCTATCTCAAAGTCACCGACAAATCAGGTCTGGCGGAGGGATTGTTCTATGCCTGGCGCTTCGACGCCGAGGGCAAGCCCAACCCCGATTTCGTTCTCAACCGTCCAGAGGCGCAGGGAGCGACGATCCTGGTCGCCGGACGAAACTTCGGTTGCGGCTCGTCACGTGAGCACGCGCCCTGGGCGCTTCAGGGGTACGGCTTCAAGGCGGTTATCAGTCCCTCCTTTGCCGACATCTTTCGCAATAATGCCCTGAAAAACGGGCTGTTGACCGTCCAGACGGACGAGGAAACCTGGCAGCAATTGGTCAGTCTCTTCGAAGAAGACCCGACCACCGAAGTAATCATTGACCTGGCGACGCAGACGGTGACGCTTCCCGACGGACGGCAGGCGCGCTTTCCTATCGATCCGTTCACCAAACATTGCCTGCTGCAAGGCATCGATCAGATGGGTTTTCTGCTGAACGAAGAAGATGCCATCAGTGCATATGAATCTGCGCATCCACCGCGCGTTGTCACCACTGCCAGGAGTTGACACCCCATGACGCGCCTGATTGGACTGGTGCGCTACATTATTCTCGTGGCGGTACTGGTCACACTCGTCGCAACAACGGCGCTAATCCTGTTTGGCGCCATCGAAACGTATGTCGTCATACGCGACATTTTTTCAAAAGGTGAGTTCACCTCAAAAGTCGCCAAAAATCTGTTGCTGAGTTTCATCGAGATCACCGACATCTTCCTGCTGGCGACGGTACTGTACATCGTTGCACTGGGATTGTACGAATTGTTCATCGACGACCGGGTGCCGGTGCCGTCGTGGCTCGAAATCCACACCCTTGACGATCTGAAAGACAAACTGATCGGCGTTATCATCGTCGTCATCGGTGTTGGATTTCTTGGACAATTCACCAGCTGGAACGGTGAGACAAACCTGCTGATTTCCGGCGGCGGCGCAGCGCTAATCATCGTTGCGCTGACCTTTTTTCTCGGTCAGAAAAGCAAAAAGGACAAAGAGTAGGATAAAAGATAGACTACCAATGACGATTGAAGATGCCACATTCTTGTCATTCCGAGCGCAGCGCGGAATCTGACATAAAGGCGTTTGCAAGGGCCGCCCAGTCGGGCAAAGCCGCATGCGTGTCATTCCGAGCCCTTCGCTTCGCTCAGGGTAAACGCAGCGCGGAATCTGAGCGGGTCGCACACGACCCCTCGCGCTGCTCGGGGTGACCATGCCGGATGTTCACAGGTCATTGGCGCCAGGCAGGCGTCGGGGCGCTTCCTTGTGGGCGCCTGAGCCGACAGGACCCATACCAATGACGATTGAAGATGCCACATTCTTGTCATTCCGAGCGCAGCGCGGAATCTGAGCGGGTCGCGCACGACCCCTCGCGCTGCTCGGGGTGACCATGCCGGATGTTCACGGGTAATTGGTAGACGGAGCACGACATGCATGCGGTTATCACTGCGCTTCCCGGCGACGGGATTGGACCAGAGGTGGTGGCGGAGGGAATGCGCGTATTACGCGCTGTCGGCACGCGATTCGGGCACACCTTCGAGATACGCGAGGCATTGATCGGCGGCTGCGCCATCGACGCAACTGGCACGGCGCTTCCTGACGAAACGCTCCACCTGTGCCGCGAGTCGGACGCCGTGCTCCTCGGTGCAGTCGGCGGACCGAAGTGGGACAACCCGGAAGCGCCGGTGCGCCCGGAACAGGGATTGCTCGGCATTCGCAAAGCGCTTGGACTATTCGCCAACCTGCGACCGGTGACGCTCCATCCGCGTCTGATCGCCGCCTCGCCGCTGCGTCCGGAGCGATTGCAAGGCGTTGACCTCCTGGTGGTGCGTGAACTGACCGGCGGCATCTACTTTGGCGAAAAAGGGCGTGACACGACGATGGACGGCGGTGAAAGCGCCTACGACGAGTGCGTCTACACCTCTGCCGAGATCGAACGCATTGTGCGCGTGGCGGCAACTCTTGCGCGCAACCGGCGCAAAAAACTGACTTCGGTAGACAAAGCGAACGTTCTGGAGACCTCACGACTATGGCGCAGCGTCACAACGCGCCTGATGCGCGCCGAATTCCCCGATGTTCAGATCGAACACATGCTGGTCGATGCCTGCGCCATGCACCTCATTCGTCGTCCAATGGACTTCGACGTCATCGTGACCGAAAACATGTTCGGCGATATTCTGACCGATGAAGCCTCGATGCTGGCAGGCTCGATGGGCATGCTCCCCTCTGCCTCGCTCGGCGCGCCGGGCAACAACGGAAGAGGCACGCAGATGGGGTTATACGAACCCATCCACGGCTCGGCGCCCGACATCGCCGGCAAAGGGATCGCCAATCCACTGGCGACTATCCTGAGCGTTGCGCTGTTGCTCCGCCACTCACTGGGACTGGAAGACGAAGCGCGCGCCGTAGAAACCGCAGTCTGGCGCACCCTGGAGGAAGGCATCATCACCGGCGACATCGCAATGCCCGGAGAGCGCAGCGCCACAACTACCGAGGTTGGGGCGGCTGTTGCAGCGTGGATCGAGAGGGAAGAGGCGAGAAGCGAGAGGTGAGAGGCGAGAGACAAGAGTGCATCACAACCGAAACGTAGCGCGAGATTCATCTCGCGGCGCCGCAGCGAAACGTAGCGCGAGATTCATCTCGCGGTGCAGCAGCGAAACGTAGCGCGAGATTCATCTCGCGGTGCAGCAGCGAAACGTAGCGCGAGATTCATCTCGCGGCGCCGCAGCGAAACGTAGCGCGAGATTCATCTCGCGGTGCAGCAGCGAAACGTAGCGCGAGATTCATCTCGCGGTGCAGCAGCGAAACGTAGCGCGAGATTCATCTCGCGGTACCGCGACACCGCCAGGAGTGCAACGCAACCGCGACGTGCAACCAGGTATTTTGCCCCAACTCCCGGCAGCTCCATGCAAGTTGCCGCGCAGATCGACGACGGCGGATCGGCGACATAGAGCGGGGAGAAAGGGATCGCTGACAGGCGTTTGGAGTGATGCTTTCGCAACTCGCCAACAACATGCCTCAAACGCCGTGTTCCCGAACCGGCATGTCAAGAGTTTCTAGAGCTATTTGCCGCTTCAAGAAGGGAAGATGAACGCCTCGCAACTTGACACGGTTTTCGCACAAAAATCGAGTTGCGAAACGCGCCTGTTCATGTTATAATTTGTCCGTTGCGGCGACGCAGCAGGAAGGCTCAAGAACGATGAAACGTTGTCGTTGCGATAGATCCCCAGGGTAGAGAAGAACATCGAAGACGGGATTTCCGAATTTTCGGCTCGCAGAAGAGCACTGAAACTTTTTGCGCGTGTGCGTCTATTGATGATTGCGACCGAATTTCCGAATTTTCGGCTCGCAGAAGAGCACTGAAACAAACTAGCCGCGTCCGATAGCGCGTTTGACCGCAATATTTCCGAATTTTCGGCTCGCAGAAGAGCACTGAAACCGCTTGCGTCGTCTCGTGACGCTTGCGCGCATATCTATTTCCGAATTTTCGGCTCGCAGAAGAGCACTGAAACCCACTAGTGCATCAAGGCTAACCCCGCGACTATCCGATTTCCGAATTTTCGGCTCGCAGAAGAGCACTGAAACGTCGAGCTGTATTTCATCCGGCAGCGCCGCAATCCGAATTTCCGAATTTTCGGCTCGCAGAAGAGCACTGAAACGAGCCTCCGGAGCCCTGGGAGCAGCGCTCTGACATCATATTTCCGAATTTTCGGCTCGCAGAAGAGCACTGAAACCGATCCCCGCGCGACTCTTTCCAGCGCGCTGGTGCATTTCCGAATTTTCGGCTCGCAGAAGAGCACTGAAACATCGGTCAAGACCAGCTCGGGGTGTCTGTATGGCGAAATTTCCGAATTTTCGGCTCGCAGAAGAGCACTGAAACATGATTTCGATGTAACAGGTCCCGGCTCGATGGACCATTTCCGAATTTTCGGCTCGCAGAAGAGCACTGAAACTTCGCCATCACCAGTTCCCATCCCGTACCGAGCGCCATTTCCGAATTTTCGGCTCGCAGAAGAGCACTGAAACCGGTTGAACTTGCGGTTGTTCAGCGTGGCGGGCGACCAAATTTCCGAATTTTCGGCTCGCAGAAGAGCACTGAAACTTCAATCCCCCCTTTCTGTGCTGTTTTCAGCATAAGATTTCCGAATTTTCGGCTCGCAGAAGAGCACTGAAACAGACGCGACGTAGCAACGCCTAGTCAATCGACGCACATTTCCGAATTTTCGGCTCGCAGAAGAGCACTGAAACTTCGGCGTTGTAGGCGAGGTCAAGCCTGCGTTTCGATTTCCGAATTTTCGGCTCGCAGAAGAGCACTGAAACCCTGATTACCCCTGGGCGGGGCGATCCGGCGGCGGATTTCCGAATTTTCGGCTCGCAGAAGAGCACTGAAACAGGGCGAGCGCATTCGCGCCGATGACGCGCCCGCCCTCGATTTCCGAATTTTCGGCTCGCAGAAGAGCACTGAAACTCTGTTCGCCGTTCGCCATTGTTTCCTTCCTTTCAATTTCCGAATTTTCGGCTCGCAGAAGAGCACTGAAACGACGAGTTCGAGAGCCTGGCGATGCTGGCGTTAAAATTTCCGAATTTTCGGCTCGCAGAAGAGCACTGAAACAGGACAATCACGATTGTCACCGGCACACGCAAGTACATTTCCGAATTTTCGGCTCGCAGAAGAGCACTGAAACTACAGCACCTCACCTATCAGGTCATCCAACCGTCCCGCCTATTTCCGAATTTTCGGCTCGCAGAAGAGCACTGAAACTTCTTCGTATTGCATCCCTGTGCGCGCCTCAAAATAGATTTCCGAATTTTCGGCTCGCAGAAGAGCACTGAAACGCATCATCATCATCGCACAAAAAACGACGGAAACGATTTCCGAATTTTCGGCTCGCAGAAGAGCACTGAAACGGTCGGGGCGATCCGGCTGCCGGGCGGCGCGAGGGCATTTCCGAATTTTCGGCTCGCAGAAGAGCACTGAAACGTCGAATACATGCTGCGTCCCGTCATCGTCAAAGTCCATTTCCGAATTTTCGGCTCGCAGAAGAGCACTGAAACTACACAAAAATCGCACAAAATGGACAAAAATCGAAATTTCCGAATTTTCGGCTCGCAGAAGAGCACTGAAACGCCCTGACGAAGACGAAGAGGCGCACGCCCAAGGAATTTCCGAATTTTCGGCTCGCAGAAGAGCACTGAAACCAACGCCAAACGCTGCTACCCGCTCCGGGGTCGGTTGATTTCCGAATTTTCGGCTCGCAGAAGAGCACTGAAACCCTGATACGCAAGGCGCGCCCCTCCGGGCAATATTTCCGAATTTTCGGCTCGCAGAAGAGCACTGAAACGGATGGTTCGGGTTCAGAGAGCTACACAAGCGCGTGGATTTCCGAATTTTCGGCTCGCAGAAGAGCACTGAAACTTTTGCCACGAAAATGAAACGCGGATAGCCCCGGTTGATTTCCGAATTTTCGGCTCGCAGAAGAGCACTGAAACACCAGTGAGCGCAGCCAGTGCTCGAAGCGCCGCAACATTTCCGAATTTTCGGCTCGCAGAAGAGCACTGAAACGTTAACGATATCTTTTACGTTAGTTCATCGCCATCTCCATTTCCGAATTTTCGGCTCGCAGAAGAGCACTGAAACTCGGACCGCCCGCAATGACTCCGCCAAACTCATTCTTTATTTCCGAATTTTCGGCTCGCAGAAGAGCACTGAAACCGTAATGCCTCTGCGGGATACGCACCTCGTCTGTCATTTCCGAATTTTCGGCTCGCAGAAGAGCACTGAAACACGCGCTTTCCGTGCGCCGTCGCGCGCACGATAAATTTCCGAATTTTCGGCTCGCAGAAGAGCACTGAAACAAATCTCCAAAGTCGGCTCGTCCTCGTCCCACGCCAAATTTCCGAATTTTCGGCTCGCAGAAGAGCACTGAAACCGACGCTGGCCGCGCTCGGCGCGCCCAATGTGATCGATTTCCGAATTTTCGGCTCGCAGAAGAGCACTGAAACATCAACAAAGTCACGGGCGGCGCGCTCGCGGGCGCAATTTCCGAATTTTCGGCTCGCAGAAGAGCACTGAAACTTTTCACGAGGACGGCGATCGATTGATCGCCGTCCATAATTTCCGAATTTTCGGCTCGCAGAAGAGCACTGAAACTCGCTTTCGACGTTTTCGACGCGCCCGGTCCAGACGGATTTCCGAATTTTCGGCTCGCAGAAGAGCACTGAAACCGTCATCGGTGTCGGCATCGACGACAACCAACGTAGATTTCCGAATTTTCGGCTCGCAGAAGAGCACTGAAACTGGCGATTGTTTAACCGGCGCGGCGTGGTTGAGGCGATTTCCGAATTTTCGGCTCGCAGAAGAGCACTGAAACCCGCGCCTCGCGCGCGGCGGCGATGGCGCGCCCGAATTTCCGAATTTTCGGCTCGCAGAAGAGCACTGAAACCCTGAAACGAGGTCTCGTAGTCGACCTCGTACTCGGATTTCCGAATTTTCGGCTCGCAGAAGAGCACTGAAACCCGTCAAGCGCCAGAAGATCGCGAGCAACGGCCGCGATTTCCGAATTTTCGGCTCGCAGAAGAGCACTGAAACTCGCGTTCTCCAATCTAGCCCCCTAGGCTTCGACTATTTCCGAATTTTCGGCTCGCAGAAGAGCACTGAAACTCCCACGCAGACCGCACAGCGCCGACAATGCCGACGAATTTCCGAATTTTCGGCTCGCAGAAGAGCACTGAAACAAAGACAGCCCCGACTACAGACGCGCAGTCAGCTATATTTCCGAATTTTCGGCTCGCAGAAGAGCACTGAAACTCAATCGAAACGTCGATCTGGAAGCGGCCCGGGTAGATTTCCGAATTTTCGGCTCGCAGAAGAGCACTGAAACATTCACCCGACGATCAGCGCGTATGCGAAGCACTGAATTTCCGAATTTTCGGCTCGCAGAAGAGCACTGAAACCGCTCATCCACATCGAGCGCGCCGCTTCCAATCGGCATTTCCGAATTTTCGGCTCGCAGAAGAGCACTGAAACCTGTCGGAAATCGCGGATCCTGCATCGCCCGCTCCAATTTCCGAATTTTCGGCTCGCAGAAGAGCACTGAAACGCCGCCAACTCTTTTTGCGCCTTGTACAAACCTGGCAATTTCCGAATTTTCGGCTCGCAGAAGAGCACTGAAACTTGGAGTTGGGTTCTTCGGCTATTGAAGACAGGTATATTTCCGAATTTTCGGCTCGCAGAAGAGCACTGAAACAGGATGGCATTGAACTCGCACAGCACCGACATGCCATTTCCGAATTTTCGGCTCGCAGAAGAGCACTGAAACCTCCGCGCCGTCGCCGCCGCGCTCGCTCTGGCGCAACAATTTCCGAATTTTCGGCTCGCAGAAGAGCACTGAAACATTTCGGAGCGCGCGTTCGGCTCCCAAAGCCACGCAATTTCCGAATTTTCGGCTCGCAGAAGAGCACTGAAACACGCAATCGCGTCATCGCACTCGCCGTTCCAGTACGATTTCCGAATTTTCGGCTCGCAGAAGAGCACTGAAACTGCGCGCGGGGGGATCGCGCGCGAGCAGCCAGTAGTATTTCCGAATTTTCGGCTCGCAGAAGAGCACTGAAACGTCGGCTGGAAGTACGCCGTCCAGCGACGTACTTCAATTTCCGAATTTTCGGCTCGCAGAAGAGCACTGAAACCGCGGAGTGCTTAAAAACCACGCAGAGCCGCGCTCGATTTCCGAATTTTCGGCTCGCAGAAGAGCACTGAAACGTAATACCTGTCCGCCTCCTCGTCATATTCGTCTCCGATTTCCGAATTTTCGGCTCGCAGAAGAGCACTGAAACATAGCCATCTGTAAAACCATATTTTCCCTGCAATAACATTTCCGAATTTTCGGCTCGCAGAAGAGCACTGAAACCGGTTGCTGTGGACGCGCGCTGTCTATGCTTCCGGATTTCCGAATTTTCGGCTCGCAGAAGAGCACTGAAACCGACTCACCCAGCGCCGCCGAGAATCGCAGCACCGGATTTCCGAATTTTCGGCTCGCAGAAGAGCACTGAAACCCATATGTCACCGCCGAAACGCATCGACAATACGAGATTTCCGAATTTTCGGCTCGCAGAAGAGCACTGAAACAGACCGGAACCGAACCGTTGTCAATATCCAGTACGATTTCCGAATTTTCGGCTCGCAGAAGAGCACTGAAACTCTTTCCTTGAGGATGCTCCTCATCTCTCCTCTCGGATTTCCGAATTTTCGGCTCGCAGAAGAGCACTGAAACATTGTTTCTCGAAGAACCAGAAGACCCATATAATCAATTTCCGAATTTTCGGCTCGCAGAAGAGCACTGAAACCATCAAAATCAACAGCCCGTCGCTTCACGCCATCAAATTTCCGAATTTTCGGCTCGCAGAAGAGCACTGAAACTTTGATTTCGGCATGGGGTCCATCCTCGCGCGCGCCATTTCCGAATTTTCGGCTCGCAGAAGAGCACTGAAACCACGAGGCGCTGGCGCTTTTGGTGCGAGGCGCGGCATTTCCGAATTTTCGGCTCGCAGAAGAGCACTGAAACGTGACGCCTGCAACCAGGATCGTCGTTCCGTTCTCCAGATTTCCGAATTTTCGGCTCGCAGAAGAGCACTGAAACAGCGCCCGCACCGCTGCTCCCGCCTTCTGCGTTACGATTTCCGAATTTTCGGCTCGCAGAAGAGCACTGAAACTCAGGCGTTCAACGGCGGGCGGCGGCATCTTCTCCAATTTCCGAATTTTCGGCTCGCAGAAGAGCACTGAAACTTCGTTCTACCCGTGATCCCGCCGCTGGCGCTGCTGGATTTCCGAATTTTCGGCTCGCAGAAGAGCACTGAAACTCCGCGAAAGCCTGCTGCGGCCGTCGCGGGCGCGTTGATTTCCGAATTTTCGGCTCGCAGAAGAGCACTGAAACGCAACGGCGCGTGACGGTTCAGGCGCGCGGCGGCGAATTTCCGAATTTTCGGCTCGCAGAAGAGCACTGAAACTCGACCGCACGCTGGCGACGACAATGCGCTCGATTGAATTTCCGAATTTTCGGCTCGCAGAAGAGCACTGAAACAGCAATGTGAGAAATGCGACCTGATTGTCTTGCGTATTTCCGAATTTTCGGCTCGCAGAAGAGCACTGAAACCGCGTCGGAACCGCGCATGTTTGAAGCGTTGCGGCAATTTCCGAATTTTCGGCTCGCAGAAGAGCACTGAAACTTGGCGACCGCGCCGACCGGACGCCAGCGGACGGCGATTTCCGAATTTTCGGCTCGCAGAAGAGCACTGAAACCTCCTAATCGGCAAGGTGTGGTTGAGCCACACCGGATTTCCGAATTTTCGGCTCGCAGAAGAGCACTGAAACCGCGGTCGCTTCCGGCACCGTCGCGGATTCGGCGGTCCAATTTCCGAATTTTCGGCTCGCAGAAGAGCACTGAAACCCATCCGCCACGCAAATACACCACCCCCGTCGCGGATTTCCGAATTTTCGGCTCGCAGAAGAGCACTGAAACCGGCGATGGACAGCGCGGCGTCCATCGCCTCCGCCAGATTTCCGAATTTTCGGCTCGCAGAAGAGCACTGAAACGTCATCCTCCATGACACCCATGACACCGCTCCTCATATTTCCGAATTTTCGGCTCGCAGAAGAGCACTGAAACCCACTGCTCAGGTCGCAGCGTCTCAAGCGAAACTGAATTTCCGAATTTTCGGCTCGCAGAAGAGCACTGAAACTGCATCAGCGACGCAGACGGAACTTGCGTCCGCAGCATTTCCGAATTTTCGGCTCGCAGAAGAGCACTGAAACGATGCACGCAGCGACGCCGTCCATGCGTCGAGCACCGATTTCCGAATTTTCGGCTCGCAGAAGAGCACTGAAACTGAGCACGTGCAGACTCTCGCGCAACGACTGAGTACATTTCCGAATTTTCGGCTCGCAGAAGAGCACTGAAACGAAGGTCTGATGGCAGGTCTCACCGGCGCGCGTCCAGATTTCCGAATTTTCGGCTCGCAGAAGAGCACTGAAACTGACCAGTTGACCACGCCCATACCTCCCGGAGCGCATTTCCGAATTTTCGGCTCGCAGAAGAGCACTGAAACGCGTTCCACACGGTTGACGTCCGAGTTCGGCGTCTCATTTCCGAATTTTCGGCTCGCAGAAGAGCACTGAAACTTCGGCGTCCCTGGGTGCCCGCCGTCGTCGTCGTCCTTTTCCGAATTTTCGGCTCGCAGAAGAGCACTGAAACGTCTTCAATTGGTTCCCCTCTCATTGGAGTTCCCCGTTTTCCGAATTTTCGGCTCGCAGAAGAGCACTGAAACGGCGTTTGCGCAAAGGCGCCGGGCGATGGTCGGATGTTTTCCGAATTTTCGGCTCGCAGAAGAGCACTGAAACCTGTGCAACTGATAACGATACTTCCGCTCACGGAACGAATTTCCGAATTTTCGGCTCGCAGAAGAGCACTGAAACCTGGCGCTGAATCGGTCTGAATATACCAATCCCTACATTTCCGAATTTTCGGCTCGCAGAAGAGCACTGAAACTGCCAAACGCAGAGTTTGCCAACGCCACGATGCACGGATTTCCGAATTTTCGGCTCGCAGAAGAGCACTGAAACCTGGGGTTTTCGGTCGACGGCGG
Source organism: Roseiflexus castenholzii DSM 13941 (assembly GCF_000017805.1). Classification (GTDB taxonomy): domain Bacteria; phylum Chloroflexota; class Chloroflexia; order Chloroflexales; family Roseiflexaceae; genus Roseiflexus; species Roseiflexus castenholzii. The sequence goes on along the minus strand of NC_009767.1, from coordinate 1,977,509 downwards.
CTGCCGTCCTGAATTTCCGAATTTTCGGCTCGCAGAAGAGCACTGAAACTAAGACCGGGACGATGATGGATCCGCGGTATCAGGATTTCCGAATTTTCGGCTCGCAGAAGAGCACTGAAACGCAAGCAACATTGCGCGGCGACGAATCGTCCATGTCTATTTCCGAATTTTCGGCTCGCAGAAGAGCACTGAAACGATAAATCCTGTCTGGAAGCTGACCAGGGTAACCTGATTTCCGAATTTTCGGCTCGCAGAAGAGCACTGAAACCGATATTCGTGATGTGAATGCGATCTTGCCGGATCGATTTCCGAATTTTCGGCTCGCAGAAGAGCACTGAAACTCTTTTTCGGTCACTGGCGTGCTCTCTCTCGCGAAAATTTCCGAATTTTCGGCTCGCAGAAGAGCACTGAAACCAGGCAATGGTACTAGTTCAGAATAGTACCAGGGTATTTCCGAATTTTCGGCTCGCAGAAGAGCACTGAAACTCGCATCTGTCGCGGTTGCAGGCAATCCAGACGCAAGATTTCCGAATTTTCGGCTCGCAGAAGAGCACTGAAACATTCCACCGATATGGACGCATTCATCGTGGGTATAAATTTCCGAATTTTCGGCTCGCAGAAGAGCACTGAAACCTTCTTTGACGCGCAAGGGCGGTTCATCGGCATGGAATTTCCGAATTTTCGGCTCGCAGAAGAGCACTGAAACTCGTGATGGCGTTTCAAATGGCGCAGACGCAAACGATTTCCGAATTTTCGGCTCGCAGAAGAGCACTGAAACGTGGACAAGTCGGAGATGGGCTGTCGCCCGATGTATGATTTCCGAATTTTCGGCTCGCAGAAGAGCACTGAAACGAAACTCAATCAGCACGGGGTTGCTGGGTGCGGGGGTAATTTCCGAATTTTCGGCTCGCAGAAGAGCACTGAAACCTACGGTATGGAGATACAAGCGCACAAAAAGGTTTACATTTCCGAATTTTCGGCTCGCAGAAGAGCACTGAAACGCGACGATTGGCGAAGATGTAATTGCGCCAGTCGATTTCCGAATTTTCGGCTCGCAGAAGAGCACTGAAACTCATTGGTCTTACGCGTGAGCGTATTCGGCAAATCATTTCCGAATTTTCGGCTCGCAGAAGAGCACTGAAACTTCGACGTGAATGACCGTCGCGCCATTCTTGATTGGCATTTCCGAATTTTCGGCTCGCAGAAGAGCACTGAAACGACGCCGGTCCCTCGAATGAAGTCGTGCTCTTTGCGCGCAATTTCCGAATTTTCGGCTCGCAGAAGAGCACTGAAACTCGTGCGAGGTTCGGCGGGCGTCGGCGTCAAACTGGATTTCCGAATTTTCGGCTCGCAGAAGAGCACTGAAACCTATTCGCGGCGGGGGCGGCGACGCTCATACGCCGCATATTTCCGAATTTTCGGCTCGCAGAAGAGCACTGAAACTAAAGAACGTATTCAATGCGCTCAACAGTGCGCATCAAAATTTCCGAATTTTCGGCTCGCAGAAGAGCACTGAAACATAGGAGAAGATAAAGGTCGGCAATACCTGAAGTCGATTTCCGAATTTTCGGCTCGCAGAAGAGCACTGAAACCTCGTCACGGAAAACGGCGTCGCTCGCTCGGCGACGAAATTTCCGAATTTTCGGCTCGCAGAAGAGCACTGAAACTCCACGCACACATCCCGCGCACGGCGTAGATGGCGATTCCGAATTTTCGGCTCGCAGAAGAGCACTGAAACATCGAACGCGCGCGTAGTCCAGCATGCAGCAGCCGGGTTCCGAATTTTCGGCTCGCAGAAGAGCACTGAAACACGGCGGGCTAGTCGTGCTGCCGGCGGCGCTGCCGCGTTCCGAATTTTCGGCTCGCAGAAGAGCACTGAAACCCAGCGTGCGCTGGAGGCCGTCGTGCAGCCCGTGGCATTTCCGAATTTTCGGCTCGCAGAAGAGCACTGAAACCTCGCGCGGGTCCTTGCGGGCGACGGGCAGGGCGGGATTTCCGAGTCGGGGATGGGCGGCGATTTCCGACAGGCGCATCCCCACCCGTCGTTCCTTCCGCCCGATGGTTTACCACCTACGGTCGCGGTCGTCGTGTGATGGTGACGGACCGAATGCGCCCGTCGTTCCTTCCATCCAATGGTTTACCACCGCGCGACGGCGGGGATCGGGACGCCGCGCCCCGCCTGCACTGCTCAACACCGTGCTATAATGTCTCCTTAGTCGGTGCAGCGGCAGGCAGGGGCGAGCAATGGATCAAATCTATGTAGCAATCGATGTCGAAACCACCGGTCTCGAGGCGGGAGTCGATGAAATTATCGAAATTGCAGCGGTCAAGTTTCGCACCGGTGAGGTGATCGAAACGTTCGACACCCTCGTGCAACCGCGTCATTCTCTGCCCCTTAATTCCAGCCGTCTGACGGGCATCACCGCTGAGATGCTTGCCGGTGCGCCGCGCTTTTCGGAGGTCGCGCCGCGCTTCGCTGCGTTCCTCAAGAACTATCCGCTCGTCGGGCACAATGTCCGCTTCGATATCAATATGCTTCAGGCGCAGGGTATGCGCCTGCCGCAACCGGCGTTCGACACCTTTGAACTGGCGACGCTCCTGATGCCGCGCACACCCGCCTATCGCCTCAGCGCACTGGCGGAAACGCTTGGCATCGTTCACGATGAGGCGCATCGCGCCCTTAGCGACGCCGATGTGACCCGGCAGGTCTTTCTGCATCTGCTCCGGCGTATCGATGCTCTCAGCCTGAACGACCTGAATGAGATTGTGCGCCTGACATCGCGTGTCGATTGGACGCTGCGACCGCTCTTCGAAGCAGCGCAGCGCGCCAAGGCTCTGCGCGTCTTTGTGGACGAAACGCCGATCAGCGACACTGATTCGCGGGAGTCAGACGAGAAACTGACACCGCTCAAACCAACCGGGAATGACCGCCCAATCGACCTGGCGGAAATCCGGTGGTTCTTCAGCCCTGCCGGTGCGCTTGGGCGCGCTTTCGAGGGGTATGAGCAGCGCAATCAGCAGGTGCGGATGTCCGAAGCGGTCGCCGACACCCTTAATCAGGGCGGGACGCTGATCGCCGAAGCCGGCACCGGCACCGGCAAAGGTCTGGCGTATCTGGTTCCGGCGGCGCTACACGCCGCGCGCCGCGGCGAGCGCGTCGTCATTTCGACCAATACGATCAATTTGCAGGATCAACTCTTCTTCAAGGATATTCCGGCGCTTCAGAGGGTGATGTCCAACGGCGTGGACGACAAACCGCCGTTTACTGCGGCGTTGCTCAAGGGGCGCAGCAATTATTTGTGCCTCAAACGGTACCACGATCTGCGCCGTGATCGCGATCAGCGGCTGATGTCGGACGATGTGCGCGCGCTGCTCAAGGTGCAGTTGTGGCTGCATGCGACCGAGAGCGGCGACCGCGCGGAATTGCCGCTTCAGGAAGGTGAACATGCGACATGGAGCAAATTGAGCGCCGCCTGGGATCAGTGCACCGGTCCGCGGTGCAGTGAGTTCCATCGTTGCTTCTTCTTCAAGGCGCGCCGGCAGGCGGAGGCCGCGCACCTGGTGATTGTCAATCACGCGCTTCTCGTGGCAGACCTCGCAGCCGAAAATGATGTCATTCCGCCCTATGATTATCTCATTATCGACGAGGCACATAATCTGGAAGATGTCGCCACCGATCAGTTGAGTTTCAATGTTGATCGGGAAGGGCTGCTTGCGTTCCTCGATGATATTTTTGTCGAAGACCAGGCGCAGATCGTCGGCGGGTTGCTGAGCGAACTGCCGAACCATTTCCGCGAAAGCATGGTTACCCGGATCGATATTGACCGCGCCGACACGATCACGGCGGCGCTGCGTCCGGCGGTGGCGCGCGCGCGCGATGCGGTCTACGGGTGCTTCAACACGTTGATCGCGTTCGTCCGACGCGATGCCGAACTGTCGGCTGCCGATGCACGCCTGCGCATCTCCAGCGCGCTGCGCCGCAAACCGGCTTGGGCAGAGGTCGAACGCGCCTGGGACATGCTCAACAACGCGCTTACCGCCATCGGTGAGGGATTGGGACAACTGGAAACGCTCCTGATCGACCTGAAGGACGCCGAATTGCCGGAGTATGATGCGCTGATGCTGCGGGTGCAGACGCTCAAGCGGTATGCGACCGAGGTGCGCATTAATATCGGGCATATTCTGACCGGCGGCGCTGAGGAAAAAGTCACCTGGCTGACCCACGACCGTCTGCGTGACACGTTGACCCTTTCCGCTGCACCCCTCTCCGTTGCCGAGATTTTGCGCACCAACCTGTTCGAGCGCAAAAGCGCTACAGTACTGACCTCGGCGACGCTGTCGGTCGGCGGCGATTTCCGCTTCGTCCGCGAGCGCATCGGCCTGGATGAAGCCGAAGAACTGGCGCTCGAATCGCCGTTCGATTACACCCGTCAGGCGCTCCTCTATATTCCGAACGATATTCCTGAGCCGTCACATCCGGGGTATCAGCGCGCAATGGAGCAGGCGATCATCGACCTGGCGCGTGCGACGAACGGGCGCATGCTGGTGTTGTTTACTGCCATCAATGCGCTGCGGCAGACGTATCGCGCCATTCAGGAACCGCTGGAAGACGCCGGGATTGCCGTGCTCGGTCAGGGGATCGACGGCTCGCGCCGCAGTCTGCTCGAACGCTTCAAGGAGTTTCCCGGCACCGTGCTGCTCGGCACATCAAGTTTCTGGGAAGGGGTCGATGTGGTCGGCGATGCGCTCTCGGTGCTGGTGATCGCCAAACTCCCCTTCAGCGTGCCGACCGACCCGATCTTCGCCGCGCGGTCGGAGCAGTTCGACGATGCGTTCAATCAGTACGCCGTTCCACAGTCGATCCTGCGCTTCAAGCAGGGGTTCGGGCGCCTGATCCGCTCAAAGGACGACCGCGGTATCGTGGCAGTGCTCGACCGCCGCCTCCTGACGAAAAAATATGGGCAGACGTTTCTCGACTCATTGCCGCACACCACCGTGCGCAGTGGTCCGTTGCAGCGCCTTCCCGACCTGGCAAAGCGTTTCCTGGCTGCGACGAATGGTATGTCGGGGACGGCGTAGGGGCGTATCGAGGGAGGACGCGGCGGGTCTGAAACCCGCCCTGCGCTCCTCACGCGCGCGCTGCGGCGCCGATCGTTTCAGCAACGGCGCGTTCGATCCGCGCATCGTCGCCGGATGTTTCGAGCGGGTCTTTGCGCAATCGGTGCCGCAGCGACAGCGTCGCAACCCGCGCAATGTCGGACGGCTGTGCGCTCTCGCGCCCCTCGAACGCGGCAAGCGCCACCGCAGCACGCGCCAGTGTCAGTTCGCCACGGTGCCCGTCGATATTCAACGCCACACACAACCGCGCCGCAGCATACAATGCCTCGTCGGTCAACTCAACCGAGGGAAGACGCTTCTGCGCCATGCGGATGCGGCGCTGCAACCGTTGCTGCTCCCGCTCCCACTGCTGCGCAAAGGCTACCGGGTCGGCATCGAAGGCGCGTCGACGTTTGACGATCTCGACGCGCTCTGCCACATCGTCGATCGTGGTGATGCGCGCATGCAGCCCAAACCGGTCGAGCAACTGTGGGCGCAGGTCGCCTTCTTCGGGGTTGCCGCTGCCCACGAGCACGAATCGCGCCGGATGACGCACCGAGATGCCCTCGCGCTCAACGACGTTGACGCCGCTCTGCGCGACGTCGAGCAGCAGATCGACCAGATGATCTTCGAGCAGGTTCACTTCGTCGATGTAGAGAAAGCCACGATTGGCGCGCGCCAGCAACCCTGGCGCAAATGTCTGCACTCCTTCGACCAATGCGCGCTCAATGTCGAGCGCGCCGACTACCCGATCTTCGGTAGCGCCGAGCGGCAGATCGACCACCGGTACCGGGCGCAGAACCGATGGCGGGCGTTTTGCGCTGGCGCGCCGTTTCTCCTGCCCGTTCTTCGCGGCGTCCTGGTCGGGTGCAGCGCAGTGTGGACAGATCGACGACGGCGCGGCGGGATCGCAACCGTAGGGGCACCCGGCAACGGCGCGCTGCGGCGGGAGCAACGCTGCCAGTGCTCGCACCGCCGTGCTCTTCGCCGTTCCGCGATGTCCCATAACCATCACGCCGCCAATCGTTGGATCGATCACACAGAGAAGCAACGCGAGTTTCAGTTCTGCCTGACCGACAATCGCAGTAAATGGATAGACCGGCAGCGTTGTGACGCCGCTGTCGGTCGTCTTGCCATTCTGAGTTTCAACAGAGGTCGTCGTCATAACACCTCAGATAATCAGGCGTCGCCAGAGAGCGCAACCAGTTCGGTCAGCGACGGCTGGCGGCTGCGGAAGGCGGTTACGTCGATGCGCTGTAATAATACCAGAGAAATGCCTAACAGTAACGCCTCGATCAGGAACACGCTGACATAACCGCTGACGGCGCTTCCGCTCATGTGCGCAATCACATCGCGCATGACGCCGCCAAGGAGCGTGCCCACCCCGCGTGCCAATGCATCCGCTACGCCCCACGCACCGATAAACAATCCGACCTGTTCAGCCGTCGTCATGTCGAGCATGAGCGCCAGGTTGGTGGTTGTGGCAATGCCGGTACCAAAGCCAAGCAGCACGATGCCGGGAAGGAACATGGCTTCGATAGCGAGCATGCCGCTGAGGGCAATCAGCAGAAAGCCGGTCGCGGCAATCGAGCCGCCGATCATCGCGCCGCGCTTCTTGCTCATCCAGCGGCTGAGCACAGCGCCATACAGCAGCAGCGCCGAGAGTGTTGCGCCGCCCCACATTGCGGTCAATTGGGTGGTTTCCTTGACATTCATTCCGAACGCCTGTGCGCCAAATGGCTCCAGCAGCACATCCTGACCCAGGATCGCCGCCAGCATCATGATCAGGTAGACGAAAAAGATGCGCGCCTGTGGATTGTCGAGTACGGCGCGAATAGCCGCCACCTGTCCGGCGCGACTCTGCTGCACAGCAATAGGTTCGCGCCGCGGTTCGAGACCGATCAACCCCACGAGCGCCAATGCCAGCGCCACGCCGCCAGTCTCCAGAAAGACGGTAAAGAGGCGCTCTTCACTGTACGGCTCCAGCGCGCGCCCGACGACAATCGCAGTCACAATGACGCTGGCAATCATCATGAACCACATGATCGCCACTGTGCGTGAACGCTGCTGCTCGGTAGACATATCGCTGGCGAGCGCCAGGTATGCGACGACCGCCAGGTTATACCCGACACCCCACATCCCGAAGAGCAGAATCGCCAGTGGTACACCGATCAGCGGATCACGCACCAGCGCCAGGGCTGCGTGCGGCGCCAGCGCTGCGCCGGCCAGCGCGAGCAGCGTGCCCAACGCGATATACGGTGTGCGCCGGTACCCAAACATCGGATGGGTATCGGAATATTGCCCGATCCAGACCTGCGCTGGCGAGAGGATATACGGCAGCACCACCAGCACAGCGACAACGCTCGCCAGAATGCCGAGATCGTGGATCATAATCCGGTTCAGCACGCTATTGATCAGCACGAAGGTCATAGCAATCGCCACGTGCAGCAACCCCAGGCGAATGTTCTTGATCAGCGTCATCGTGCGCTCCTTTCCTGAACCGCGAACGTTCAACGTTCGACGGCGACTCCTTCCAGTCGATCCTCAAGGTCCGCATAAATCGCTTGCAACGCATCGAGCGTCGCTTCGTCCGCCTGCCAGAAGCCACGGCTGTGCGCTTCGAGCAACCTGCCGGCGATGGCAGTGGCGGCATGGGGGTTGAGGCGCGCCAGACGCTCGCGCATCGTTTCGTCGAGCATGAATGTTTCGGCAACTCCCTGATACACCCACCCTTCGACGGCATCTGCCGTGGCGCTCCAGCCATAGGTGTTGCCAACGCGCGCTTCGATCTCGTGCACTCCCTGATAGCCATGCGCCAGCATCGCCTCGAACCATTTTGGATTCAACAGTTTGGCGCGGGTCTCGATGCGCACCTGCTGCTCCAGGGTGCTGATGCGCTCACCGGTCGTTGCCAGCGCCTCGGCGACAAATACGCGCGGTCGGCTGCCACGCAGTTTCTCGACACTCTTCGTCACACCGCCGAGGTATTCGTAGTAGTGGTCGATGTCGCTGATCCCGATCTCGAAACTATCGACATTCTGGAAGGTTGCATCGACCGTCGCCAGCGCCCGCTCCAACACAGCGCGCGCGTCACGCCATTCGCCATGCGCGCCGGGGGCGAAACTCTTCCGCGACACAAAGGCTTCGCTCATTTCCGCGTCGCTGTTCCATGTGCTGCTTTCGACCAGATGGTTGACATTCGCACCGTAGCTGCCCGGCGCATTCGAGAAGACGCGCGTGGCGGCTTCGTCGAGGCTGATGCCCAGTTCGACAGCATGCGCCAGTGCGTGTTTGCGCACATAGTTCCACTCCGGCGGCTCATCGGCGTGCGCCGCCAGCCGTGCGGCTTTACTCAACAACTGCATCTGATGGCTGAACAGATCGCGGAAGATGCCGCTGACGGTCATCACTGCGTCGATGCGCGGTCTGCCAAGTTCCGCCAGCGGAATGAGCGCCACGTCGCTGATGTTGCCGAGTTCATCAGCGACCGGACGCGCGCCCATGAGCGCCAGCGCCTGCGCAATGCCTTCGCCGTCGCTCTTCAGGTTATCCGTCCCCCACAGCACGATGGCGACACTCTCCGGCATGCGACCCTGCTCGCGGCACAGGCGCGCCAGAAGATCGGACACCAGGCGTTCGCCGGTCGCCTGCGCAACGGCGGTTGGAACGCGGTAGGGATCGAGACCATGAATGTTGCGTCCGGTCGGAACAACCGCCGGGTTGCGCACCACATCGTTGCCCGGCGACGGCGGGATGTAGCCGCCATCGAGCGCGTGCAGCAGATTGCGCAGTTCGTGGTCGTGCATCATGCGGTCGAGCAGTTCTTCCAGGTAGATGCGGAACCGGCGCAAGACGCCGACCGAAACCGATGCGCGCTGCAATAGCGTCTGCTCAAACGTCACTCCGGGCACAGGCGAAGAAAACGCACGATTGCGGTACTCGTCCACCAGCGCGCGCATGGCGTCGCGCACCAGCGCATCGATCTGCTGAAAGACCTCCTGTGCCTGCGGGTCGTGACCCAACGCCGCCTGAAGCCGACCGTAATCGTATCCCATTGCTGCGGCAACCAGATGGGTCAGCGGCTGCTCGACGCCTGACGGACAGGCGAATGCCGCAACCAGCGCCAGCACGTCGGTCAATTCGGCGGGATTGGGTTCTTTATCGAGCACGTGCAACCCGACCGGGATCATGCGCTGTTCGATCTGCAACAGTTCGTGCGCCAGCGCCGCGACATACGCCTCGTCATTTTTTATGTCAACCAACTCACTGCCAATACCCAACTGTTCCGCCTGCGCCCGAATATCGTCCAGCATACCCGACTGCGGACGCGCGCGGTAGGCGTCGAGGGAATCCTTCAGGCGGCGCAGCCCTTTGTACAACCCTGCCTGTTGCAGCGGCGGAACCATGTAACTCACCAGCGTCGCCGCGCTGCGCCGTTTGGCGATCGTTCCCTCGCTCGGATTGTTGACGCTGTAGTAGTAGATATTCGGCAACGGACCGAGCAATCGCGCGGGCCAGCACTGTGCGCTGAGTCCGGACTGTTTCCCTGGCATAAACTCCAGCGCGCCGTGGGTGCCGAAGTGCAGCACCGCATGCGCGCCGAACACGTGCGCCACCCAGGTATAGAACGCTGCAAAGCCGTGGTGCGGCGCGGCATCCTTCGCCATCAGCAAGCGCATCGGGTCGCGCTCGTACCCGAAGGAGGGTTGCAATCCGACGAATACATTGCCGAACACGTGACCACAGATGAAAAAGTCGCGTCCATCGGTCAGCAACTCGCCCGGAGCGGCGCCCCAGAATGGCTCAATGGCAGTGTACGCAGGGAAGAGACGCCGGTAATCGTTGATGCTCAGACGTGCAGCAACGCTGCCGGGCGTGCCGAAGAGATCGGCATTGTGCTGCACCACCAGGTGGCGCAGTTCTTCCGGCGACGCCGGGACCTCGACCGTGTACCCGGCGTCGCACAGGGCGCAGAGCAGGCGATGCACCGAGGCAAAGACATCGAGGTAGGCGGCAGTGCCGGCATTGCCAAGGGTTGGCGGGAAGTTGAACAGCACAATCGCCAGTTTCCTGGTGCGAGGCGGGGTACGCCGCAGCGCCACGTGCCGCGCGATGCGTTCGGCTGCCAGTTCGATCTGTTCGGGAAGCGGCACGAAGCGATCACTGTCAACCGTCGGTCCGCCAAACACGAGCGGATCAATCGCGCCATCGAGTTCGGGCAGCGCCACATTCATCGCCACCTGAATGGGAGTCAACCCGCTGTCATCGCGGCGCCACTCCTCGACACGCTGAAACGAAAGCGGAATGAACCCCAGGTAGCGGGTATCGAGGTCGCGCAGCGCGGCGACCGCCTCATCGGGCTGGCTCGCCGCCATGCCGCCGACGAGCGCAAAACCCACGCCATTGACCAGCGCATCAATCCTTGCCCGTCGGGGATGCGGTCCGGCATTGCCGCTGCCGAACCAGTGCATACGCGACTCGCGTTCCAGGAAGAAACGCTCGATTGCAGGGCGAAAATCGAGACCGGCAGCGTATGCCATGCGCACGTCGAGACCACGCTGCTCCAGCGCGCGATAGAGGGCGTGGAGGTGCGCCATGTTGCCGCTCAACGCCACTGTGCGCAACGTCAGCAGTCCGACAGCGCCCTGGCGTGGTTCGTTCTTGCGGCGTTTCGCGCGCTGCGCCAGCCACTTCTCGTACTCGCGTTCGTCGGCGAACGGTTCTGGCGCATCGGGATGCAATAGCGCCACATCAGGATACTCGATTGGCGGCAGTACCTTCAGGCGACCCTGATAACCGGGAACGTACCGTTCGATCAGCATCACCAGCATGCGCCGCAGATTCTCCGGTGAACTGTGCATCCAGTACTGATGGACAGCGACATAGGTTGCCAGATCGCGCGCCTTGCCGGGAATGTGTTGCAAAACGCGCCCCAGATTACGCATGAGCGCCAGTTGCCGTTGCCCTTCGCCACGCCCGTTTTTGGGGCGGAACTTGTGCATCCAGCGACTCAGGAGCGACGCTTCCTGTTCCTCCACCTTCTTCCGCAGATCGAAGCGCCCAAGGCGTGTCGTGCGGATCAGCGCCGGATTGCTCGTAATGATGCAGACCGGCGCCGTCGCCTGCGCCAGAATCGGCTCCAGCGGACGGACAAAGTCTTCACCGAAGAGCATGGAGCCAAACACAAAATCGCTCGCCGCCACATCATCAGTCAGGCGTTGCCAATCGGCGGCAGTTCGAAGCGCATTTGTGTCGTAGCACGCTAGACTCAGTGCAATCCCCTCGTCGCGGTGCAGCAACCCGGCGCCCTCGCGTAGCGCCGCAAAATGGTTACCGTCCATAGTCAGAAAGACGAAGCGCATGGCAGAGTCCTTATGGGTGAGAGGTTCGGGGTGAGAGGTGATACGATGAGCGACGCCCAATCCGCCCCTGAACCCTGGCGATTTATGCTGATATGACCCGTTCGTTGAGTGATGCGTCCTGTTTCCAGCCCGGACCGGGATAGTTCGGGAAGCCTTCGAGACCCTTCCAACGATTGGCATCGGTGGTCGGCGCCGGCGGCAGGCGATAGGTCGCCAGGAGGCGCGCAGCAATCCCGGCGCCCAGACGCGCCCGTTGCACCTGCGCGATCGGATCGTTTCGTCCTTCGAGCGCACGGATCTGAGCATCGTAGCGCACACAGGCGTCGAGATGGCGGAAGAAGCGCGGATCGTCCACCGGCAGAGTCACCGGGAACACTTGCGTGGCGATATGGTTCGTCAGCCGGATCACGCGCTGATCGTAGTCGCGCCAGTTCAGTCCAAGCGCCTCGTAGAACCCGGCGCGGCGCGCGTCATTCAGGTACATCGTGGCGTACACCGCCAGCAGGAAGAATCGGATCCAGCGCAGGTTGCCGCCGCGCAACAGATCAGGCTGACTGCGCATCAAGAGCGAGAAGAACTCGCCATGCCGATATTCATCGTTGCACCACTTCTCGAACCATTTGAAGATCGGATGGATCATGCCCTGCGGATGGTGCTGCAAATGGCGATAAATTGTGATATACCGGGCATAGCCGATCTTCTCGGAGAGATAGACGCTATAGAAAATGAATTTCGGCTGAAAATACGTGTACTTCTTGCGCGTGTGAAGCACCTGAAGATTCATCTCGACGCCCAGATCCGCCATGGTTTTGTTGAGAAAACCGGCATGACGCCCTTCATCACGGCTCATACAGCGAAAGATCGCCCTGAGCGTCGGATCGTGCAGGTGTTTCACCATCTCGGCATAGAGCAGACACCCGCTGAATTCGGCGGTGCAACTACGCTCGAGGAACTCGATGAACAGATCGCGGGCTGGCATATCGTCGAAGTTTGCCAGAAACTCCTCGTTGCGCACAAAATGCTTCTTGTTGTAATCGAACTCGAATTCGTTGCGAATCCAATCGAACTCATCACGCATGTGCGCCACATTCAGACGATCAATTGCGCGGAAATCGGTTGTGTAGAAGCGCGGGTTGAGGATCGCCTCGCGCAGCGCATGGCGTGTCGTCGGACTGTACTCGCCGGGCATGTTGATCATTGGTGTAGCCCCCTTTCATCTGCATTGCGCCGGACCACAGATGTCGCAACTACGGATGCTCGACCAGTTCGTTGATCTCGACCAGGCTGCTGCGCTTCACGAGTTCGCGGCGCAGGCTGCTCGCTTTTGTCAGGCGAATCCGGCTCGAATAGGTCATTTCGCCATTCGTCTGCCCATGCGTCTGCGGCACGGTCAGAATTTCGAGCGTGTCGCCCGGCTCGATTTCCATGCCGGGAGGAAGATCAACGTGCAGGTGGAAGTGTTCGTGCTCGCTCTGGAGGTACACCACTCCCTCGCCTTCCATAACCTTCTCACGGCGGTACCAGAGCCACAGTCCTCCGGCAATGAGCGCAGGCAAAGCAAGGAGTAGTCGCTTCATATGACCTCTTTTCTGTAGTTCATATTCGTTACTACAGGCACAACGAATAATTATCTTGTCCGACAAGACCGTTGCGGTCGAGACACTTCGGGAAAGACGACCGTTCAATCATCACCATTCCCGCGTAACCTCCAATTTCCGGCAGAGACGTGATTGGACCTTACCCGTTCCTCTTGCCGCTTATCTCGCGCATGTCAGGAGTGGACGCGCCGGCGACGCGCCCCTCTGTCAACCCCTCACACCACGCGCCTCAACGAGATTCACATGGTAGAAACCGCTGCGGATCGGTTCGATTCGACCGACGCGCAATCCGTGACCGGCAACCAGGCGACGCACATCGTTCTCGCGGATCATCTGAATCTCGGTTCGCCGATGGGCGCGCGGGAAGAAGCCGCCGATCCAGTGCATTGCCGCGAGGAACGGTTCATACGGCGCATAGGTAAAAAGCAACATGCCGCGGGCACGCTGCGCCAGATGTCTGAGCAACTGATCAAACGCCGGTTGGGGATAGTGGATCAGCACATCGAAGCACGCCACCACGTCAAAAACGCCGGCAACATCCTCGATATCGCCGGCTGTGAACGTGATCCGCTGCGCCACCCCTGCCGTCTGCGCCCGTTCGGCGGCTGCGGCAACCATCTGTGGCGCAATATCGACCGCAGTGACGTTGATGCCGTGCTGCGCCAGCATAATGCTGAAGAGACCCGTGCCGCACCCGGCGTCGAGCGCGCTCAGACTCGACGGCGCGCGCCCTGTTGCGCCGATCCATTCCAGCAACCAGGTCTCGGCACGCGCCAGCATGCGGGCATGCCCGACACGGATCGTGCGCCGGATGCGCGACACCTCCGCATCGCCATAGATCGCACTCCAGCGCCGGAAGCCGTCACGGTCAAAATAGTCGCGCAAGGTATTTTTATGTCGAGTAATATCAATCATCGCCATCCGCCGATCACATTGAAGATCTCACGGTCACCCATTGGCTTCGGCACCGTCGAGCGTGGACGGTTCAGCAAATACTCTGCCATTTCCAGAAACGGCGTGGTGCATTCCTCTTTGCCGGGACCTTCCATCTCGAAGAGAGTTTTGCCCATCAACCGCGAGCGGCGGATAAGATCGTGGTATGGCACTCGCCCAATAATCTGAGTACCGACGGTTTCGGCAAACTGTTCCAGGAGCGTCGTGCCACCGCCTAATTCATAATCCACCCGATTGGCGATGATGCCCGCCAGTTCGACGCGGTAGCGGGCGCTCTTCTGCTTGATTGCCAGGCACAGACGGTTGGCGGCGAAGATGCTATCGAAGTCGTTGCAGGCGATAATAACGCCGTAATCGGCATAGTTCAGCGGCGCCGAAAATCCGCCGCACACCACATCGCCCAGCACATCGAAAACGATCACGTCGTATTTGTCGTACAGACCGAACTCGTGCAGCAGTTTGACCGTTTCTCCGACGACATAGCCGCCGCAGCCGCTGCCAGCCGGTGGACCACCCGACTCGAGCGTGTCCACGCCGGCGAATCCGGTATGCACCACATCCTCGACCGAGACCTCTTCGTGATGGAAGTCAACCTCGGTCAGCACATCAATGACGGTTGGCTGGAGCATACCGGTGAGCGCAAAAGTACTGTCGTGCTTCGGATCACAGCCGATCTGCAAAACTTTCGCCCCCTTCAGCGCCAGCGCCGCCGAAAGATTCGAACTTGTGGTGCTCTTGCCGATGCCGCCTTTGCCGTAGATGGCAAGTGTGAGACTCATACGCTTCCTCCGCCATCGTTTCAACCGCCAAGCGCCTCTTTCGCTTCCACCAGTATCTCGGCGGTTATCGTTGCATACCCGTGTTGCGCTGCGTACCGTTCGACATTCTTCTGCACCCGTCCTCGCACGAAAAACGGCACCTTCTTGAGCATCGCCTGCGCCTCCGGCGCCCAGACCGGCGTGACGAGCCGGGGTGATGCTGTGACCGTCTGAGCAGCGAGAGTGCTCGACGAACCGGCAACGCCACCGTTCGAATCCGCGTGGGCAATCACCGGCGCTCCGGTTCCTGGTTCACCAGTTTCCACCTTCTGGTTCCCGAATTCCGCTTCTCGGCGCTCAGTTCTCGGTTCCTCGTACTCCAGCCCGGCATCACCAAACATGTCGATCAGATGTTTCTCCATGCCCAGTGTCGCCGTGGTGTAGACAGTATCCGCCAGCACATCGGCGCCATCAAAGCCAAGCACCGGTCGGTAACTCAGAAGATGATTTTCGATATGCGTCGGCGGGGCAATGACCATGCACGGAAGGTCGAGTTTGCGGCAGGCGTGGCGTTCCATCTGGGTGCCACAGACCAGTTCGGGCGTGAGATCGGCGATACGCCGCGCGACATCCTGAAACACCTCGGTCACCAGAAACGAAGTGTCTATCGATCCGGTCTCGTCGGCGGGCAGGTAGTCCTGAAGTTCCCCACGCACCCAGTCCGCTTCGTGCTCCAGATAGGTCCCCGCCCCAACGATCTGCATGCCCAGTTCATCGCGCAGGAACTTCACCATACCGACGGTATGAGTGGCATCGCCAAAGACGAAGGCGCGCTTCATGCTGTAACTTTCCATATCGGCAGTGCGCGCAAACCAGGGGACCGAACTCGGCGCACTCATGCCATCGAGCGAGAAGGCAGTCAACGGCGGCAGGCGCAACGGGTTTGTCAGGCGCTGCAACCGCTCACCGGCATCGTTGAGGGTCTCGACCAGACGCCGTAGCCAGCGCAGGGTCGGTTGCACGCCGATAGGCGAATCGGTGAGCGCCGGAACGCCAAACTGCTCGTCGAGCCAGCGCGCGGCGTTTTGTCCCAGTTCGCGGTAGGGCGCGATCGTTGCCCAGGCTGCCGGAAGGCGCTCCAGGTCGCGGATCGATGCGCCAAGGGGCGCGACGACATTCACCTGCACGCCGAGGGTCGCCAGCATCCGCCGCAGGCAGATCAGATCGCTGCGATTGTGGAAGCCGAGCGATGCCGGACCGAGAATATTGACGCTTGGGACTGCCGTCGGCGGTTGAGAACGGGCAAAGCGTTGTGTCAGAAGAGTGAACAACCCGTCGGCGGAGCGAACTTCCTGCATACGATAGGGATTGGCATCGTACACCAGCGTCTCGGCGCGCGTTCCGGCGCTATGCGCCATCCGCTCCAGGTCCTCCTGCAAGAGGATGGTCGAGCAACTGGCGCAGACGATAATCAGATCCGGTTGCACCTGCGCATCGACCTGCCGGAGCGTTTCGGGCAATCGCACGGTTCCCTGCGCCAGGTCGCGCCCGCTGACGATGCTGGTCGTCATGCGCGGAAAGTCGGGGGTGCGCTCCAGCATCGTGAAGATCGGATTGACGTAGTCGTCGCCCTGCGGCGCATGAAAGACCGCATGCACCCCGCGCATACTGTTGGCGATCCGTCCGACACCGTGATGGGCAGTGCCCTGATACATCCAGAGAGCCAGTCGCATAGTGGTTTCCTGATCAGGAGTTAGGGATTAGGAGTTAGGAGTTAGAGGTTACGAGAACCAAGAACCGAGAACCACCTGGACTTCCCACTCACACCTTCCCCTTCTTGACTTGCTAACCTTCCCACATTACCGTCTGCAACGTTCAACGCGCCAACCTCTCGCCTCTCGCCTCTCGCCTCTCGCCTCTCGCCTCTCGCCTCTCGCCTCTCGCCTCTCGCCTCTCGCCTCTCGCCTCTCGCCTCTCGCCTCTCGCCTCTCGCCTCTCGCTTCTCGCCTCTCGCCTCTCGCTTCTCGCCTCTCGCCTCTCGCCTCTCGCCTCTCGCCTGCCACCGCACCCCCAAGACAACCACGCCGCCGGTGAGGTTCGCTGGCAGCGACGCATCTCCGGCAAAGACCTCAAGGGTTGGCACGTCCTTCCCCTCAGACCTTTGAGGTCGGGCGGCGTCTCCGGCGTGGGCGCGAACCGTTCCACCACTGACGTTCCCGGCGGCGCCTCACCCCTGGCGCAGACCTCAAAGGTCGAGGCGTCCTTCCCACGTAGAGCGCCATTTACCCCCAAAGGAGAGATATACCCCCTGGCGCAGACCTCAAAGGTCGAGGCGTCCTTCCCACGTTTACCCCGGCATCAACCCCGCCACCCACAGCGGATCGTCCATAAGCGGGTCGAGTTGCGCATGGCGTTTGAGCGGTCGGGTGAACATGCCGGCGAGCGTTGCAGCGCCGCTCCAGCCCTGGATCGGCATAAAACTGAACTCGGTGCTCCACTTCGCCACCACGCCATGCCCCACGAGCGGGTTGGTTGTCGCCAGGGTGCTGATCACCAGATCGGGACGCAACGCTCGGATGTCGCGCAACTGCCGGTCGAAGTTGGGTTGCTCGACGACGCGCACCCCGTCGAGCGCCGCCAGTTCACGCGCATGGAACTTACGATTGATGTACGGGCTGCTACATTCGAGAATGATGCATCCCGCGTTCCTGAGAAACCGCGCCAGCGGCAATTCCATCAGGTTATCCGCTGTGAAGAACACCTTCTTGCCGCGCAGTATCTCGAGGTGCGGCTCGAGGCGCTCCCACGCTTGCCGCTCGCGCTCGCTCAGATCAACCGCTTTGCCCATCGCAGCGGCGAGATCCTCCCAGAATGCGCGCGTTCCGTCGGGACCGAACGGGAAGAGCGAGGTCATCACCGTCGCGCCGCGTTCACGCGCCAGACGACCGGCAACCTTCGCCAGGTATGGTTGCAGCGGCGCGACCACCGTGCCCGGACCAATCGGCGGCAAGTCGCGGAAATGGCTTTCGGGCAGAAACCCGGCGACCGGAATGCCGAGGCGCGCGGCTTCCGTGTGGAAATCATCGGCAATTGCGTCGTTGACCGAGCCAAGGAACACCACCCGCCGGTCATCGGCAGGCGCGACCGGACAAAATGGGAGCAACGCCTGCAACACCGAGTCCTCCGCCTGGCTGAAGGTATAATCGAGACCGCTGGCAGGCACGAAGAGCACCGGCAGATTGGGGCGACTGACCGCGCGCGCCAGACCGTCGAACTCAACTTTCATCACCTCCGGCGTGCAGGAAGAGAGCAGGAAAATGACCGACGGATGGTGATCGGCGACGATCTCATCGATAATGGCGTTCAACTCCGGCTGCTGCTTCGACAGATCCGCCTCCTCGATCAGCGCCACGCCAAAGCGCGGACGGGCGAACACCATGACGCCGAGCACGTTCTGGAGCAGATGAGCGCAGGTGTGCGTGCCGAGCACCAGAAAGAAGCTATCCTTAATCTTCTGGTACAGCCAGCCCACGCACGTCAACCCACAGAAACTATGGTATGCGCCGTCTTCCCGAATGACTGTCGCTGACATGGCATTGCCTTGCTTAGGGGTTACGAGAACCGAGAACCGAGAACTGAGAACCAACCCGTCTTCCCCGCCCGCCTTCTCCTGCTTGCCTCTTGCCCGGCTAACCTTCCTATGTCCTATGGTCTGCAACGGATACCATTGTTCAACGAGGACTCAAGGGTCAGGGGCGTTCAGCGCCGAATCGCGCTGCCTGAAGCACAAACCGTCGCTCGACCATTTCGGTCCGGTTCAGATCGTCGTAGACGCTCGCCGCCCATGCGCGCAGCCGTTCGAGCGCCGCGCTCAGGGTCGCATCATCGAGCACCCAGGTTTCGGCATCCGAGCGTGACTCCATCTCCTCAAGCACCTGTGCCGGGCTGATCGGCGCTACCCAGGCAGCCGCCACCATCTCAGGTTCAACCGTTGCGCCAAGTTTCACCAGCGCCTGCCCGACTGCGGCGCCCGCGCCCGGCGGACGCGAGCCAGGCAACAGGTCCATCAACGTTTCCCGCAGTTTGCTGCGTAGGCGACCGACGCAACTCTGCGGATCGCGCCAGTCGCGCCCCTGAATAAAGACCCCGCCAGGGCGGAGGACCCGCAGCGCCTCGGCGAGCACGCCGCGCCAATCGCGCGCCAGATGGAGCACATGCACAGCCAGCGTTGCATCGAACACCGCATCGGCAAACGGAAGACGCTCGATATCGCCCTGCAACAACCGGAGCGCGCCGCCGCCTTCTTTTGCGCGAGCCGTGTGTAGCATTTCGGCGGAAATATCGATCCCGACAACCCGGCAACCGGCTGTGGCAACGGGCAGAGCGATGCGACCGGTGCCAACGCCAAGTTCCAGCACATGAGCGTTGTTCCCCACAAGCGCCGCAATCGCCCTGCCGATCTGCTCCGCGACTTCCGGCGGATGACCGCGCACCTGATCATACGCACCGGCAATGGCATCGAACCGAATGGGAAGAACCTCGGTCACCTGCAACACCTCAAATCAAGCGACCGCGCCCGCTTCCATGGCGCGCGTAATGTCGGCGCGCGTCAAACCACGGAAGGCTTCGACGCTGACGCCGGACAGCAGCGCAATGCCGACAATCATCAGCACTGCTTCCAGACCGAAGATCACGCCATACCCCAGCGTCTGGCTAAGCGCCTGCGCCTCGATCAGCACCGTGTGGAGCGCACCTGCCAGAATATTCGCCGTTGCCGTGCCGAATGCCTGCGCCATGCCCCACATGCCCATGTACAGACCCGTGGCGCCTTCGACGGTCATATCCATCATCAGCGACAGCGCACCGACGTTGTACAGCCCGGTGCTGACGCCCATCAGCATAATTGCCGGATTGAGCAACGCGCGCTGTTCGGTAAGCGCACAGACCGCCAGCAATCCGAGACCAAAGGCGGTGCCGACGCCGCCGATCAGCGCGATCAGTTTCTTGCCGATCGGGAAGATGGCGCTGAGCAGACCCATGATCAGCATACCGCCGAGCACACCGCCGCCCCACGTTTGCGTAAATGTCGTCGTCTCCTTCAAGGTCATGTGGAAGACCTCAGCGCCAAAGACCTCCAGGATCGAGTCTTGCAGGAAGATACCGATGATCGAAAGGAACACAAACCCGAAGAACGCGCGCACCTGCGGGTTCTGGCGCAGCAGACCGAACGCTGCGCTCAGCGGGTTGCCCGGAGGCGCAGCAGCGCGTGCGCGTTCGAGGGCGACCGCCAGTTCCTGGCGGCTCAGACGCCTTTCGATACCGAGCACGCCGAGCAGCGTCGCACCGATCACCACCAGCGGCGTCAGATTGTAGAGCGCCTGCATCGACTCAGGCGTATACGCTGGCATGCGCGCCTTGATGACCGTTGCAGCGATAATCGTGCTCATGATGGTGAATGTCCAGACCACCGCAATCACGCCGCCGCGCGTCTTTGGGTTGGTCACCTCGGCAATCAGCGCATGGTGGCAGTCGCCCATGGCTGCAATACTGATGCCAAAGATAATGAGAAGCGCATACCCGGCGACAATCGCCAGCACCGACCCTTCACCCATCGCCAGTGCAACCGATGGCAATGCCAGGAACACCAGGCTGGCAACCGTTGCGCCGAGGAGCAGGTACGGCGTGCGGCGCAGCCCGAAGACCGGATGATTGTCGGCGATGCGCCCCCAGACCACCTGGAATGGCGACAGGAAATGGTGCAGGCCGATCATCGTTGTCACGATGACGGCCATAACCCCCAGTTCAACGATCGACACGCGATTGAAGTTGCTGGTGAGCAGGGCAAACATCCAGCCAACGCCCAGTTTTGGCAGCGCCAGACGCAACACCTTCAGCGCGCCCAGCAAGAACCGACCGATTGTGCGCAGCAGATTCATACGTCGCCTCCCTAAAAATGTGCTTACCTGTTCACAACGCCGTGTCGCTGCAAACATCACCGTTTGCGCCAATAGAGTTGATATTCGACAACTGTGTAGTAATATCTCTGAACTACGAAAACGGGATAAAAATCAACAGAAAGAAGCACATGCTGCGTGTTATTGCTCTACGCAGTGCATCACGGCAGAAGCTGTAGTTCAGAGTTCGTAGTATTACTATAGCACAGGCGATTCCAGTTTCAACACTATTTTCACTACACATCGCTTACATCTTCGCTGCGCAATCGCTCGAAATGATCGGCAGACATTTCATTCAATCTGCAAGATATGTTCAAAAACTGTGCAAATCAGAGACAAGAGGCAAGAGGGGAGAGGAGCAAAGGGTGCAGGTTGCGCGTGGAAAGGTCAAAAACGTCCCCGACTTTTGAGGTTTGCGCGGGGAACCAGGTTCGACCGTTGAACGTCACCTACCAATGACCTGTGACCATCCGGCATGGTCACCCCGAGCAGCGCGAGGGGTCGTGCGCGAGCCGCGCAGATTCCGCGCTGCGTTTACCCTGAGCGAAGCGAAGGGCTCGGAATGACACGCATGCGGCATCGTCAATCGTCATTGGTAACCGATGGAAAGGCGCGCGCCCGACCTCAAAGGTCGGGGAGGAAGGTCCATTGAACGTCCCCGACTTTTGAGGTTTGCGCGGGGAACCAAGTTCGACTGTTGAACGTCACCTACCAATGACCTGTGACCATCCGGCATGGTCACCCCGAGCAGCGCGAGGGGTCGTGCGCGAGCCGCGCAGATTCCGCGCTGCGTTTACCCTGAGCGAAGCGAAGGGCTCGGAATGACACGCATGCGGCATCGTCAATCGTCATTGGTAACCGATGGAAAGGCGCGCGCCCGACCTCAAAGGTCGGGGAGGAAGGTCCGTTGAACGTCCCCGACCTTTGAGGTCTGCACCCCTACACCGATGACGAAACCGCTTTCGGCGCGCGCAGCGACGCACCGATTTCGTGGAGATAGCCCAGGATTTCGCGGTACGACTGGATCATCGACGTTTCGTGGTACGAAATGCCGTGCCCGGCGCAGAACTCCTTGACGATCATGCTCGCTTCGCGCAGCCGGTGCATCGGCAGCGACGGGAACAAATGATGCTCGATCTGATAGTTCAGACCGCCGTACCAAAAGTCGGTAATCGGATGCCCGCTGACATTGCGCGCCGTCAGCACTTGCAGGCGCAAAAAGTCGATCTGCGTATTGTCATCGACAATCAGCATCCCTTTGTGATTGGGCGCAAAGACCGACCCCAGGTACACGCCAAAGAACGCCTGACTGATCAGAATGAACCCGATCCCTGCCACCGGTCCCAGCGCAAGAATCGGCAACGTCGGATACCAGACCAGGTTGAGCGCCATCATCGCAATCTCGATGCCGCGCCGCCGCGACTCAGGACTCAGCACAAAGCGATAACTGACCTCGCGCAGCGCGTATCCCTGCAATGTGAGCAGCGGAAAGAAAAGAAACGCCTGATGCTTCACCATCCAGCGCCAGATGCCGCGACGCGACTCCGCCTGCTCCGGCGTGAACGCCACCACCGGCACGTCCAGGTCGGGGTCCATTCCATCGTGGTTCGGATGCGCATGGTGCGCATTGTGCTTGCCGGTCCACCATTCGGCGCTCAATCCCAGCAGCAGGTTGCCCAGAAAGATGCCAACCACATCGTTCCAACCGACTTTGTGAAAAATCTGCCGATGGCAGGCGCTATGTGACGTAAACCCGATCTGTGCCAGGACAAATCCCATGAAAATTGCGTTCAACGCCTGAATCCAGAGATTATCGACCAAAAACAGGATAATGATGCTGGCTACGAGCATACCGACCTTGAGCGCAATGACGCCAATGAAAAACCAGGGTTGCTTATCGAGCAGACCGCGTTCCTTGATGAGTTTCTTGAGTGCGATGTACTCTGCGTTGCTGACTGAAGACACGATGCTATTCCTCGTAGAACTTCGTTCGCTGACGTGACGCTTCCCGCTGAAGCGCGCAGTGCCGCCAGAGAACCTTTTTTCTTGTTTCTTCCACTATAGCGCACGTCTGAGGACAGACTCAAGTGATCTGAACACATGTCAGCGCCATCTTTCTCAAAACGACGCCAGCTACCGGACGGGGAACACAAAAGCAGGAAATTCAGACAAGGGAAGAGAATGGAGCGCTGATGCACCTTCAGGTCAGTCCTGGCTTTCACACGCATGTTGCTCTGGTCTGACAGCGATGACGCACGGACCGACACCAGGCGATTGCTGCGGAACCGCAGCTATGCCAATAGCAACGATACGAGTGCTATAATGGGTGAGCAAAAGGACAAAGAATAGGTGATCCATGCCTGCCGATACACTGTTTCACGGACCAAACGCCGGATACGTGATCGAACTCTACGAACGCTACCGCGCCAACCCTGAGTCGGTCGACCCGGCGACGCGCACCTTCTTCGCGCACTGGTCGCCGGAGGAGATCGCAACGGTTGCCGTTGCCACACCTCCACCTGCGGCGCTTCCGATGATCGATCTCCAGACTGCGCCGGACATTGATCTCTCCAAAGCGCATATCGGTCCAACATCGCCGATCGATGTCACCCACACCGTCGCTGCCGCCCGTCTCATTCGCTACATTCGCGAGCTGGGGCATCTGGCGGCGCGGATCGACCCGCTCGGCAGCGATCCGCCCGGCGATCCGGGTCTTGATGCCGCCATCCACGACGTCACCGATGCCGACCTGGCGCTCCTGCCCGCCTATATCGTGCGCGGACCCCTGGCTGCCGAGTCGCGCAATGCACTCGACGGCGTGCAAAAACTGCGCGAGGTCTACTGCGGCACAATCGGCTACGAAACCGACCATGTGCAGGTCTTTGAGGAACGCGCCTGGATCCGCGACGCAGTCGAGAGCCGTCGATTCTTCTACGGCTTCGACGATGTTCGCAAACGTGAACTTCTCGAACGCCTGACCGAGGTTGAGACCTTCGAGCGTTATCTGCACCAGACCTTTGTCGGGCAGAAGCGGTTCTCAATCGAAGGATGCGACATGCTGATCCCAATGATCGACTCGATCATTCGCAATGCTGCGGTCGGCGGCGTGCGCGAAGTCGTCATCGGAATGGCGCATCGCGGGCGCCTGAATGTGCTGGCGCATATTCTGGGCAAGCCGTATAGTGCCATTCTGAGCGAATTTCTGACTGCCGGGCGCGACGCGGCGCTCTCACCGGCCGGACGCGGCGCTGCCGGGTGGGTTGGGGACGTCAAGTACCACCTCGGCGCACACCGCGCTTTCCGCGAAGCCGGGATCGAGCAGATGCCGATCACGCTGGCGCCCAACCCCAGTCACCTGGAGTTTGTCAATCCGGTTGTCGCCGGGCGCGCGCGCGCCGTGCAGGAACAGTGCGATCAAGCGGGTGCGCCGGTGCAGGATAAACGCGCTTCGCTCCCAATCCTCATCCACGGCGATGCGGCTTTTCCCGGTCAGGGGATCGTCGCCGAGACGCTGAACCTTGCCAACCTTGCCGGGTATAGCACCGGCGGAACTATCCACATTATCGTCAACAATCAGATCGGGTTCACCACCTCGCCGCGCGAAGGCCGTTCGACGCTCTACGCCAGCGATCTGGCGAAAGGGTTCGAGATTCCGATTGTCCACGTCAATGCCGATGATGTCGAGGGGTGCATCGCGGTGGCGCGCATGGCTTACGCCTACCGCGAGCGCTTCGGCAAGGACTTTCTGATCGATCTGGTCGGCTACCGGCGTTGGGGGCATAACGAAGGCGATGAACCTGCATTTACGCAACCAACGATGTACACGATTATCGCGCGACACCCGACGGTTCGTGAGCAGTGGGCGTCGAAACTGATCGCGGAAGGCGTGATATCCGCCGAAGAGTCGAACCAGATGATGACGACCGTCTGGGATCGGTTACAGCAGGCGCGCAGCGAAGCGGAAGCGCACCCGCACTTCGAGGAGCCGCCGCCATCGCCGCCTCCGGGCATCGCCCGACGCACGCATACCGCCGTTGCCGCCGAGCGACTGGTTGCGCTCAACGAGGCGCTCCTCCAGTGGCCCCCTGGCTTTCGGGCGCACCCGCGACTGGAACGCATGCTGGAACGGCGGCGCACGGCGCTGCATATGCCAGGCGCCATCGAGTGGGCGCACGCCGAGATTCTGGCATTCGCCTCGCTCCTGGAAGAGGGCATCCCCATCCGCCTGACCGGACAGGACGTTGAGCGCGGCACGTTTAGCCAGCGCCATCTGGTGCTGCACGATGCGCAGACTGATGAACGCTGGTGTCCCCTCCAGGCGCTGCCGCAGGCGCGTGCATCGTTTGCGGTCTACAATAGTCCGCTCTCCGAAGCGGCTGCACTCGGTTTCGAGTTCGGCTATTCGGCGCACAACCCGCAGGCGCTCGTCATCTGGGAGGCGCAATTCGGCGACTTCGCCAACGGCGCGCAGGTCATCATCGATCAGTTTATCGTGTCGGCGCGCAAGAAATGGGGACAAACGCCGGCGCTTGTCATGCTCCTCCCTCACGGTTACGAAGGGCAGGGTCCCGAACATTCGAGCGCGCGCCTCGAACGCTTTTTGCAACTTGCCGCCGAGGACAACATTCGGGTGGCGAACTGTACCACGGCAGCGCAGTATTTCCATCTGCTGCGCCGCCAGGCGCTCCTGTTGAACGCCGATCCGCGCCCATTGATTGTGATGACGCCCAAAAGCCTGCTGCGCCACCCACGCGCTGCGTCATCGCTGCACGATCTCAGCGAAGGGCGCTTCCAGCGGGTGATCGACGATCCACAGGCACGTGAGCGTCCGGCGGATGTTGCGCGCCTGGTGCTCTGTTCCGGGAAAATCTATGTCGATCTGCTGAGCGCCAGCGACACGCCGTTGACGAATGGCGTCGCAGTGGTGCGGCTGGAGGAATTGTATTCCTTCCCCGTCGATGAACTGCGCGACGTGCTGGCGGGCTACCCCAATCTTCAGGAGGTCATCTGGTTGCAGGAAGAGCCGGAGAACATGGGCGCCTGGCGCTATGTTGCGCCGCGTCTGCGCGAACTGATCGGACCCGACCTGACGCTCAGTTATGTCGGGCGACCGGCATCGGCGAGTCCATCGGAAGGATCGCTGGCGTTGCATCTGATCGAGCAGCAACGCCTGATCGCCGAGGCGCTGCGCGCGCCAGCAGTTGAACAGTATCACTGAACCACGAGGATGGTATGGCAGTCGAGATTAAGGTCCCAACACTGGGAGAGTCGATCGTCGAAGCCACGGTTGGGGCATGGCGCAAACACGAAGGCGACCCGATCACCGCCGGTGAGGTGCTGGTCGAACTCGAAACCGATAAAGTAACCGTTGAGGTGACCGCCGAAGAGTCTGGGGTTCTGAGCCACATTCTCAAACCTGATGGCGCGATTGTGACCATGGGCGAAATCCTGGGCATTATCGCTGAAACCGCTGAGACGCCGGTCGCGGCGCAGTCGCACGATGGCGCATCCGGAACCAGAGTGATGGCTACTCCGGTCGCGCGCCGGGTCGCCGAGACGCAGGGGGTGGACATTGCCGCCATCCCCGGCAGCGGTCCCGGCGGTCGGGTGACGAAAGAGGACGTGCTCAAACGCGAGAGGGCGCCCCGTCCTGCGCCGATGGAACACACCCCCCCGCCGCCCGCTCCGACATCGGCGCCTCCGCCTGTTCCTGCGCCGGTCTCCGGCGAAGGACGGCGTGAGGAGCGCATTCGGATGAGTCGCCGCCGCCAGACGATTGCCGCCCGTCTTGTTGAAGCGCAACGCACAGCGGCAATGCTGACGACATTCAACGAGATCGATATGAGCGCCGTCATCGACCTGCGCAAGCGCCATCGCGATCCGTTTCGCGAGCGTCATGGCGTCGGTCTCGGTTTCATGTCGTTCTTCACGAAAGCAGTCATCGGCGCGCTGAAAGCCTTCCCGTTGCTCAATGCCGAAATCCGTGGCGACGAGATCATCATCAAACACTATTACGACATCGGTATTGCCGTCAGCACCGACGAAGGGTTAGTCGTGCCGGTGTTGCGCGACGCCAATCGCCTCAGTTTTGCCGAGATCGAGCGCGGCATCGAAGAACTGGCGCGCCGCGCCCGCGAGTCAAAACTCACGATTGCCGATCTCCAGGGAGGCACCTTCACCATCACCAACGGCGGTATCTTCGGCTCACTCATGTCAACGCCAATCCTCAACACACCGCAGGTTGGCATCCTGGGCATGCACAAGATTCAGGAGCGCCCGGTAGCGCTTGATGGGCAGGTCGTCATTCGCCCGATGATGTATGTCGCGCTTTCCTACGATCACCGCATTATCGACGGGCGTGAGGCGGTATCATTTTTGGTGCGGGTGAAAGAACTGGTGGAAGACCCAGAGCGACTGTTGCTGGAGGGGTAATACCAATGACGCTTGACGATGCCGCATGCGTGGCATTCCGAGCCCTTCGCTTCGCTCAGGGTAAACGCAGCGAGGAAACTGAGCGGGTCGCGCACGACCCCTCGCGCTGCGCGGGGTGACCATGCCGGATGGTCACCGGTCATTGGTATAACGCACTGACACAGATCATTGGTATAACGCACTGATGCAGTGCAAGCGACACGCTTCACCAGAGTATCTGCACGACCGCAACGAGAAATAGGAGTTGCACAATGACCGAGGCGCCCTGCAACAAACGCGCACCAAGCGGCAGACTCCGGTATAGTGCCAGACCAGCTGTTGTATTGAGCAGACTCAGACCAAACGCCGCAAGGGGCAGAAAGAGGGTCTGATGGCGTGGACGCAACTCGGCAAGTTCACCGGTTGCGTCGAAGCGCATCTCCACCAGCGGCGCCAGCGACGGATAGGCGACGGCGACCAACCCAAACGCCAGCAGATTGATCATCATCGC
Organism: Roseiflexus castenholzii DSM 13941; assembly: GCF_000017805.1. Lineage (GTDB taxonomy): Bacteria > Chloroflexota > Chloroflexia > Chloroflexales > Roseiflexaceae > Roseiflexus > Roseiflexus castenholzii. Next base: position 1,949,864 of record NC_009767.1, on the reverse strand, counting down.
TGCCAGAACCAGCGCCAGCACGGTTCTGTCGCGCCAGAATGCATAGTGAAACACCCGGCTGTGTTCGAGCGACGGTTGCAGGACCTTGGTCGCGCCCAGACTCCGGCGCTGTTCGAGGTCCTGCACGAATGCGTCCGGGTCTTCCGGTGAGAGGGCATAGGCGGCGTCTGCGGTGTAGATAATCAGGCACTCGCCTGGAGGTTGCGTTGCGTACAGGTAAAGCGGCGCTTCACCGGTAAATGCGCGCCCCCAATACGTGCCTACGCGCTGGAACGGACCAAACGGCAAAAACACCGGACCTGCCCCGACATCGATCGTTATAATCCTATCCAGAGGAATAATCACTTGATTGCCCGCCCAGCGGATATACAATCCGTTGCGGTCGATATCGTAGGTGAGCGTCAGGGCGGACATCAAGCGATGCGCCGACCACAGCGCCGCCAGCAGGCTGCCAATAAGCAACAGCAGCCAACCCAATGCGCCAATATCGATCTGCCATGTTTCGGGGCTGCCGCTCAGGCGACGTATCAGATCCACAACCGCCAGAGTAACGCCGCCAAGCGCAAGAATCAACAGACCAAGCGCCATCCATCGCCCGTGGGCAGATCGTGGTTTCCAATGTCTCATGGTTGCATGTCTTGCGCCTCGCCTTTTGCCTCTGGAGCAGACATTTGAGGTCACGGCGAAGCATACCCAGAGGAAGCGAGTCTTTCCGCCAGCAATGACCGCCAGCATAGCGATGCGTGTGGAGCAGACTTCAAAGGTCGAGGATGTCTTCGACCTTCCCACGAGAACGGGCGAGCGAACCGCTTAACCCTACGCTCCTTTCTACCTTTCGTCTCTCACCCCTCGCCTCTCCACAAATGCGAGATAAATCTCGCGCTACGCCATTGCCGGACCCTGCTCGCCGCTCACTCTCTCACCCTCGCCTCTCCACAAATGCGAGATACATCGCGCGCGACGCCATTGCCGGACCCCGCTCGCCGCTCACCCTCTCACCCTCGTCTCTCCACAAATGCGAGATACATCGCGCGCGACGCCATTGCCGGACCCCTCGCCTCTCACGCCTCGCGCCTCACCCCTCTCGCCTCTCACCTCGCCACAAATGCGAGATACATCGCGCGCGACGCCATTGCCGGACCCCTCGCCTCTCACGCCTCGCGCCTCACCCCTCTCGCCTCTCACCTCGCCACAAATGCGAGATACATCGCGCGCGACGCCATTGCCGGACCCCTCGCCTCTCACGCCTCGCGCCTCACCCCTCTCGCCTCTCACCTCGCCACAAATGCGAGATACATCGCGCGCGACGCCATTGCCGGACCCCTCGCCTCTCACGCCTCGCGCCTCACCCCTCTCGCCTCTCACCTCTCCACAAATGCGAGATACATCGCGCGCGACGCCATTGCCGGACCCCGCTCGCCGCTCGCCTCGTCTCTCCACAAATGCGAGATAAATCTCGCGCGACGCCATTGCCGGACCCTGCTCGCCGCTCACTCTCTCACCCTCGTCTCTCCACAAATGCGAGATACATCGCGCGCGACGCCATTGCCGGACCCTGCTCGCCGCTCACTCTCTCACCCTCGCCTCTCCACAAATGCGAGATACATCGCGCGCGACGCCATTGCCGGACCCCGCTCGCCGCTCACCCTCGCCTCTCCACAAATGCGAGATACATCGCGCGCGACGCCATTGCCGGACCCCGCTCGCCGCTCACCCTCGCCTCTCCACAAATGCGAGATACATCGCGCGCGACGCCATTGCCGGACCCTGCTCGCCGCTCGCCTCGTCTCTCCACAAATGCGAGATACATCGCGCGCGACGCCATTGCCGGACCCCGCTCGCCGCTCGCCTCGTCTCTCCACAAATGCGAGATACATCGCGCGCGACGCCATTGCCGGACCCCGCTCGCCGCTCGCCTCTCACCTCTCGCCTCTCACCTCTCGCCTCTCACCTCACATTTACGGCGTCGGCGTTATCTCAGGCGTTCCTTGAGGGACGCCGGTTTCAGTTGGCGTCGGCAACGGCGTTGGCGTTGGTTCGCCTCCCAATTCCACCGTTGGCAGCGGAGCGGGCGTCCCGGTCGGCAGCGGCGACGGAGTTGGCACGAGCGTTGGGAAGCGCTGAATATTGATTGCCGCGCGCTGTTCTTCGAGCCAGCGCTCGAACGCCTCAGCTCGCGCCTTATTGAGCTGCACCTCGCGTGTATCGACCGTGCGACGCACCAGTTGCACAATGTGCCAGCCAAACGAGGTGCGCACTGGACCGACGATGTCGTTCTCGGCTGCATTGGCGATTGCCTGAACGATTGCCGGATCGATCTGCCGTCCATCGGTGGTCTTGCCATCTTTGTCGAACAACGGCAGCGTCCCGCCGGTCTCCTTCGTATTGAAATCCTCAGAGCGTTCACGCGCCAACTCCGCGAAATCGGCAGCCGCCCGCGCATCTGCCAGCAGCGCCTCGGCTTCAGCACGGCGCGCAGCAAACGCCCGTTCACGCTCTTCTTCCGTCGCCGTGAGCGGAACCGTCACTTTGAGCAGGATATGGCGCACCTCAATGCTGCTCGGATCGGTGGTTGGCGTAAACGTCGCATCCGGCACCAGTTGCTCCTGCACCTTACTCGTCAGAACCTGGCGCAAAAACTGGGCATACAGACCACGCCGAAAATCGTCGATTGTCAGATGAATGCGACGCTGGGGATCGACGCGCCGCATCTCATTGACATACTCATCGTACAGGCGCTGCAATGCCACCTGTTGGCGAGCCAGGGCTTCGTCCGGCAGCGGTGTTGGCGACGGCGTCTGAGTCGGTTCCGGCGTCGGCGACGGCGTTGGCGTCGCTGTCGGACCAGCGGGGGTCGGCGATGGCGTTCCTGGTCCGATAGTTGGTTCCGACTGGCTGGTTGGCGGCAAGGTCGGCGGCAGAACAGCAGTCGGCGTCACCGCATCGACCGGCGGCGCAAATTCAGCGCCATACAGATTGATGAACTCCTGTGCCACCTCACCATCGGTCACCTGAATCGCAAATCCGGTCTGCGCACCCTGTCGGATCAGTTGCAGATCGATCCATTGCTGCACCAGAGCGTCGTCCACCGGTTCATCACGCGCAGCGACAGCCTGAGCATCGATCTGCGGAATCTGATCGAGGAACTGTTGCGCAAACTGCGAACCGAAGGTTGCCAGATAGAGACTCTGCGCAATCGAGCGCGCCGCTTCGCCACGACGCTCCGCCTCATAATCGCCGCGGGTCAGCGTCACATCGCCGACCTGCGCCACCGGACGACCCGGCAGCCAGAGCCGTTCGTAGACCAGTCCCGCAGTGATGGCGATCAACGCCAGCGCCACAACCACCACTGTACCAATCACAATCGCGCGCTGTCGGCGACGTTCAATCTCACTGCGACGCAGATGGCGGCGTGGAGGCGCCGGAGCGCGCGCGCCGGTCGAGCGCGGCGGTTGCGGTTTGCGTTGATTAGACGTCATATGAAGACAAATCTTGCACACAAGAGCCGCCACGGTTCATACACCCTGCGAGCTGATGCAACACAGGCGAACGAACCGGGCGGTTCTGCGAGGAGTAGACTCACGATGGCTTACGAATGCATATGCGCTGCAACAAACGGCAGCAGCGCCATATGGCGCGCCCGCTTGATCGCTACTGTGAGCGAACGCTGATGGCGCGCGCACACACCAGTACGGCGACGCGGCAGAATCTTGCCGCGTTCGGACATGCAGCGTTGCAGCCGCTTCACATCTTTATAATCCACGACGCGAATCTTATCGGCGCAGAATGCGCAAACTTTGCGCCGGGCGCCAAAGCGACGGCGTGATGCGCCAGCGCTACGACGGGTCTGATCGTCAGTCACAAGAAACCTCACCTGAGTCGCTAGAACGGAATATCCTCATCGCCAATGACAAAATCGTCCTTCGCCTGTTGCCCACGAGCAGGGGAGCGATGATCAGGCTGATGATAGGGCGGTTCATCGCTGTAGTGTGATGGTTCTCGCGGAACTCGGCTGTCGAGCATAATCATATCGCTCGCCACCACCTCGGTGCGGTAGTGCGTCACACCATTCTGATCTTCCCAATGGCGAGTCTGGAGACGCCCTTCGATGTAGACGCGACTGGATTTACGCAGGTGCTCATAGCAGATTTCAGCCAGTTTGTTCCACGTCACCACGTTGAACCACTCCGTTTCCTCATGCAATTCACCGCTGCCATCCTTCCATTGCCGTCCGGTGGCAACGCTAAACGTCGTGACAGGACTGCCGCCAGGCGTATGACGCATCTCTGGATCCTTGCCGAGACGCCCAATGATCATCACCTTATTCAGATCCTTCGCCATTGTTCGTTCCTCTCCCCTTCATAACGAACCAGCGCCTATCAGTCTTCATCGTCCTCGTCGCCTGCTTCGACGTCCTCCACGTCCAGTTCTTCTTCATCCTCCTCGAAGTCTTCATCCTCAGGCTCTGCACCATCGAACGACTCGACCGGTGCGACCGTAGAACGCGCCGCGCCGCGCGTCTCGACCAGCGTCAGCAGATAGCGCAGCACCGAGTCGTTGAGTTTGAGCAGGCGTTCGAGTTCAGCGACGCGATCCGTCGCCATCTGAAAGTTCATCAGCACATAATACCCTTCGGTGAACACCCGACGGCTCGCTTCGCCTTCGACATAGGCGCGGATCGGGTAGGCAAATTTCCGCCGCCCCCAGGGTGGCGCGTGATTGATGGCTGTCATAACGCCACCAAGATTGGTGATCGCCTGGGAGACTCGCTCGATGGCGTTGTGAATCTCCTCATCGCCAATTCGTATTGGGGGGATAATGAATAACAGTTCGTAGTCACGACGACGCTCGCGCATTGATCCTCCTCTGGTCACTGGCCCTCTTTGTCGGACCCGCACCATGCGCGGAGGCGCGGACGCAAGAGAGCAGAAGCGTTCTTCAGTTGCAGAGGACGATTATAGCACAGACCAGGTGAACGCGCAACGCTTCGACAGCGGTGCAGACACGCGGGCGCCGCCGCGCGGGGCTAACCGGAATGGGCGCGCGCATCCGCGCAAGGCGCGTCCGCCGCGCGGGAATGAATGCCCGCACTGAGTGAACCAAGCTCCGCAAGTGTAGGTTCAAGGGCGGGCAGCACGCATAATCATAGTGGGCTTGCATCGCGTTGGGATGCGCCGTTTTACCCTCGCCCCTCTCCCGCGCGCCTACTGTGCCGGTGTTCGCGCGGATGTTCTATCTCCCCCTTAAACTGGCGTAGGGCGGCGGGATTGGCGCACGCATCCGCGCAGGGCGCGCCTGCCGTGCGTTCTCCTCGATGATTCAGCCTCGAGCAATGCAGCAGATTACGGACTCACCTGCCCACACCCTCGACAACCCATCCGAGTTGCGGTACACTGCGTTCTATGCTCAAATGATGCCATTCAGCACGAGAAAAGACCATGAGCGACACACCATTCTCTCCGCTGCGAATCCTGGGCATTTTTGCCCACCCGGACGACCCGGAATTCAGCATGGGCGGCAGCGCCGCGCGTTGGGCGGACGAAGGGCACGAGGTCTACTACTGTATCGTGACCGACGGTTCCGCCGGCAGCAATGACCCGCACCAGGACTTGCGCGCATTGGTGCGCATTCGTGAAGAAGAACAACGCGCCGCTGCCCGCGTGCTCGGCGTGCGCGATGTGTTCTTTCTTGGTTACAAGGACGGCGTGCTCGAACCGACGCTCGAACTGCGCCGTGAGTTGACGCGCCTGATCCGCCGCCTGAAGCCGGACCGCGTCGTCTGCGGCGATCCGACCGCGTTCTTCTATGGCGATGAGTACGTCAACCATGCCGATCACCGCGCCGCCGCCGAAGCCGCTGTCGCCGCCGTCTTCCCCAGCGCACCGACGCGCCCGATCTTCCCGGAACTGCTCGCCGAAGGACTTGAGCCGCACCAGGTCAAAGAACTGTACATCACCTCCGATCAAGCGGGATTGTATACAACATATGTGGACATATCCATGACGATCGAGCGCAAAATCGAAGCCTTGCGCTGCCACGCCAGTCAGGTCCAGGTCGGCGACGGTCAATGGCTGCGCGATTGGGCGGCGGAGACCGGCAAAGCCGCAGGACTGGCATATGCCGAAGCGTTTCGGGTTATGCGGTTGGCGCGCGAGCATCAGGACGGGTCATAAATCCGCCGTTGTGCAAACACGCTTGTGCGTGCGCATTGTGATTGACAATCACAGATTATGATCTGAAGAAACAGGAGCACTCCTATGCTTGTCGGTGAACGCATGTCCGCTCCGGTCATTACCGTGGCGCCCAAAACCACTGTGTCAGACGCCTTAATGCTGTTCCGGGAAAAGCGCATCCGGCGCGCCCCGGTGATCGACCATCACCGGTTGGTTGGCATCGTCGCCGAGCGCGACCTGCTTTTTGCGTCGCCATCGCCGATCACGTCGCTGAGTGTATGGGAATTGAACTATTTGTTGAGCAAACTGACGGTCGATGAGGTCATGACCCACGAGGTGATTACCGTCGCCGAGGATACCCCCATTGAGGAAGCAGCGCGCATTATGGCGGACAAGCGCGTCGGCGGGTTGCCGGTGATGCGCGGGCATGACGTTGTCGGCATCATCACCGAAACCGATCTGTTCAAAATCCTGCTCGAACTGATGAGTGTGCGCGAGCATGGCGTGCGGGTGACGGCGTTGCTCGATGACCGTCCCGGCATGCTGGCTCGCTTGAGCACGGCCGTTTTCCAGGCGAACGGCAACTTCATTTCGTTCGGTCAGTTCGACAAAGAAGACGGTGCGCGTCTGATCACCTTCAAGATCAGCGGATTAACCCTCGATCAGGTGAAAGCGACGATTGCGCCGGTCGTCAAGCAGGTTTTTGATATTCGGGAGGTATGATTCGGGTCGGTCAGTCACTCGAAAAGAGCGATTTCAGGCGCATCAGGAGCAGGGCGTCGCCTTCGACGCGATACCGCCGCATCAGGTATGCCAGCGTCCCATCCAGTTTCCCGTGGGCAATTGCCAGCCATATGTCTGAGCGAGCATGAATGCTGACATCGGGTGTGGGAAAGACGCCTTCGTGGAATAGACACTCACCATCAGCGATGCGCAGGTAGTAGTCCCCCGGTTCGGCGCCGGTGATGCGAAACTGAATGACAGCGCGCAGTCCGCGCGCCGCGCGCGCGTTGAACGCCAGCGGCATGCCGCGGATTGCGTCGCGGCAGGTAAGGTTGTCGGGAGGTTTCACGATTCTTCCCTTCAAAACCTGGAAGGTCTATCTGGACGCCTGCCAGCGCTGGCGATTCTTCCACCGGTCAGGTTGCATCACACCCGTCGACTCCAGGCAAAGACCCAAGAGGCGTGGATATTCTTTCCCTCCTGTCTCTCGCCTCACGCGCGCATTCTCCGCACCACAGCACGCAGTTCTGCGCCGACCAGCGTTTGCCGCCGCGACGAGGATCGACCAGATAGTAGACTTCGAGTGGAACACCGGCGACACCACAGCGTTCGCACCGGCCCCGCGCTCGGCGATAGACGCGCCAGTTATAGTGCGGCAGGTGCAGATCAAGCGCCAGATGCACCGTCAGCCCGGCGGCAAACGGGCGCAGCGGCGACCAGAGGATCGCCGTGATCCAGACCAGCGGTACTGTAACCTGCGGCTCGTGCGCAATCGAGCGAAGTGACCCGTATCGCGGTTGTGTGTCACCCCGGCGCGGCGGACGATGCCGCCGCCGGTCGTAGCGCAACGCGCCGACGGGGTTCCAGTCGCCGCTGCGCAGCGCGTAGAGCACGAAATGATCGATATCCAGCGCCACGCCACCAAGGATCGTCAGCGCCGCGCGGAATGGTGAGCGCGGGTAGAGCGCCAGACCGGTCGCCGCAGCCGCCAGAATGTGTTCACGAAAACGCACGACTTCCTGTTGCTTTCAATGACATCCGTCGGGTTGAGCCAACCCGGAACATGGCATCCTGACGTCGCCTGTCACCTTTCCGCAGGCAATGCAACCCCATTGCAGACATCCACACCGATCTGCTCCCGCCGGGCAAGAGTGTCCCTTTCCCCATCGGAGAAGATGCGAAAAGGGAGCAATGCCCTCGCGGGAAGCGTTTGTCAGGCGCCTTCCCCTGCCGGACGAGGGCATCCCCTTCCCCCTTCCGCAGTTCAAGGACGGACCGAGTCCCCGCTCAAACACCGGCGCCCCCACCAGGGGACGGACTCGAGCACAGCGCCGGTCTCCCTTCTCCCGCACGCGGGAGAGGGGCAGGGGTAAAACGGCGCATCCCAACGCCATGCATGCCCGCTAGGCGCATGCGCGCTGTCCACCCTGAAACCTCCCCACCGGGGAAGGTGGACGGAGAAGGATGTTCGACTTGACAACGCGGGAAAACCCCGACCACGAATACCAATGACGATTGAAGATGCCACATGCGTGTCATTCCGAGCGCAGCGACTTGTCATTCCGAGCGCAGCGAGGAATCTAAGCGGGTCGCGCCAGACCCCTCGCGCTGCGTGGACGGAGAAGGATGTTCGACTTGACAACGCGGGAAAACCCCGACCACGAATACCACGATTGAAGATGCCACATGCGTGTCATTCCGAGCGCAGCGAGGAATCTCAGCGGGTCACGCCAGACCCCTCGCGCTGCTCGGGGTGACCATGCCGGATGGTCACAGGTCATTGGTATAACCTCTGTCACCATGAGGCGCCCTACCGTACTTGTACGGTGCGACCATCGTCATGGCGGTTCTCTTCAAGCCCATCCAAGGTCATCAGGTTGTGACACACCCTTCTTTGATGCAGGCGCTGTCTCCTCGCCCTCCGCGTCGCTGCCATCGTCTTCGCCTTTGTCTTTGCGCTGCAATTCCTCTTCCAGCATCTCGTCCACCATCTCGTCCCAATCGTCGCCCGCTTCTTCGCCGAGTTCCTTGCCCAACTTCTTCGCCCATCGCGCGATCGATCGCGGGTCGTTCTCGTCGAGACCGGCGAGCATCGACGGATCGGCAAGCGCCTCGATGCGCGATTCCTCGGACTTGAGCACCGCCACCCGCGAAATCGCGCGGCGCACGTCGGTTGTGCCGCAGCGCGGGCATGCAAGCCCCTCCGGGTCACGGAACCCATACACCAGTTTCTGGAAACGCCCGTTGCACTGTGGGCAGAGATACTCATAGATCGGCATGGCTACGCCTCCTCTGGCGCCTGTGGTTCGGTTGACGATTTCGCGCGCTTCGCCAGTGCAGCGCGCAAACGGGCAACTTCTGCCTCCAATTTTGCGGCGCGGGCTTCCAGTTTTGCGGCATGCGCCTCCGCCGCCAGACGCGCTTGCGTTTCTGCGAGCAACTCGCGTTCGGCAGCCAGACGCGCCGCTTCCGCTGCACGCCGCGCCAGCACTTCTTCGTCCGATGTTGGCAACCGCTCACCGGTTTGCGAGTTATAGAGCCGCAGGATCGAGTCTTCCTGGCGCAGTTCCAGGTTCAGGGCGTCGCTCCTCAACGGAAACGTCTGCATACGTTCATACATCCCATTGACCAGCCGGAAACCCTGAAGCTGTGGATCGAGATAGTCGCCGTTGGGATCAAAGATAAAATACTCCGGCACTCCCAGCGCAGCGTAGATCGCCGGTTTGCGTTCACGATCATCCTTCTGCGTGCGTTTTGAGGTAATCTCGATGACTACATCCGGCACACGCCCGCCTTCCTTCCAGGTTTGGAAGATCTGACGACGGCGCTGCGGCACACCCATGATGACGAACACATCAGGCGCAACGACGGCGCGCGGGTTGCCTTCTTCGTAGTAAATGAACAGATTGCCCGCCACGTAGGCGATGGTCGAACTCAGGAACCACTTCAGAGCAAAGATGAGATCGGG